>DATCLF010000198.1:0-4259 GCA_036564055.1 Spirillospora sp.
CTGCTGCATCGCGACCGTGCGGGTACCGACCGCGGTCGCCATTCCTGCCGCGGCCTCCGATAACCCGGCCATGTCCCCGAAGTCGCCGCTCACCCACGCCAGATGTCCCCGCATCGACAGCGCGGTCGCGGCGAGGTCGTCGTCGCCGGCCTGCATCCCGAGCCGCAGGGCCTGGTCGTACAGCGGGCCTGCCTTCTCGTGCGCCCCGACCGACGTGTTCAACCACCCATTGAACTGCGACGCCTCGGACGCGACCGCGGTCAGCCGCCGGACTTGAGGGCCGCGCGCGTCCCGCAGCAGACGCAGCACCATGCCCAAGTGCGCGGCCGCGGCACCGAGCACTGCGGCCGAACCCACCACGTCCTCCAGCCGCCGCTGACTGGCCAGTGTGGCGGCCAGCCCATCGACCAGGGCGGCGTCGATGCGCATCGGGTACCGCTGCACATACCGGAGCCGCTCCGCATCCAGATCCCCGTCCGGTCCAAGGCCGGGGCCACGGTCTCGGGCGTCGACCAGCGCACCGTCCGCGTCCAAGATGTCGTCCAGGCGAGCGGCAACGTCCGCAGACGGAAGCTTCAGGTCACGGGACACCTTGGACAGATAGCCGGGATTGCACGGTACCTGCCGTGCCAGAGCACGAAGGCCGATCTGCCGCTCGGCCATCAGCCGCCTCATGACTTCGCCGAACGACACCCCCGCCACCACCCGTTTCGCCCCAGGTTGGCCCGTTCACGGTGTTGCCCCTGCTGACAGGCAACAGAGCAACAGTTCTCACCGTAGCCGTGTGCGCGGTCAGGTAGGGGTCGAAAGGTGCCCCAGCGCACAGAAGAGCGGCCCCGGGCGGTGGGCGAACACCGTTGGGCGGGGCCTGACCGGAGCGGAGGTCCGGCTTTGAGTGAAGTACCCGCCGCGTTCGACCCTCACGAGGTGACCTGCGCGTCGGCGGCGGTAGACGGTAACGCCGGTGGGCTCGCCGGAGAGGCGGCGCCTGCCGTCCTTCGCGGGGTCATGTACTGGTACGGGCTCGCCACCGGGTCATGGTGGGCGGTCGTTCCGAGTTCGCGGGGACCGCTGCTGGTGGAGGCCGCTTCGCGCGACACGCTGGCCGTCACCGTGCGGTGGCATCTGCGGAGGTCCGCGTGACCTTCGTCGGCGGTTATGAGCTGGCCGAGTACGACGGGTTGTGGTTCCTGTCGGACAAGGACGGCCGGGTCGTCTCCACGATCATCGACATGGGCGGCGGGAGGTGGCGGGCCCGCACTCCGGACGGCCGCGCCCGCACCTTCGAGCCCGGGACCGTTCCCGCGGACGTCCGGGACGTCCCGCGGTGGATCGCCGAGCAGATCACCGCGTCGTGAACCGGGGCCTTCCGGCCCCGGTCCCGGCCGCGCCGCCTCGACCATGTCCGCAATAGTGGCGCTTTAGGTGTCGCCGGCCTCCGGTCAAGGGCTCGGTTCCGCGGAGAAACGGCGTGTTCATCGGCGCTGGGTCTTCCTTCGCGGCGGGTATATCTGCACCCTAGAGTGAAGCTTTTTCATCCCAGGATGAAAACGGCTGGACGCCCATCCATCCGGCGGCCTCGGGAGGGACCGTGAACGCGAGACCGGAGGGCGGCCCCCGCGTGGTGGTGGGGGTGGACGACTCGCCGGGCGCCCGCTCCGCGCTGTCCTGGGCGATCGGCGAGGCACGGCTGCGGGGGCTGCCGCTGGTGGTCGCCCACGCGGCGCCGCTGCCGCCGCACATGTCGGCGGCGGGCGTCGGCAGCGGCGCCACGGAAGCACTGCGCGCCTCGGGCGCCGAGCTCATCGCCCGGGTCCTCGCCGACGTGTGCGGCGGACCTCCCGAAGGGGTGGAGCTGACGGCGCTCGCGCTGGTGGGCGAACCCGGGGCTGCGCTGGTCCGGCTGGCGGGCGAGGACGACATCCTCGTCGTCGGGCACGGCAGGCGCGGGCCGTTCTCCCGCCTGCTGCGGCCGTCGGTGCGGCTGCACTGCGCCCGCCGCGCGCGGGCGACGCTCGTGTGCGTGCGCACCCCCTCGTTCGACACGCTTCTGGACGAGGTGTCCGAGCGGGACGGGGAACCCGACCACGCCCTCCTGTCCCCGATCCGGCGGCTGGGGCGGCGGCTGCGCCACACTCTCTGACCGGCCCCCGTCGACCGATGCCCGCCGGCCGGCTCCCTCAGGCGGGCGGGAGGTCGACCAGGGCGGCCAGGGCGGCGCGGTGGCGGTCGGGGGTGCCGAAGGCGATCGCGTCGGCCTTCGCGCGCTTCAGGTACAGGTGCGCCGGGTGCTCCCAGGTGAAGCCGATCCCTCCGTGCATCTGCACGCATTCCTCGGCGGCCTTGACCGCGACTGCCGAGCAGTGGGCCTGGGCGACCGCCACGGCGATCGCCGTCTCGTCCCCGCCCGGCCCGTCGCCCGCCGCAGAGTCACCGGCCGCAGAGTCGCCCGCAACGCGGGACGCGGCGTGGCGGGCGACCGCACGGGCCTGGGTGATGGACGTCCACAGGTCGGCGAGGCGGTGCTTGAGCCCCTGGAAGGAGCCGACGGGACGGCCGAACTGGTAGCGCGTCTTCACGTAGGCGACGGTGTCGTCCAGGCATCGCTGGGCGAGCCCGAGCTGCTCGGACGCCAGCATCGCGGCACCGGTCACCAGTGCGGCGCGCACGGCGTCCGTCCCCTCGGCGACGAGCCGGGCCGGCGCCGTGGAGAACGTGACGTCGGCGAGGCGGCGCGTCATGTCGAGCGAGGTCACGGCCGTGCGATCGGCATCGGCGGCGTCCACCGCGTACAGGCCGTCCGCCGCGGGGACGAGGAACACGTCGGCGGCGAGCCCGTCGGCGACGCTGGTGACCTCGCCGGTCACCGCGCCGTCCGCGACCTCGACGGGTGCGGGCGTCTCGCCGGGAGCGGCGCTGAACGGGACGGCCAGGACGGCGATCGCGTCGCCGGAGACGAGGCGCGCGAGCAGGTCGCGCTCCCCCGCCGCCATCAGCGCGGCCGTCGCCGTCACCGCGCTGGTGAGAAACGGGACGGGCGCGGTGTAGCGGCCCAGCTCCTCCATGACGACGGCGGTCTCGCGCCACGTGGCGCCCGCGCCGCCGACGTCCTCGGGCACCGGCAGGCCCGCGCAGCCGAGTTCGACGGCGACGGTCCGCCACAGCTCCGCGTCGTACGGCTCGTCCCTCTCGGTCCCGGCGAGGACGGACGTCCAGGGCGCCTTGTCGTCGAGGACCTCGCGGACGCTCGCGCGCAGGTCGTTCTCGATCTCGCTGTACAGCAGGTCGGTCACTTGGGGAGGTCCTTCCACGGCACGTCCTTGTCGACCCGGATCTCGCCGGGAAGGCCCAGCACCCGCTCGGCGATGATGTTGCGCAGGATCTCCGACGTGCCGCCCTCGATGGAGTTGCCCTTGGCCCTCAGGTACCGGAACCCGGCCGAGCGGCGGGTGAAGTCGACCTCCGAAGGCCGACGCATGGTCCAGTCGTCGTAGCGCAGCCCGTCCTCGCCGAGCAGCTCCAATTCCAGGCCGGACACCTCCTGGTTGAGCGCCGCGTACGTCAGCTTGACGCCCGAGCCCTCCGGGCCGGGCTGACCGGCGGCGAGCTGCTGGCGCACCCGCTCGGCGCTGAGCCGGACGGCCTCGGCCTGCACCCACGCCCGCATCACGGCATCGTGCAGGGCGGGCGAGCGCAGCTCGGGACGGTCGCGCCAGAGCCGCGCCACCACGCCGATCATGCCGCTCTCGCGGGGCGCGGCGCCGCCGCCGATGGCGACCCGCTCGTTCATCAGCGTCGTGGTGGCGACCCGCCACCCCTCGCCGACCTCGCCGAGGCGGTGCTCGTCGGGGATCCGCACGTCGGTGAGGAAGACCTCGTTGAACTCCGCCTCGCCGGTGATCTGCCGCAGGGGCCGCACCTCGACGCCCGGGGCGGTCATGTCGCAGATGAAGTAGGTCAGGCCGCGGTGCTTGGGGACGTCCGGGTCGGTGCGGGCGACGAGGATCGCCCACCGGGCGTGGTGCGCGCCCGACGTCCACACCTTCTGCCCGTCGATCACCCACTCGTCGCCGTCCCTGACCGCCCTGGTGGCCAGCGTGGCCAGGTCCGAGCCCGCGCCCGGCTCGCTGAAGAGCTGGCACCAGATCTCCTCGCCGGTCCACAGCGGCTTGAGGAAACGGCGCTTTTGCTCCTCGGTGCCGAACGCCAGGATCGTCGGGGCGGCCATGCCGAGACCGATGCCCTGCAGGCCGCTGTTG
>DATCLF010000199.1:0-8179 GCA_036564055.1 Spirillospora sp.
GGCCCACAGCGCCGCGTACGGGCTGGTCTCCTACTGGACCGCCTACCTCAAGGCCAACTACCCGGCCGAGTACATGGCCGCGCTGCTCACCTCCGTCGGCGACGACAAGGACAAGAGCGCCCTCTACCTCAACGAGTGCCGCCGCATGAAGCTGACGGTGCTGCCCCCGGACGTCAACACCTCCGAGGCCGACTTCACCCCGATCGGCGACACCGAGATCCGCTTCGGGCTGTCGGCCGTCCGCAACGTCGGCACGAACGTGGTGGAGGGCATCATCCAGGCCCGCAAGGAGAAGGGCCCCTTCACCGACTTCAACGACTTCCTGAACAAGGTTCCGCCGGCGGTGTGCAACAAGCGGGTCGTGGAGTCGCTGATCAAGGCCGGAGCGTTCGACGAACTCGGCCACAAGCGCAAGTCCCTGCTCATGATCCACGAGCAGGCGATCGACTCGGTCATCGACATCAAGCGCAAGGAGGCCGTCGGCCAGGACTCCCTCTTCGGGGCGCTGGAGGACGAGGGAGGCGACGACGCGTTCGCCGTCGCGATCCCCGACGGCGAGGAGTGGGACAAGATGACCCTCCTGGCGTTCGAGCGGGAGATGCTCGGCCTGTACGTGTCCGACCACCCGCTCCTCGGCGTGGAGCACATCCTGGAACGCGAGGCGGACTGCACGATCGCCTCCCTCAACGAGGGCGAGCGTCCCGACGGCCAGGTCGTGATCGTGGCGGGCCTGCTGTCGGGTCTGCAGCGCAAGGTCACCAAGCAGGGCAACTCTTGGGCGATGTTCCAGCTCGAGGACCTCGGGGGGTCCATCGAGGTGCTGTGCTTCCCCTCGACGTACCAGCTGTGCTCCACCCTGCTGGAGGAGGACAAGATCCTCGTCGTCAAGGGCAAGCTCGACCGCCGCGAGGACGTCGCGAAGATCATCGCGATGGAGGTCACCCAGCCGGACCTGACGGTCGACGACGGCTCCGAGCCCTTCTCGGTGTCGATGCCGCTCGGCCGCTGCACGCCGCCGGTGGTGGCGCGGCTGAAGGAGGTGCTGACCACCCATCCCGGCACCACCGAGGTGCACCTCCACGTGCAGAACGGGCCGCGCACCACGGTGGTCCGGCTGGACGACAAGCTGCGGGTGGCGCCGACCCCCGCGCTGAAGGGCGACCTGAAGCAGCTCCTCGGACCGTCCTGCCTGATCTGAGATGCCGCGGGCCGGGCCCCGGCCGTGACGCCGGGCCCGGCCCGCGCCGCGTGTGGTGGGCGCTGCGCGGGACGGACGCCGCCCGAGCTGGCAAGGGCAGCCGACATCCGGACGAGGAGGCCGGGTCGAAGAGGCGGCCGGTCCTTGTCGGGGCTGCGCGGGGCTCAGGTGCCGAGCGACACGGGCCTGAGCTCCGCCTTCCACCCGGTGAAGCGGCCGAGGCCGTCGAAGGTGGCGCGGGCCGTCCCGCCGCCGGGCAGCGTCGCCTCCGTCAGCAGGTCGGTCTGCCGGTACGGGACGCGATGGTGCGACAGGAACCGGGCGAGCGTCAGCCGCGGCTCGTGGGGGAACAGGCTGGTCGCGTTCGCCAGGAGCCGGGGCACGGGAACCGGGTCCCACTGGGCGGGCGGCGCCTGCGGGTCGTCCACGTGCAGGTACGCCGAGCCGCCGTCGTACCCGGCGCCGATGTACCCTCCGCCGCCGAGGACGCCCCCGGCGGCCATCGCGATCAGCTCGCCGCCGTGCCCGGCGGGCCCCTCGTACCAGGAGAGGTCCACCTCGGGGGTGGTGAACTCGGTGATGCCGAGCCGCTCGCCGATCGTCCGGAGGGCGAGGGTCGGCACGACGGCCGGATGCTCGTCGCCGAACTGCGGGTTCGCCCAGCCCCACAGCCAGGTCCGCTCGCGGGCGGCGTAGCTGCCGAGCAGCGAGACGCGGACGGTGACGCCGCCGCTGGTGTAGGTGCGGGCGGTCAGGTCGGCGCTCCAGTCCTCGCGCGGCAGGAACTCGGCGAGCGTCTCCTGCTGCTGCAGGACGACGGCCGCCAACGCGGCGCCGAGGCGTTCGAACGCAGGACTGAATCCGGGCATGTCGGGCACATTATCCCAGGAGTCGGGGCGATCGTGGGTCGGAATCGGGCAGGCTAGGCTTTCGCTGTCAGAGGATTCACACCGCTGTCGAAAAGTTCACACCTAGGAGCGTACGAGGTGCGGGGACCCGCCGTGAGGCTCTTGGCGAGGAGGCCCTGGGCGTGGGGGGTCGCGGCCGCCGTCGTCATGGCGCTCCTCGGCCCGCCCGCGGGCCTGCTGTGGGCCGCGATCTCCCCCGACGTGGCCTACGTGATCGTCGACGGCGAGCCGTACCCCGCCGACCCGGAGGGCCAGGGCCCGATCGGCACCGACGCGCGGTTCGCCGTGATCTGCCTCGTCGCCGGGGCCGTGTGCGGCGCGGTCGCCTACGCGGCGGGAGGCCGCGACAACGACATCCCGCTGCTGTTCGGGCTGGCCGTGGGCGGCGCCGCCGCGGCCGTGCTCGCCTGGCGGACCGGCCACCTGGTCGGGCTGGCGGACTACCGGGAGGCGCTCCGGACCGCGGCGGACGGGACCACCGTGACCGGTGTCGCCGACCTGCGCGCCCGGGGCCTTCTGGTGTTCTGGGCCTTGCCGGCCGTGGCCGTGTACGGGCTGCTGGAGCTCCTCGTCCGGCGGCTACCGGCGGGCGATGGCGGCGACCCGGGCCCCGGTGAGGCGGATGAGGTCGGCGGGCCGCAGCTCGATCTGCAGTCCGCGCCGGCCGGCGGAGACATAGACGGTCGGCAGCGTTGACACCGACGCGTCGATCACCGCGGGCAGGGCGCGGCGCTGCCCGAGCGGGCTGATCCCGCCGACGACGTACCCGGTGGCGCGTTCGGCGTCGCGGGGGTCGGCCATCCGCGCCTTCTTGCCGCCCGCGGCCGCCGCGAGCGCCTTCAGGTCGAGGGTCGCCGAGACAGGGACGACGCCGACGGTCAGCCGCCCGTCGACCTCGGCGATCAGCGTCTTGAACAACTGGTCGTGCGGGACGCCGAGCGCGTCGGCGACGGCCTCGCCGTAGGACTCCGCGGCGGGGTCGGCCTCGTAGGCGTGCAGCGTGAACTCGATTCCCGCCTCGGTGGCGGCGACGGTCGCGGGAGTCCCCGCGGCCCCCTTGCCCCGCTTGCCGCCCTTCGATTTCGCAGTGCCCATGGGGGCAGTCTGCCGGAGCCGTCCCTCGGCGCGTCAGTTGAGGTGGAACGATCCGTCGAGGAACTGCCCGGCCGGGACCGTCGGCAGCGTCCTGAGGATGCGGTTCTCCCTGGCCAGCAGGTCGTGTTCGGCCTCCAGCCGCAGGGCGGCGTCCTCGCACTCCAGCAGCCGCTGCTTGTCGTGGCCGTCCAGGACGAGCGAGGCCGCGATCCGGTAGGACAGGGCCACCGGCTCGGCCGGCATGCCGGTGTCGGCGAACCGCCCGGCGCCCGCGGCGTCCAGGCGGGCGCGGTACAGCCGGAAGAGCCGCAGGACGCGCCGCGCGACGGGCCAGGGGTCGGCTCCGGGCTCCTCGGGGAGGTACTCGACGTCGCCCTGCAGGTACGGCCGGGACCGGTCCAGCTCCTTCAGCCGGAACCTCCGGGTCCCGACCGTGACGATGTCGTAGCGTCCGTCCGGGTGGCGGGTGGCCTCGCGCAGCTCGGCGACGCAGCCGACCTCGGCCAGCCGCCGCGCCGCGCCCTCGCCGACCTCGTGGCCGAGCTCGATCGCGACGACGCCGAAGCCGCGCGGCTCGGGCCGCTCAAGAAGGTCGGCGATCAGCAGCCGGTAGCGTTCCTCGAACAGGTGCAGGGGGAGCACCAGCCCGGGGAACAGCACCGTGCCCAGGGGGAACAAGGCAAGCCGCTCGGTCACACGTGGTCTCCAGGCTCGGGGGCGTCGCCGGGGGGACGCCCTCCCCGGTCAGGGTAGCGCGCCGGATGATCTTGGTAACGCCGACTTTTTCACAGTGTGAAGCGGTTCTGTCATCCTGTCGACTCCGTCCTCCGTCCGATCGGGAGGCGGCCGCCGCCGGCCGGTAGCGTCGGCGGCATGAGGATGCTCGTCGTGGACGCCTTCACCGACCGCCCGTTCGCCGGCAACCCCGCCGCCGTGTGTCTGCTCCGGGAGGCCGCCGACCCCGGGTGGATGCAGCGGGTCGCCGCCGAGATGCGGCACTCGGAGACGGCGTTCGTCCGTCCCGTGACCGGCCCCGACGCGGACTTCGAGCTGCGCTGGTTCACGCCGAAGGTCGAGGTCGCGCTGTGCGGGCACGCCACGCTCGGCGCCGCCCACGCGCTCTACTCCACCGGGACGGCGGAGCCGGGTCGCCCGATCCGCTTCCGGACCCTGCGGAGCGGCGTCCTCACCGTCACCCGGGACGAGGAGGGCGGCCTGGCGATGGACTTCCCGGCGAGCCCGCCCGCCCCTGCCGACGTTCCCGCCGGCCTCGAAGAGGCGCTCGGCGTCCGCGTGACCGCCGTGGGACGCACCGACCAGGACGACCTGCTCGCGGAGGTCGCCGACGAGGCGGCCGTCCGGGGGCTCGCGCCCGACACGGCCGCGATCGCCGCGCTCGTCGGCCGCGGTCTCATCGTCACCGCGCGGGGCGAGCCCGGCGCGAGCCACGACTTCGTGTCGCGGTTCTTCGCCCCGCGCGTCCTGCCCGGCGACGGCGAGGACCCGGTCACCGGCTCCGCGCATTGCGCCCTCGCCCCGTACTGGGCCGGGCGTCTCGGCCGCTCCGCGATGACCGGCTTCCAGGCGTCGGCGCGCGGCGGCCGCGTCGGCGTCCGCGTGCGCGGCGACCGGGTCGTGCTGTCCGGGCGGGCCGTCACCGTCCTGGACGGCGAGCTGACGGTGTGATCGCACCAGGTGAACCGGCGGAGCGTGACCGGCACGGCCGTCTCGCGATCTGAGACGGAGATCGAGCGGTGGACCGCACTCCGTAGACTGGACGGGTGATTTCCCGTATCGACCTGCGCGGCTCGCTCCCCGGCGACCTGCGCTCCGTGCTGCCCCGTGCCGACTTCGACGTCGAGGCCGCCCTGGACAAGGTTCGGCCGATCTGCGACGACGTCCGCCATCGGGGCTCACAGGCCGTTCGGGAACACACCAGGAACTTCGACGGGGTGGAGCTCGACGACCTGCGGGTTCCCTCCGAGGCCGTGCGGCAGGCGCTCGCGGACCTCGACCCCGCCGTGCGGGACGCGCTGGAGGAGAGCATCCGCCGTGCCCGGATCGTCCACCGTGACCAGCGCCGCACCGACGTCACCACGCGGGTGGTGCCGGGCGGCACCGTCACCGAGCGCTGGATCCCGGTCGGGCGGGTCGGCCTGTACGTGCCGGGCGGCCGCGCCGTGTACCCGTCCAGCGTCGTCATGAACGTCGTGCCCGCGCAGGAGGCGGGCGTCGGCTCCATCGCCGTCACCTCGCCCGCGCAGCGCGAGTTCGGCGGCCTGCCGCATCCGTCGATTCTCGCCGCGTGCGCGCTGCTCGGCGTCGACGAGGTGTACGCCGTCGGCGGCGCGCAGGCCATCGCGATGTTCGCCTACGGCACCGACGAGTGCCCCCGCGTCGACCTGGTCACCGGTCCCGGCAACATCTACGTCGCCGCGGCCAAGCGCCTGCTCAAGGGCGTGGTCGGCATCGACGCCGAGGCCGGCCCCACCGAGATCGCGATCCTCGCCGACGCCACCGCGGACCCGGTGGAGGTCGCCGCCGACCTGATCAGCCAGGCCGAGCACGACACGCTCGCCGCCGCCGTGCTGGTCACCGACGCGGAGGAGCTTGCCGACGAGGTCGAGGCCGAGTTGAAGACCCAAGTGGCCCGCACCCGGCACACCGAGCGGATCACCGAGGCGCTCGCCGGGCGGCAGTCGGGCATCGTGCTCGTCGACGACGTCGAGGCCGGTCTCAAGGTCGTGGACGCCTACGCCGCCGAGCACCTGGAGATCCAGACCGCGGACGCCGCCGCCGTCGCCGCCCGCGTCCGCAACGCCGGGGCGATCTTCGTGGGGAGGTATGCTCCCGTGTCGCTCGGCGATTACCTCGCCGGGTCCAACCACGTTCTGCCGACCGGCGGGTGCGCCTGTCACTCCTCCGGGCTGTCGGTCCAGTCGTTCCTGCGCGGCGTCCACGTCGTCGAGTACGACCGTGACGCCCTCGCCGAGGCCACGGCCCGCGTGGTCGCGCTCGCCGAGGCCGAGGACCTGCCCGCCCACGGCGCCGCCCTGAAGGCCCGCTTCGGCGGGGCCGTGCCAACCGAGCCCGCTGATTGGACGAACCCTTCGTGACCTCGCTCGACGACCTGCCGCTGCGGGACGACCTGCGCGGCCGGGCGCCCTATGGCGCCCCGCAGCTCGACGTCCCGTACGCGCTGAACACCAACGAGAACCCGTACCCGCCGTCCGAGCGGCTGGTGAAGGCCCTCGGCGAGACCGTCATGGACGTCGCCGGGAGGCTGAACCGCTACCCCGACCGCGACGCCGTCGCCCTCCGCGAGGACCTCGCCGCGTTCCTCAACGCCGACACGCCGGGGCTCGGCCTCACCGCCGACCGGGTGTGGGCGGCGAACGGCTCCAACGAGATCCTCCAGCAGATCCTGCTGGCGTTCGGCGGGCCCGGCCGCACCGCGCTCGGCTTCGAACCGTCGTACTCGATGCACCCGATCATCACCCGGGTGTCGGGGACGCGCTGGATCGACGCCCGCCGCGACGAGGACTTCGGCCTCGACCCCGCCCGTGCGGTCCGGGCCGTCGAGGAGCACCGTCCCGACGTCGTGTTCCTCACCTCGCCGAACAACCCGACCGGGACCTCGCTGCCACTGGAGACGATCGAGGCCGTCCTGCGCGTCGCGCCGGGAATGGTCGTCGTCGACGAGGCGTACGCGGAGTTCCGCCGCCGGGAGACGCCCTCGGCGCTGACGCTGCTGGAGCGCCACCCGCGGCTGATCGTCACCCGGACGATGTCCAAGGCGTTCGCGATGGCCGGGACCCGGCTCGGCTACCTGGCCGCCGCCCCCGCCGTCCTCGACGCGCTGCTGCTCGTCCGGCTGCCCTACCACCTCTCCGCGGTCACCCAGGCCGTGGCCCGCACGGCCCTCGCCCACCGGGAGGAGCTGCTCGGCACCGTCGACGCGCTGCGCCGCGAACGCGACGAGCTCGTCGCGTGGCTGCGGGCCGAGAGCCTGCGCGTCGCCGACTCCGACGCCAACTTCGTCCTGTTCGGGATGTTCCCCGACCGCCGGAGGATCTGGGAGGGGCTGCTCGACCGCGGCGTGCTCATCCGGGAGGTCGGGCCGCCCGAGTGGCTGCGGGTCACCGTCGGCACCCCCGAGGAGATGGCCGCGTTCCGCACCGCGCTCCGCGGCGTGCTCGACGAAGCCGGTGCCGGGGGGACCGGCACCGCCGGAAGCAGTGAGGAGAGCCCGTGAGTCGCAAGGCAAGGGTCGAGCGCGGGACCAAGGAGACCCAGGTCCTCGTGGAGATCGACCTCGACGGGACCGGGCAGGTCGACATCGCGACCGGTGTGGGGTTCTTCGACCACATGCTCGCCCAGCTCGGCAAGCACGGGTCGTTCGACCTGACCGTCAAGACCACCGGCGACCTGCACATCGACAGCCACCACACCATCGAGGACACCGCGATCGCCCTCGGCCGGGCGTTCCGCCAGGCGCTCGGCGACAAGGTCGGCATCCGCCGCTTCGCCGACGCGTCGATCCCGCTGGACGAGGCGCTCGCCCAGGTCACCGTCGACGTGTCCGGCCGCCCCTACCTCGTGCACGTCGAACCGGACGGCATGGCCCCGATGATCGGCCCCGAGTACGACACCACGATGACCCGGCACATCTTCGAGTCGTTCGCGGCCAACGCGCGGATCGCGCTGCACGTCCACGTCCCCTACGGCCGCAACGCCCACCACATCGTGGAGGCCCAGTTCAAGGCGCTGGCCCGGGCGCTGCGCGACGCCGTCGCGCCCGATCCCCGGATGCGGGGCGTGCCGTCCACCAAGGGGGCGCTGTAGCGCATGGAGATCGGGGGCCTGCACTTCACCTATCTCAACGTCGCGCTGTTCGGGCTGGGGGTCTTCCTGCTGACCGGCGTGATCAGCTTTCTCAGGCAAGGACTCAAGGCCGGCGCGCTCCTCCTGCTGATGC
>DATCLF010000200.1:0-1892 GCA_036564055.1 Spirillospora sp.
CACCACATCGTCGAGGCGCAGTTCAAGGCGCTCGCCCGCGCGCTGCGCGACGCCGTCGCGTTCGACCCGAGAGTGCACGGCGTCCCGTCCACCAAGGGGGCGCTGTAGCCGTGCACATCGGCGACCTGCACTTCACCTACGGCAACGTCGCGCTCTTCGCGCTCGCGCTGTTCCTGCTGGCGGGCGTCTACAGCTTCGTCAAACAGGGCCTCAAAATCGCCGCGTTGATCGTGCTGATGCTCGCCGCGCTGGCCGCCACGGGGGGAGCGCTGTGGCTGCTGTGAGGAACGTCGTCATCCTCGACTACGGGTCGGGGAACCTGCGCTCGGCCGAACGGGCCGTCGCCCGCGCCGGCGCCGACGTGACCGTGACCGCCGACTGGGACGCCGCGCTGGCCGCCGACGGCCTCGTCGTGCCCGGCGTCGGCGCGTTCGCCGCGTGCATGCGGGGTCTGCGCTCGGTGCGCGGCGACCAGATCATCGGCCGCCGCCTCGCCGGGGGACGTCCCGTCCTCGGCATCTGCGTCGGCATGCAGATCCTGTTCAGCAAGGGCATCGAGCACGGTGTCGCCACCGACGGCTGCGACGAGTGGCCCGGCACGGTCGACCGCCTCGACGCGCCGGTCGTCCCGCACATGGGCTGGAACACCGTGGACGCCCCCGAGGGGACCGTGCTGTTCCGCGGCGTGGAGGACGCCCGGTTCTACTTCGTGCACTCCTACGCCGCCCGCCGCTGGGAGCTGGAGCCCGACCCGTCCGGCCGCATCGAGGCGCCCCTGGTCACCTGGTCCGAGCACGGCGGCGACCGCTTCGTCGCCGCCGTCGAGAACGGTCCGCTGTGCGCCACCCAGTTCCATCCCGAAAAGTCCGGCGACGCCGGCGCCGAGCTGCTGCGCAACTGGCTCGCCACCCTCGGCTGACCGCCCGAACAACCCGTCCCACGTGCATCGATGAGGTTCCCGACATGACTTTGACGCTCCTGCCCGCCGTCGACGTCGCCGACGGCCAGGCCGTGCGCCTGGTCCAGGGCGAGGCCGGTACCGAGACCTCCTACGGCGCGCCGCTGGACGCGGCGCTCGCCTGGCAGCGCGCGGGAGCGGAGTGGATCCACCTCGTCGACCTGGACGCCGCGTTCGGGCGCGGATCGAACCGGGAGCTGCTCGCCGAGGTCGTCGGGAAGCTCGACGTGAAGGTGGAGCTGTCCGGGGGCATCCGCGACGACGCGTCGCTGGAGGCGGCCCTCGCCACCGGCTGCGCCCGCGTCAACATCGGCACCGCCGCGCTGGAGGACCCCGAATGGTGCCGCAAGATCATCGCCACGCACGGCGAGAAGATCGCGGTGGGTCTCGACGTGCGGGGCGCCACCCTCGCCGCGCGCGGCTGGACCCGTGAGGGCGGGAACCTGTGGGAGGTCCTCGAACGCCTGGAGAAGGACGGCTGCCCCCGGTACGTCGTCACCGACGTCACCAAGGACGGCACGCTCCGCGGCCCGAACACCGAGCTGCTCCGCGACGTCTGCTCCCGCACCGACAGGCCCGTCATCGCGTCCGGCGGCGTCTCGTCCCTGGACGACCTGCGGGCCCTCGCCGCCCTCGTCCCCGACGGCGTCGAGGGCGCCATCGTCGGCAAGGCCCTCTACGCGGGCGCGTTCACCCTGGAAGAGGCCCTGGAGGCCGTGCGATGACCGTCGCCGTGCGGGTGATCCCGTGCCTGGACGTGGACGGCGGACGCGTCGTGAAGGGCGTCAACTTCCGGAACCTGCGGGACGCGGGCGACCCCGTCGAGCTGGCGGCCCGCTACGACGCCGAGGGTGCCGACGAGCTGACGTTCCTGGACATCACCGCCTCCAGCGCCGACCGCTCCACCACCTACGACGTCGTCCGCCGCACCGCC
>DATCLF010000201.1:0-11944 GCA_036564055.1 Spirillospora sp.
ACGAGCACCGCGAGCGCGGCGACCGCCGCGACGGCCAGGAAGATCGGCCACTTGGACTTGCGCTCGGGCTCCCAGTCGTCGTCGTAGCGGGGCCGTCCTGCCGGCGGGCGTCCGGTGTGCGGGGGACGCGCGGGCGGAAGGGTGCCGGTGAACTCCGACGGCTGCACACGGCGGGTCGCGCCGCCGGGCGGCGGGCTCGCCATCGTCCGCCCGCCCGCGGCGATCGTCGAGCCCTCGGCGAGCATCGTGGTCGCCTGCGCGGGGTCGTCCATGCGGGTCCGCCCGGCGCCGCCCGGCCCGCTGCCGATCAGCGCCATCATGATCTGCTGCGCGGTCGGCCGCCGCTCGGGCTCCTTGACCAGGCACGCCGAGATCAGCCCGCGCAGACCGTCGGGGACGCCCTCCAGCGACGGCTCCTCGTGCATCACCCGGTTGATCACCGCGACGACGGTGTCGTCGCCGAACGGGGGACGGCCGGTCGCGGCGAACACCATCGTCGTCGCCCACGCCCACACGTCCACGGCCTCGGTGAGCGTGGCGCCCGCGACCTGCTCGGGCGCCATGTAGGACGGCGTGCCGATCGCCTTGGTCGCGGCGGTCTGCCCGGTGTCGAGGGCCCGCGCGATCCCGAAGTCGATCACGCGCGGCCCGTCCGGCGCCATGATCACGTTGTGCGGTTTGAAGTCGCGGTGCACGATCCCGGCCTGGTGGATCGCGACGAGCGCCGTGGCCGTGCCGACGGCGAGACGGTCGAGCGCCGCGCCGGAGATCGGGCCGCTCTCGGTGACCTGCTTGTAGAGGGACGGGCCGGGGACGTATTCGCTGGCGATGTAGGGCCGGTCACCGGCGACGTCGGCCTCCAGCACCTGGGCCGTGCAGAACCGCGCGACCTGCTTGGCGGCCTGGGCCTCCCGGACGAACCGGCTGCGCGCCGCGGCATCGCCGGCGAGGTCGGCGCGCAGCAGTTTGATGGCGGCCCTGTTCCCGGAGGCGTCGACGCCGGCGTAGACGACTCCCTGGCCGCCCTCGCCGAGTCGCTCGACGATCTCGAACGAGCCAAGCCGCCGGGGATCTCCCGGCTGCAGCTCCGGCATTGACCACTCCTCAGCCAGCGAACAAAAAGTGTTGGGGAAGCTTTGAGCTTACGCGAGCACGAACCCGGGCACGGCTGATTCCCGGGTCCGGCCACCGCACCGCCACGCGATCATAGGCCCGCACGCGGCGTCGTGCCCCTCCTTCGGCGGTGCCGGCCGCCTGGCAGACTCGGATGCCATGAGCATCAGCTATCCGCGGCAGAGCGCCCGCACGCGACGGTTCAGTCTCGGCGTCCCGCGCGCCTTCCAGATCGCGCCGGACGGCTCGCGCGTGGCGTTCCTGCGCACGAAGGCGGGCGACGACCCGGTGACCTGCCTGTGGACGCTGGACACCGCGACCGGGCGGGAGCACTGCGTGGCCGACCCGGCCGCGCTGCAGGTGCCGGGCGAGGAGGACCTGCCCGCCGAGGAGCGGGCCCGCCGCGAACGCGCCCGCGAGCAGGCGGGCGGCATCGTCGGGTACGCCACCGACCGGGAGATGCGGCAGGCGGTCTTCACCCTCGCCGGACGGCTGTACGTCGCCGACCTCGACACCGCGCTCGTCCGCGAGCTGCCCGCGCGGGCGCCCGTCTTCGACCCGCGTCCCGACCCGGCCGGGCGGCGGGTGGCCTACGTGTCGGAGCGCACGCTGCGGCTGATCGAGATGGACGGCACCGGCGACCGGGCGCTCGTGCGGCCCGAGTCCGACCAGGTCTCCTACGGGCTCGCCGAGTTCGTCGCGGCCGAGGAGATGGGCCGGATGCGCGGCCACTGGTGGTCACCGGACGGGGAGACGCTGCTGGTCGCGCGGGTCGACGAGACGCCGGTGCACCGCTGGTGCGTCGCCGACCCCGCCAACCCGGACGCGGCGCCGAACGAGATCGCCTACCCGGCCGCGGGCACCCCGAACGCGATGGTGTCGCTGGTGCTCCTCGACGTCGACGGCGGCCGCGTCGACGTGGACTGGGACCGCGGAGAGTTCCCCTACATCGTCACGGCGGCGTGGGACCGGCACGGACTGCTCATCGTCGTCCAGCCGCGCGACCAGCGGTCACAGCGGGTGCTGCGGGTCGACACGGGCACGGGGACCACGTCCCTGCTGCACAACGAGCACGACCCGGTGTGGACGGAGATCGTCCCCGGCGTCCCCGCCCGGACCGGCGACGGCGACCTCGTCTGGATCACCGAGGACCACGACACCGACACGCGCCGCATCACCGTGGCCGGCGAACCGGTGACGCCGCCCGGCCTGCAGGTCCGCTCGGTGCTCGGGGCGGAGGACGGGTCGATCCTGTTCACCGCCTCGGAGGAGCCCACCGAGATCCACCTGTACACCGTCGATCCCTCGGACGGGACGGTGACCAGGATCACCGAGGGGCCGGGCGTCTTCGGCGGCGCCCGCTCCGGCGGGGTCACCGTCGTCACCGGCGCGCGGCTCGACCGTCCCGGCACGGAGACCGAGGTGCGCACGCCGGACGGCGTGCACCCCGTCGTCTCCTTCGCCGAGACACCGGTGATCACACCGCGGGTCGAGCTGCTGCGCGCGGGCGACCGCGAGATCCGCACCGCCGTGCTGCTGCCCACCGGCTGGGAGCCCGGTGACGGCCGCCTGCCCGTCCTCATGGACCCCTACGGCGGGCCGCACGCACAGCGCGTCCTCGCCGTCCAGCGCGCGTTCTGCGAACCGCAGTGGCTCGCCGACCAGGGGTTCGCCGTGGTGGTCGCCGACGGCCGCGGCACCCCGGGCCGGGGTCCGGTCTGGGAGCGCGCCGTCCGCGGCGACTTCGCCGAACCGATCCTGGAGGACCAGATCACCGCGCTGACGGAGGCGGCGCGCCGCCACCCCGACGCGTTCGACCTCGACCGCGTGGGCATCCGCGGCTGGTCCTTCGGCGGCTGGCTCGCCGCCCTGGCCGTGCTGCGCCGCCCGGACGTGTTCCACGCCGCCATCGCGGGCGCCCCGGTGACCGACTGGCGCCTGTACGACACCCACTACACCGAGCGTTACCTCGGCCACCCCGACGAGGAGCCGGAGAACTACTCCGCCAACTCCCTCATCGAGATGGCGGGCGGGCTCAAACGCCCGCTCATGCTCATCCACGGCCTCGCCGACGACAACGTGGTCGCCGCCCACACGCTCCGCCTGTCGTCGGCGCTGCTGGCCGCGGGCCGCCCCCACACCGTCCTGCCCCTGTCCGGCGTCACCCACATGACCCCGCAGGAGGTCGTCGCCGAGAACCTCCTGCTGTTGCAGGTCGACTTCCTCAAGTCGACGCTCGCCCGCGGCGACTGACCGTGACGGGCCGCGCCCCGCGTCCCGCGGCGGCGCGGCCCGCGCACCGCGATCATTGGGCACGCAATCGGGGGTGGCCGTAATGAGCCGCCCGGCGCGTCCGCAGGGTGCGGCCCCGAGAGGGAGCCGCTATGGTCGGTTCAACGGAGCGATGCGATCCGCTCCCGAGCCGGGACGCCGGCGGCTAGGCCCCTCGCCGCTCCCCGGCGCGGCGACCCGTTCCGCCCGCCGCGGGGAACCGAACCGACGCCGTGACCGTTGCCAGTGCCAGTCGCCCAGCCGGACCTTCGGAAAGCCCAGTGAGCACCACCAGTCATCAGACGCATTCCTTCACGACGGGAGCCGAGGACAGGATCGCTCTGCTCCTCATCGACCACGACCCCGCGGAAGTCCTGCTCGTCGAGCAGATGCTGACCGAAAGCGGCGTGGACGCGGAGATCACCGTCGCTCACGACCTCGACTCCGCGCGGCGGGCGATGACACGCCGCACCCAGTGCATCATCGTCGACCTGTCCGCCCCCGGCATCGACCGGATCGAGGGACTGCGGCAGGTCCTCGCGTTCTCGGGGTCGGCCGCCGTCGTCGTGCTGACCGGCATCGACGACGTCCAGCTCGGCGTGCGGGCCGTCGCCGCCGGCGCCGAGGACTACCTGGTCAAGCAGCAGGTGGACGCGCCGCTGCTGGCCCGCGCCATCCGGTACGCCATCGAGCGCAAGCGCTCGGAGGAGACCGAGCGGCGGCTCGTCGAGGCCCGCATCCTCGGCCGCGAGAACGCCCGGCTGGAGCGCGGCCTGCTGCCCGTCCCGCTGATCGACGACCCGGCGCTGCGGCACCACACCCGCTACCGTCCCGGCCGGCGCCGGGCCCTGCTCGGCGGCGACTTCTTCGACACCGTCCAGACCGAGGACGGCGCGGTGCACGTGGTGATCGGCGACGTGTGCGGCCACGGTCCCGACGAGGCGGCCCTCGGCGTCCAGCTCCGGATGGCGTGGCGGACGCTCGTGCTCGCCGGCCACACCGGCGGGGAGCTCCTCGGCATCCTCGACACCGTCCTCGGCCACGAACGGCGCAGCGCGGAGATCTTCACCACCCTCTGCATGGTCACGATCGCGCCGTCGCGGCGGACCGCCCGGATGCACCTGGCGGGCCACCCCGCGCCGCTGCTGTTCCGCGGGGCGCCGGAGGACGACGAGTGCGACCGCCTCGGCGGCCGTGACGGGGGCGGCGACGTCGAGGTGACGGCGCTGCCCGAGCACGGACTCGGCCCGGCCCTCGGGCTGGTCCCCGGCGCCGAGTGGCCGGCCGCCGAGGTCGACCTCGGCGAGTCGTGGGCGCTGATGCTCTACACCGACGGCCTGATCGAGGGGAGGGTCGGTCCCGGGCCCGACCGGCTCGGCACCGACGGCCTCGTCGAGCTGGCCCGCGCCGCCCGCGGCCGCGGCGCCACCGGACGCGGCCTCATCGATGAGATCGTCACCGAGGTCGAGCGGCTCAACGGCGACGCCCTGACCGACGACCTCGCCGTCCTGCTGCTGTCCCACCGGCGGGCGAACGCCCCGCGCGCACCCCGGGATCGCCGCTGACCAGCGCGTCTTCCCCGTCGCCCGGCTGAGACACCGTGTGCCTGGCACAGAGCGCGGGAGGCGTCAACGTCGCCTGGGTCACGCTCTGGCGAAGGTTCCGCGCGGACTGTGAAGTCACTCACCGACCCGTTCATCACGAAGCGGCCTCAATGCCCGTTCTCCGTGGCTTCATAGCCTGCGGCTATCGCAACCAGTGCGATGATGACTTGGATCTCTCGACCCAGGTCGGCCTACCTTCCGCGGTGTGGCTGTAGCGATACCTGCGATGTATCGGTCCACCGTCGGCAAGAAGGCCGTCATGGCGGTGACCGGCGCCGTCCTCGTGCTGTTCCTGATCGCCCACATGATCGGGAACCTGAAGATCTTCCTCGGCGAGGAGAGCTTCAACGACTACGCGCACTGGCTGCGCACCCTCGGCGAGCCGGCGCTGCCGTACCGCACCGTCCTGACCGTCCTGGAGGCCGGGCTGGTGGTGGCCGTCGCCCTGCACATGTGGTCGGCGGTGTCCCTGGCCCGGCGCGCGTCGGCCGCGCGCCCGGTGCGCTACCGGTCGAAGAAGAAGTCCCACGCCCAGGGCTACGCCGTCCACACCATGCGGTACGGCGGAGTGATCATCGCGTTCTACGTCGTCTGGCACCTGCTGGACCTGACGTTCTTCGTCGTGAACCCGCTGGGCGCGGACGCCACCCCCTACGACCGGATGATCGCCGGCTTCGCCCCGTCCCGGTGGTACATCACCGTCTGGTACGTCGCCGCGGTCCTGCTCGTCGGGCTGCACCTCCGCCACGGCATCTGGAGCGCCTTCCAGACCCTCGGGCTGCGCAGCCCGCGGACCGACCGCCTGCTGCGGGGCCTCGCCTCGTCCGTCGCCGGGGCCGTGACACTCGGCTTCGCCGCCGTCCCCGTCTCCATCACGTTCGGATGGGTGAGCTGACATGACCGACAGTTTCTACCGGGTCGGCGAGCCGATCGCCGACACCAAGGCGCCCTCCGGCCCCATCGAGGACCGCTGGACCACCCGCAAGTTCGAGGCGAAGCGGGTCAACCCCGCCAACAAGCGCAAGAAGAACATCATCATCATCGGGACGGGGCTCGCGGGCGGCTCGGCCGGCGCCACCCTCGGCGAGGCCGGCTACCACGTCCAGCAGTTCTGCTTCCAGGACTCCCCGCGCCGCGCCCACTCGATCGCCGCGCAGGGCGGCATCAACGCCGCCAAGAACTACCGCAACGACGGCGACAGCGTGTACCGGCTCTTCTACGAGACGGTGAAGGGCGGCGACTTCCGGTCCCGCGAGTCGAACGTGTACCGGCTCGCCGACATCTCCCGGAACATCATCGACCAGTGCGTCGCGCAGGGCGTCCCCTTCGCCCGCGAGTACGGCGGCCTTCTCGACAACCGGTCGTTCGGCGGCACGCAGGTGTCCCGCACCTTCTACGCGCGCGGGCAGACGGGCCAGCAGCTCCTCCTCGGCGCGTACCAGGCGCTGATGCGGCAGGTCGACGCGGGCAACGTCGAGCTCCACCCCCGCCACGAGATGCTCGACCTGATCATCGAGGACGGACGGGCCCGCGGCGTCGTCGTCCGCAACCTGGTCAACGGGGAGATCAAGCACTACACGGGCGACGCGGTCGTGCTCGCGTCCGGCGGCTACGGCAACGTGTACTTCCTGTCCACGAACGCCATGGGCTCGAACGTCACCGCGACCTGGCGGGCCCACCGCCACGGCGCCCTGTTCGCCAACCCGTGCTTCACCCAGATCCACCCGACGTGCATCCCGGTCAGCGGCGACCACCAGTCCAAGCTGACGCTGATGTCGGAGTCGCTCCGCAACGACGGGCGGGTGTGGGTGCCGAAGAAGGCCGGTGACACGCGCAGGCCCGCCGACATCCCCGAGGACGAGCGCGACTACTACCTGGAGCGCATGTACCCGTCCTTCGGCAACCTCGTCCCGCGCGACATCGCGTCCCGCGCCGCCAAGAACGTCTGCGACGAGGGACGCGGCGTCGGCCCGGGCGGGCTCGGCGTCTACCTCGACTTCGCCGACGCCATCGAGCGGCTCGGCCGTGACAAGGTCGAGGCCAAGTACGGCAACCTCTTCGAGATGTACGAGCGCATCACCGGCGAGAACCCCTACGAGACGCCGATGCGCATCTACCCCGCCGTCCACTACACGATGGGCGGGCTGTGGGTGGACTACGACCTGGAGTCCACCATCCCGGGCCTGTTCGTCATCGGGGAGGCGAACTTCTCCGACCACGGCGCGAACCGTCTCGGCGCGTCCGCGCTGATGCAGGGCCTCGCGGACGGCTACTTCATCCTGCCCAACACCATCGACGACTACCTGGCCCGCAACAACCTCGGACCGGTCTCCGAGACCGCGGTCAGCGAGGCGAAGGAACGGGTGCGGTCGCGGATCGACCGGCTCCTGTCGGTCAACGGGGACCGCTCCGTCGACTCCTTCCACCGCGAACTCGGCCACATCATGTGGGAGTACTGCGGCATGGAGCGCACGGAGGAAGGGCTGCGCAAGGCGCTCGACCTCATCCCCGCGCTGCGCAAGGAGTACTGGGAGCGCGTCAGGGTCACCGGGAAGGGCGACGAGCTCAACCAGCAGCTCGAGAAGGCCGGCCGCGTCGCCGACTTCCTCGAACTCGCCGAGCTGATGGTCATCGACGCGCTGCACCGCACCGAGTCGTGCGGGGGCCACTTCCGCGCCGAGAGCCAGGACGCCGACGGCGAGGCCAAGCGCGACGACGCCAACTTTTCCTACGTCGCCGCCTGGGAATGGGCGGGCGAGGGCGAGCCGCCGATCCTCCACAAGGAGGCCCTGAACTTCGAATACGTCAAGCCCACTCAGAGGTCGTACAAGTAATCATGAAGCTCACCCTGCGCATCTGGCGGCAGAGCGGCCCCGAGGACAAGGGGAGGATGGTCGAGTACGAGGTCGACGACATCTCCCCGGACGCCTCGTTCCTGGAGATGCTCGACGTCCTCAACGAAAGGCTCATCGCCAAGGGCGAGGACCCCGTCGCCTTCGACCACGACTGCCGTGAAGGCATCTGCGGCATGTGCTCGCTCGTCATCAACGGCACCCCGCACGGCCCGGAGCGCGCCACCACCACGTGCCAGCTCCACATGCGCAAGTTCGAGGACGGCGACGTCATCGACGTCGAGCCGTGGCGGGCCGCGGCGTTCCCGGTGATCAAGGACCTCGTCGTCGACCGTTCCGCGTTCGACCGGGTGATCCAGGCGGGCGGCTACATCACCGCGCCGACCGGCACCGCGCCCGAGGCGCACTCGACGCCCGTCCCGAAGCCGGACGCCGACCGCGCCTTCGAGGCCGCCGAGTGCATCGGCTGCGGCGCCTGCGTCGCCGCCTGCCCGAACGGCTCGGCCGCCCTGTTCCTCGGCGCCAAGATCACCCACCTGGGGCTCCTGCCGCAGGGCCAGCCGGAACGCTGGGACCGGGTCGTGTCCATGCTGGAGGCCCACGACGCGGAGGGGTTCGGCGGGTGCACCAACACCGGCGAGTGCACCGCCGTCTGCCCGAAGGAGATCCCGCTGGACGTCATCGGACGCCTCAACCACGACTACCTCAAGGCGACCGCAGGCGGTAAGAAGCGCTGACCCGCCCGCAGCCCCTCTGAACGCGGCCCCTCTACAGTGGGTCGCATGACGGTGACCCTGGTTCCCTACCACCAAGACGAGCGTCTGCCCGACTCGGTCTTCCCGCTGCCCGGCTCCGGGCACATCACGCTGACGCCGGAGCCGAACGGAGACGACGTCTGGTCGCGTCTCGTCACGCTGTACGAGCCCGTGGCCGCGGAAGTCGCCTCCCAGGCCGGCGGCGGGACGCGTCCGACCATGGTGTCGGGAGACTGCATCGGCGCCATCGCCGTCATCGCGGGCCTCCAGCGGGCGGGCCTGGACCCGTCGATCGTCTGGTTCGACGCGCACGGCGACATCCACTCCCTGGAGAGCTCCACGTCCGGCTACATCAGCGGGATGCCGCTCCGGCAGATCATCGGAGACCATCCCGAACTGCTCACCGGACCCTTGGGGATGCGCCCGCTTCCAGAGGAACGCGCCGTCCTGGTGGACGCCCGCGACCTCGACCCCGGCGAGGTCGAGTTCCTGTCCACCTCCAAGGTCCGGCGCTGTCCGGTGGACGACGTCGTCCTGCCCGACGGGCCGATCGTCCTGCACATCGACGTCGACGTCATCGACGCCAGCGACCTGCCCGGCATGCGGTTCCCGGTCGGGAACGGGCCGTCGTACGACGCGGTGCTCGCGTCTGCCCGGCGGATCATGGACACCGGCCGGGTCGCCGCCCTCGACCTCGCCTGCCCGTGGCACCTCCCCCAGGGCGACGACACGACCGTCCGGGCCCGCCTCCTCAAGGACTTCCTCAGCCTCTGACGTGTCGCGTCGAAGTCGAGATCATGAAGGGATGACCCTTCAGGAGCATGTCCGCCGGGCGGCGGCTGATGCGCTGCGCTCCTTCCCCAAGGAGCTCCGGGACGACATCTATGTCATCTCGCTGCGCATCTCACACGGGGAGCACTCGAACGTCCACCAGATCTGGGACTACCCGTACGACCCGTACATGGCCCTCGGGTACAACACGGAGACCAACGTCCGGGAGAACCTGGAGGCGTCCTCGTCGGCGGATCCCGTGGAGGTCCGCTGGAACTACGCCTACATGCTTCTTGAGGAAGGCCCCCCGATCGGCCATCACCCGACGACCCGGTGGGGACGGACCTTTACCTGGCGGAGGTGAAGGAGCTCGGCCTCTGGTTCGAAGGCGAACTCCCCGAAGACGTCAGAGACTCCAAGGTCGAGGCCCTCTGCGCGCACTTCGACGACCTGTGCGTGGACACCGTGAAGTACCTGCGTTCCAGTGGTGTCATCGAGGAGGTCCTAGGACGGGACGTGCCCGTCGTGCTGTTCGACATGTTCCGGCTCGTCGAGCCCGACCTCACCCAGACGGCCAACCCCTCGCACCTGGTCCCGCCCGAGTACGTGGCCTTCCACGAGGAGTAGCGCCCGGCTACTTGTCGAGGAGGGTCTCGACCCCCGGTGGGAGGCTTCCGGCGAGGCTCGCCTCCACCAGGAACGACTCAAGGGTCTCCTGGAACGCGCGGGCGGCGTTGGTCAGCTCGACGTCCTTGCGGTGGGCGAGGGCGACCGTGCGGAGCAGGCCCGGCCCGTGCCGCCCGCGGCGCGCCTCCTCGTCGGGCACGACGAGCGGCGTCCCGCGCAGGCCCGGCCGGCCCGCGAGGACCATGCTGGGAACGACCGCCACCCCCAGGCCGACCTCCACGAAACGCAGGACGGCGTCCATCTCGCCGCCCTCGACCGCGAACCTCGGTTCGAACCCCGCCGCGCGGCACGCGCTGATGGTCGCCTCCCGCAGGTCGTAGCCCGGACGGAACATCACCAGCGGCCGGTTCCGCAGATCCTCGATGCGCACGTACGACCGGCGCGGAAGCTGCGCCGCCTTGGGCGTCCCTTCGGGCGACCCCGCCCCGGGGTCGGTCGGCGACGCCACGACCAGGAACTCCCGCAGGATCGGGGTGGTGTCCAACGGCGGGTCGCCGTGCAGCGGGAGGATCACCAGGGCCATGTCCAGGGACCCTCGGGTCAGCTCTTTGACGAGATCGCGCGACCCGCCCTCCTCGACGAGAAGCTGGATCCCCGGGTAGGCGTCGTGGAAGCGGCGCAGGACGTCCGCAAGCAGGCCCGCGCACAGGGACGGCGTGGCCCCGAGACGGACCCGGCCGCGTTTGAGCCCCGCGAGTTCCTGCACCTCCAGCCGGGCGGTCTCCACATCGGCCAGGATGCGCTTGGCCAGCGGCAACAGCGCCTCACCGGCGGGCGTCAGCGTGATGTTGCCCCGGGCACGGCTGAACAGGGACACGTTGAGCTCGGCCTCCAGCGCACGGATCTGTTTCGACAGCGACGGCTGCGCCACCCGCAGAAGCTCGGCGGCCTGCGTGAAGTGACGCACCTCCGCGACCGCGACGAAATAGGCGAGCTGCTGCAACTGCACCCTGAACAGAGTACGGGGCGCGTGTCGCGGGCCGGGCACGCGGGCGGCCGGTCAGCGGGCGTGGCGGCGCAGCGCCTGCAGGTCGTGGACGATGAGACGCCGCCGCCCCGTCTCGATCCAGCCGTGCGCGCGTAACGTCCGCAGCGCCTTGCTCACCGCCTCCCGGGACGCGCCGACCCAGCCCGCGAGCTCCTCCTGCGACAGGCTGAGGGTGATGCGGACGCTCTCGGACCCCGGCCCGGGTCCCGTCCGGTACGGGACGCCGAACCGCTCGGCGAGCTCCACCAGCCGCTGTGCGACCCGCCCGGTCGCGTCGAACATCCCGAACTCGGCGCGCCTGCGGTCGGCCTCCCGCCACCGCTGGCACAGCATCTGCATGATGATGATCGAGACCCGGCCGTTGGCCTGCAGGAACGCCATGAACTCCTCGGCCGTGACGGCGAGGACCCGCACCTGCTCCAGCGCCGCCACCGACGCCGAACGCGGCTGCCCGTCGATCGCGGCGACCTCGCCGAGCAGCGCCCCGGGCCCGCGCACCGCGAGCAGCGTCTCGCCGCCCTGCTCGTGGTGGGTGAACGCCTTGACCCTGCCCTTCAGCAGGACCGCGACCCACCCGGGCTCCTCCCCTTCGACGAAGAGCGTGTCCCCCCGGGCGAAGTCGCGGACACGGCCGCGCGACCACAGGTTCTCGCGTTCGTCCGGGGTGAGGTCGGCGAGGAACGAGCCCGGTTCGAGGGCGCTCATGCCCACCACGCTAAGGGGACTCGGGCCCCTCGGGTCCCCGGGAAACAATCACGAATCCATCACGCGTTGTGTGCACTATTCCCTACTCGCGGCGCCGGGGCTGCGTCATGGTGGAACGCGGCGTGTGCGGTCGGCAGGCCGCCCAGCGTCCACGGCGTTCATGGGGAACGGCGTCACGGCGGGCGGCGGCTCGGGGGC
>DATCLF010000202.1:0-20191 GCA_036564055.1 Spirillospora sp.
GCATGTTCTCGGCCCAGAACCGCATCGGCTTCCCGATGATCCGGACCGACAGCCCGTTGTTCTGCAGGTGGGCGGCCGTCGACAGGCCGTAGGGTCCGGCGCCGACGATGACGGTGTCACTGGCCGAATCGGTCATGTTCGTCCCCCCGAGTGAGTGTCGTGTTACCTGGTCCGGAGCCGCCCGGTTCGGAGCCGTTCGCCGCGGATCCGTTCGCCCCGGATCCGTTCGAAGGCGCGCAGCACGCTCTGCCGTCCCATCGCGAGGAAGGGCGGCAGGTCGTCCCCGGCGAACCAGGCGAGCTCGTCGGCCTCCCGCAGCGGGCGCAGCGTCCTCGCGCGCAGCAGCGTCACGCCGGCGGACTGCCGGAGGTAGTGGTTCTCCACGAGCAGCCTCCGGCCGTACACGGGACGCGCGTCCGGGACGCGGCGGCCGGACTGGTGCAGATGGAGGACGCGCGCGAGGTCGAGGCCGTCCCGGTCGGTGAACAGCCGGAACTGCGCGCCGATCCTGGGGTTGAAGTCGAGCAGGTGGTAGACGCCGGCGTCCGCGTCGTAACGGAAGTCGAGGTCGACGAGACCCCGGCAGCCGAGCAGCCGCACGATCCGGACGGCGAGCCGCCACAGCCCGGGGTTGCGGACCCACTCGCCGGCGACCGTGTGCCCGGCCTGCGGCGGATGCGCGAGGTGCTTGCGGCCGGTGCCGCCGAACAGGCAGTCGAGGTGCTCGTCGAAGTAGCCCTGGAAGAACCAGTCGCCGCCGGACGGCGGGATGCGCCACTGCAGGATCAGCGGACCGGCTCCGCCGCAGGGCCCGCCCTCGCGGGACGCGGCGAACAGCCGGTGCGCTTCGCCGAGGGTGTGCACCACGGTGGTGCTGCGCATGCCGCGGGGGAGCCGCCATGGCCGCGCCCACTTGGCGATCAGGGGCAGGCCGAACTTCTCGGCGGCCCGCTCCACCTCGTGCGCGGACTCGGGCGTCAGGCTCGGCGGGCACGTGATGCCGCGCCGCGCGCACGCCTCCAGCAGCCGCGCCTTGTCGGCGACCCGGCGGGGGACGTCCGGGTCCTGGTGCGGGAAGGCGAACAGGGGCGTCAGCGCGTCCGCGTGCTCGGCGGCGAACAGCGCGCCGGCGTCGTCCAGGGGGATCAGCAGCGCCCGGCGGCCGATCCGGTCCGCGACGAACCGCAGGTGGCCGAGCAGCTCGGACGGCCGGTCGGCGGGCGGCGCCCACGGATGCCCCCGGTACAGGTAGCGGGAGCGGGACGCGGGGGCGCCGCGGCCCTCCAGGATCGCGTGCACCGGCACCCCGGCGCGGCCCAGGCTTCTGATCACACCGAGCGTCCCGTGGTGGAAGACGTTGCGGTCGGTGCGCAGCAGCAGGACGGGAAGGCCGGTGTCGAAGCGCGTCTCCGGCGGGGCCTGTGTGTCGTAGAACATGGGATCAGCGGACCCGTTCCAGCGAAATGTGGCGCACGGTGGCCCTCCTCGCGGATGAGCTTTCCGCCCGGATCGATCAGATGACCGCACGGGCGGTGCACATCGGGGCGAAAACAAACGAATGCGGATTTTCATATCCCCCGCCCGAGTGAATTTCTCGGCGGCGGACACTCTGGCAACACCATACGCATGCGAGCCTGCGATATCCATTCGCAAATTTCGTCAACGGACCAGACGGCTGCGCGTCCACGCCGAATTCGCCGCCGCGCACGGGGCCTGTTCCGCGATTCGACAACCCCGGGCACATCCGGGGCATGTACGGCGGCAACCCGCGTTCCTCCGCCTTCTACCGCGAGCCGTCCGGCGGCGTGACGGCCCCGCCGCCGTCCCCCGCTCCGGCGACCACCGCACCGGCCGTCTCCGAACCGTCAGCCGAACCACCGGCCGAGCCCTCGGTGGCGCCGTCGCCGACGCGCCCGAGGACGTCGGCGCCGAGCCCTTCGCCGGCGACCGCCCGCACCTCGGCGAGGGCCTCCTCGGGCACCTCCCCGAGCCCGGCGGCGGCGCGGGTGACCGCGGCGAGCAGCTCCGTCGTCCGCGCCAGGTCGTAGGCGGCCGACGCGGCGGCGGCCTCGCGCCCCTCCCGTCCGGCGAGCTCGGGCAGGAGCAGGCGGCGGGTCACCTCCTCGGCGAGCGCGGCGGGGTCGTCGGCGGGCACCAGGATCCCGGTCCCGGGACGGACGACCTCGGTGACGCCGGGGATGTCGGTCCCGACGACGGGACGTCCCATCGCGAGGGCCTCCAGCGCCGTCAGCGGCAGTCCCTCCCACCTCGACGGCAGGACGACGACGTTCGCCGCCGCGAGCCACGTGCGGGTGTCCCGCACCGCCGGGACGAACAGCACGCCCTCCACCGGGTCGCGTCGCAGCGCGGCCAGGTCCTCGCCGTCCCCGACGATGGCGAGGCGCGCGGCCGGGCACCGCTCCACGACGTCCCGCCACGCCGCGACCAGCACGTCCTGGCCCTTCTGGCGGGTGACGCGGCCGACGCACACGGCGAGCGGGACGCCGCGGGGCAGGCCGAGGCGGGTCCGCGCGGCCGACCGCGCGGACTCGTCCGCGGGCGTGAACCGCCGCAGGTCCACCCCGTTGCGGACCAGCCGGTAGGGGCCGCGCACGCCGGCGCGGACGCCCTCCTCCAGCTCCCCGGTCCCGACGCAGATCAGCGCGTCGGTCCAGCGGACGGCGAGCCGTTCCCACCGGCGGCTGACGACGCTCTGCACCCCGGTGGCGGCCAGCCACGACCAGCCGTGCGGCTGGAAGATCGTGGGGACGCCGCGCAGGCGGCGTCCGAGCCGCCCCGCCAGACCCGCCTTCGAGGAGTGCAAGTGCACGACGTCGGGGGCGAAGGTCCTCACCAGGCGGCGCAGGTCGCGCGCCTCCCGCAGCGTGCCCGGGCCGGGGCCGCGCGCGGCGGGCCACCGGAACCAGGGAACGCCCGCCGCGGCGCAGCGTTCGTGCAGGTCCCCGCCGGGCGGGCACGCGACCGCGACGTCCCAGCCGCGTGCGCGCTGATCGCCGGCCGCCTGCGCGACGTAGACCGCGACCCCTCCCGTGGTGGGCCGGCTGACGTGCAGCACGCGCAGCGGAGCGTCCCGGCCCGCGTCTCCGTCGGCGTCGCCGTCGTCAGCCATGGCCGTTCCGCCACCGGTGCCGCCGGGCCGCCAGGTGCGCGCGGGTCCGGGCCAGCCCGGCGTACGCGGCGGCCGAGGCGGTCCGGCCCAGGATGATCCGCTCGTTCCGGACGGGGGTCGGGCGCCACTTCAGCTTGTAGGGCTCCTCGCCGCGCAGCAGGCTCACGCCCTGCCGGTTCCGGTCCCGCGCGATGGCGAGGTCCTCGCGCAGCAGCATGAGCGAGACGTCCACGCAGGAGCGCAGGTCGGGGACGGCGCCGTACAGGTAGGCGCCGACGTACCGGTGGCCGATCAGGACCAGGTCGCTCGCGACGAGCCGGTCGTCCCACCGGTACTGCAGGACGGCGGCGCGCCCGTCGCGGACCATCCCGCTCGCGGCCTCGGCCAGGTGCCGGCGGAACCTCTCGCGCGTGTGCTCGGGATTGACGGGACGTCCCCGCCACTGCCGCAGGTGCAGGTCCAGCAGGGCGTGCACCGCGTCCGCCGCGCCCTCCGCCGGGACGTGCTCGACGGTGATGCCGCGCACGTCGATCTTGCGGAGTTTCGCGCGCATCTTGCCCGCGGTGCGGCGCGGCAGCCGCTTGAGAACGTCCTCGATCCCGCCGGCGGGCAGTTCGAGGCACACCGACGACTGCATCCGCCACACCCGGCGCGGCCACCGCCCGGCCACCAGGTGCGCCGCCGAGCCGGGCCGGACCTCGCGCAGGTCGAGCGCGCACCAGCCGTGCTCGTCCAGCAACGCCCGGGTGAGGTGCTTGACGGCGCCCTCCGCGTAGACGGGGTCGACGAGGAAGTCGGTGAAGTCGCTCTGCCCCCCGGCGATCGGAAGCAGCACCGGAAACCCGTGCCGGACGCCCGCCATCAGCGGCGCCGCCGCCACGAGCCGGCCCCGGCACCGCACCAGGACCAGGCGGAGCCGGCCGCTCGTCCCGTACCAGCCCCACCACGACTTGAGCCACTCGTACGTCTGGAACGGCGTCGCGGCCGGACTGCGGTCGTACAGGTCGCGCAGCTCGTCGGCGAGGGCGAGCAGCGCCTGCTCCTCACGGTGCGTCTCCACCGACCACTCGACGGCGGACGGCGGCTCCGGGGCGGCCGGGCGCAGAACGCCGATCCCCCGCGCGATGCCGGTCGGACGCGTGCCCGTCGGACGGGAACCGGACGGACGCGAGCCGGACGGACGCGTGCCGGACGGACGCGTCCCGGACGGGCTCGTGCCGGCCGTGCTCATGACTGCACCCCCGCGTGCTCGGCGCCCGTCTTCCCCGCGGCCGCGCCGTGCCCGGCGGGGACGGGCACGGCGACGTCCGGGCGGGACCGGTGGCCGCCGGCCCGTCCCCGCCGCCCGCCCAGCACCGCGGCGCTGATCCCGGCGAGCAGAAGACCGGAGGCCGCGCCGACCGCGACCCCCACGGGCATGTTCGGCGACGTCGGCGCGGCCGGCTTCTCCGCGAACGTCATCAGCGCGACGCGCACCCCGGTGTCGGCGTGGTGGGACGCCCCGTACCGGACGAGCGCGTCGGCGGCGGCGTTGGCGAACTGCGCCGCCTCCTCGGCGGTCCCCGCCCGGCCCGCGAGCCGGATCAGCGGCGTGTCCGGCGAGGTGGACGCCTGGATGTGCTCGCGGATCGACCCGGGCTTCACCCTCGGCAGCGGGATCTTGGAGTACTGGAGGGTCTCCGGCAGCGTGGCGAGCCGCCCGTACGTCTGGGCGAAGCTCACCGCCGTGGGACCCGTGCGGGCGCCGTCCGTCCCGTCCTCCACGACCAGGACGAACGCCGCCGCGGTGTAGGTGCTGGGCGCGAGCAGCCCGTACCCGAGACCGCTGAGGAGGCCGACGAGGACGAACGCGAACGACCACCCGTAACGCCTGAGCAGCTCGCCCGCCCGTCCGCGGGCGCGTTCCACCGCCACGGCGAGCGCGCGCCGCGGGCGGCGTCGCACGGGCGCCCCGGGTGGCCGGACCCGCCTCCCCGCGGGTCTCCGCCTGGCTTCACGTTGCGACATCATGAGCCCTTTCTGGTATCGGAGTGACCGCGCGGCGCGGCGACGCGACGGCTCCGGTGGTCTCGGCGGCGCCGGTCGTCTCGGCGGCGCCGGTGGTCTCGGCGGCGCCGCCGCCCGGGCCGTCCTCGTACAACCGGGCCAGCCGGGCGGCCTGCTCGGCGATGGCGTACCGGGCGACGACCGGCGGCACCGGCGCCCGCCGGGACGTCCCGCGGGTGAGCCGCGCGATCTCCGCGCTCCAGCGCCGCGCGTCGCCGGGCAGCCGCAGCGCGCCCGGCGCCTCCCCGGGCGGGGCGTCGTCGAGGGCCGGGCAGGTCCGGTAGAGCACGGGGAGCCCGGCGGCCAGCGCCTCCAGCACGGCGAGGCCGAACGTCTCCTGTTCGGACGGGGCGGCGAGGACGTCCATCGCGGCCAGGGCGCCCGCGACGTCCGAGGTTCCCCCCGCGAAGACCACCCGCCGGGCGACGCCGAGGTCCCCGGCCAGCCGCTGGAGCCGCGCGCGGTCCGGGCCGCTCCCGACGATCAGCAGCCGCACGTCGTCCAGCGGCGCGATCGCCTCGATCAGCAGGTCGAAGCGTTTGGTGGGGACGAGCCGCCCGACGCCGCCGACGACCCGCTCGCCGGGACCGATGCCGAGCCGCCGCCGGGTCGAGGCGCGTCGCGCCGCGTCGAACGCGAACCCCTCGGCGTCGATGCCGTTCGGGATCACGACGATCCGGCCGGGCGGCACGCCCCAGCCGCGCAGCCGGCCGGCCACCGTCGGCGACACCGCGACCGTCGCCGACCCGAGCCGCTCCGTCGCCCGGTACAGGGCGCGCACACCCCGCGACGGGACGCGGCCCTCGATGTGGCCGTCGCCCAGCGAGTGCTCGGTGGCGATGATGCGGGGCGCGCCCGCCAGGCGGGCCGCGACGCGTCCGTACACGCAGGCTCGGTACAGGTGCGTGTGGACGATGTCGTACCGTCCCCGCCGTATCAGCCGGACGAGACGGGGCAGCGCGGCCAGGTCGCGGTTGTGGCGCATGCCGACCTCGTGGACGGGGATGCCCGCGCTCCGGAACTGGGCGCCGAGCGTTCCGGTCCGGGTGAGCGTCGCGACCTCGCACGCCAGCGGTGAGCGGCCCGCCGCCGGCAGGTGACGCAGCAGAAGGGCGAGCTGACGTTCGGCGCCGCCGTGCTCCAGCCCGGTGATGACGTGCAGGACCCGGATCACACGCGGCTCCGGCTGCGCAGTTCGTGGCGCAGGAGCTTGGCGCGCATCCGCAGCGGCCCGTCCCTGTCGCCGATGTAGGCGCGGGGCAGCGCGTGGCGGGACGCCGCGCCGGGCCGGATGTGGCACGCGTAGTCGTAGCCGGCGGCGCGCACCGCGTCGATCTCGCGCGGCCCGGCGTTCCCGTAGGGATAGGCGAACCCGGTGACGGGCGCCTCGATGATCTCCTCCAGGTGCGCGCGGCTGTCCTCCAGCTCCTCGCGCAGCTCGGTGTCGTCGGTCTCCGGCAGGGACACGTGGTACCTGCCGTGGGAGGCGATCTCGATGCCGGCGTCGGCGACGGTGCGGAGCTGGTCGTCGGTCATGAGGGGCTTGCGGGGGCCGTCGTCCCACGCGTTGTAGGTGCCGATCCGTCCCGACACCACGAACACCGTGGCGCCGAACCCGTACCGCAGCAGCACCGGGACGGCCCTGGTCGCGAAGTCGGCGTACCCGTCGTCGAACGTGAGCCCGACGAGGCCCCGGGCGCGTCCGGCGGCGCGGGCGTGCAGCAGCTCGGCCACGCCGACGCCGCGCAGGCCCCGCGCCCGCAGCCACGCCATCTGACGCTCGAACCGCGCGGGCGACACCGTCACCAGGTGCGGGTCCTCACGGAAGTGGTCGACCGAGTGGTACATCAGCACCAGCGGCGCCGGGTGGATCTCCTCGCGCCGGATCGCGTCCGGCGGGCTCGCCTCCGTCACGGGAGCCGGCCCCGCCGGGCGGGAAAGACCGGTCGGGTGAGGTTCTTCGGTCAGGTGTGGCGGTTCGGTGGGCTGGGTCACTGGTCTCCCCCGATTCGGTACGGCCGCGGCGGCCGGACGGGCCGGACGCCGCGGCGGTGATCCAGGAAGCGACGGGGCCGGGTCCCGCCAGGACGGTCAGGACGGCGAAGACGCCGGCGGTCACGGCGCCTCCCGCGGCCGCCTGGGCGAGCGGCGGCGTCCCGGCGCCGAGCACGGCGGACGCGGCCAGGCCCGCCGCGCACGCCCCGGCCGCGGCGAGCACGAGCCGCAGCACGTCCCCGGCCATCCGGCGCAGCGGAACCGGCGCGACGCCCCTCCGCAGCCCGGTCAGCAGCAGAACGGCGGCGAGCGTGATCCCGGCGGCGTTCGCGGCGGCCAGGGCGGGCGTCCCGAACGGCGCGGCGAACACGCCCCCGATCGCGGCGGTGACGGCGAGGCCCGCGGCGAGGAAACCGGCGGGACGCCAGGTCGGCCGCTCGCGGGCGAAGAACGCGCGGGCGGCGAGGCCGACCGCCGTCTGCCCCCACAGCCCGAGGGCGTAGACGCGCAGGATCGCGGCCGTGCTGCGCGTGTCGCCCGCACCGAACTCGCCGTGCTCGAACAGCAGCCTGATCACGGCGGGCGCGAACGCGATGAGGAACGCCGCCGCGACGAGCACCATCGCGCTGGCGACGGCGAGGTCGTCGCGCAGCCGGCGGGCGACCCGGCGGGTGTCGCCGTCGGCCATGGCGCGGGCGAGGCGCGGGAACGTCACCGTCACGATCAGCAGGGACAGCACCATCGGCACCTGCGCGACCTTCTGCGCGTAGTTGAGGTGCGAGATCGAGCCCGCCGGCAGCCCGGAGGCGAGGAACCGCTCGACGAACACCTGCGCCTGCCGGGTGACGGTGTAGACGACGACCGGTGCGGCGGCCAGCAGCATCAGCCGCGGCCCGACGTCCGCACGCCCGGCCGGCGTCCCGGCCGGCGTCCCGGCCGGCGGCCCGATCGGCGGCCCGGCCGGCGACGCGCGCAGGCAGCGGACGAAGGCGGGCGCCTGCACGGCGACCATCAGGACGCTGCCGCAGGCCACCCCGACCGCGGCGCTGGTGACGCCGACGACGCCGGACAGGCCCGCGATGAGCGCGAGGATGCCGACGTTGTAGGCGAGGTAGATCGCGGCGGGCGGCCCGAAACGGTGGTGGGCGCGCAGCGTCGCGCTCATGAACCCCGCGACGCCGAACGTCACGACCGTGACCGCCGTCAGCCGGACGCAGCGCACGGCCGGGCCGGGCTCGGCGAGGCCCGGCGCGAGGACGTCCACCACGAGCGGCGCGGCGGCCACGAGCGTGAGCGTCGTCGCCGACAGACCGAGGACGAGGCGCGGCAGGGCCGTCCCGACCAGCGGCCGCGGACCCTCCCCCCGCGCGAGCAGCCGCGTCACGACCGGCACCATCAGCAGGGCCATGGCGTCCTCGATGAGCAGCGGCGACACGGTCTCGGGGATCGTCCAGGCGACGAGGAACGCGTCGGTGCCGCCGCTCGCGCCGAACAGGTGCGCCATCGTCAGGTCACGGACGAAGCCCAGCCCGGTCCCGGCGCCGATCAGCACGCCGGACAGGGCGGCGGCACGTCCGACCGAGGTCATGGGCGCGCCTCCCCGCCGGGCGGTTCCGCGAACGCCCGGCACGCCACGATCCCGAGGACGACGGAGAACAGGGCGCAGGTCGGCCCGCCGAGATCGGCGTACACGAAGTTGACCAGCAGGAACGTCAGCAGCGCGACGCCGACGAGCCAGAACGGGTCGCGGACGTCGCGGCGCGTCCACAGGCCCGACACGAGCGCGCCGAGCAGCGCCGCGAGGCCCGCGAGGCCCAGCGCGCCCTGCTCCGCCAGGAACAGCAGGTACTCGTTGTGCGGCGACAGGAGCGGCTGCCGGACGTACCCCCGGACGGGGTCGGCGGTCTCGCTGCCCGACGACAGCTCGATCCCCGCGTACGCGTCGCGGTAGTGGGGGAAGTTCTTCACCCCGACCCCGGTGACCGGGTTGTCCTGCCAGATCCGCACGGCGGCGCCCCACAGGTGGTACCGGTCCCGGACGGACCGGTCCGGGTCGCCGACCGACGCGGCCATCGACCGGGCGCGTTCGGCCACCGCCCCCGACCCGTCGCCCACGACGGTCGGGGCGAGGAACAGCAGGGCGCAGCAGCAGGCGACCACCTTCACCGCGACGCGCCGGTCGAAGAGCACGAGCGTGAGGACGGCGGCGGCGCCGAGCGCGAGCCAGGTCCCCCGGCTGAGGGCGAGCACGAGCGCCGCGCCGAGCACGCCGAGCCCGAGCAGCGCGGCGACGAGGGCGGCGCGTCCGCGTTCCCGCGCCGACAGCGCGAACACGGTGAGGATGAGGAACGCGATCCCCGCCACGATCGACATCGCCATCACGTCGACCGCGCCGAACGTGCCGACCGCGCGGATGTTCTCCCCGTCCAGCGACGCGCCGTTCCGGGTGGCCGACTGCCAGATCCCGTAGGCCGACTCCGCGAGGCCGAGGGCGAGCACCGAGGAGCAGACGATCGCGAGGTCGCGGCGGTCCCGGACGAGCACGACGACGGCCAGCGGCACCAGCACGAAGATCTGGGCGTTCCGCACGAACCCCGGCAGGCTGGACAGGATGGCGGCCGAGCAGACCGTGGTGATCCCGAGCACCGCCACCATCGGCCCGAACGCGGGCAGCGCCGCGCGGGGCATCGTCACCCGCCGGGTCACCAGCAGGTACGCCGCGACGAACACCAGCAGGACGCTGGCCATGTCGCCGGCGGTGACGTCGACGCCCTGACCGGGGGTCCGCGAGCCGGACGGGATCCCGATGCTCAGGACCACGAGGGCGACGAGCCAGCTCGGCCGGGAGCACGTCGTCCGCGCCGCCCGGACCGCCCTCGCCGTCCTCGTCGCGACGGCCCGCCGGGACCCGGCCTGCCGGGCCTGCGGGGTCCGCCGGGCCGACTGGGCGGTCCGGGCCGGCTCGGGCCAGGCGAACGGCGGCGCGCAGTCGGTCATCCGGCGTCCCTGCACAGCATCGCCCGGACGGTCAGCAGGAGGATCTTCAGGTCGCCCGCGAACGACCAGTGGTCGATGTAGTGGTTGTCGAGCCTGGCGCGCAGCTCGATGGAGGTGTCGCCGCGGAACCCGTGGATCTGCGCCCAGCCCGTCATCCCGGCCGGGACGCGGTGCCGCAGCGTGTAGCCGGGGCAGCTCCGCGAGAACTGCTCGACGAAGTAGGGCCGTTCCGGACGCGGGCCGACCAGGCTCATGTCACCGCGGATGACGTTCCACAGCTGGGGCAGCTCGTCCAGCGACGTCGCCCGCAGGAACCGCCCGACCCGTCCCATGCGCGCGTCGCCCTCGACCGTCCAGCGGGTGTCGGACTCCTGCTCGTCGGCCGGTTTCAGCGTGCGGAACTTCAGCAGCACGAACTCCTCGCCTCCGCGTCCGATCCGCCGCTGCCGGAACAGCACGCCCGGCCCGCCCTCCAGCCGGACGGCGAGCGCGCACAGCGCCAGCACCGGCGAGGCGAGCACGAGGAGCAGCACGCCCGCGACGAGGTCGAGCAGCCGCTTGGCCAGCCGCGCGGCCGGTCCGCGCAGCCCCCAGTCGACCCGCGCGCACGGCAGCCCGGCCAGATACTCCCGCCGCGCCGGCGCCACCGGGACGACGTCCGACGGCGGCTGGACGAGCAGCGTCTCGCACGGCAGCGCGAACGAGATGCGCAGGACCGCGTCCAGGTGCGCGGGATCGACGTCCTCGGCGACCACGATCAGCGTGTCGACGTCGTGTTCGTCGACGAGCGCGGGAAGGTCGGAGACGTCGCCGAGCACCGGCAGGGCCGCCGGCGCGCCGGCCGGCGGGCCCCCGGCCGCCACCTGCCCGACCGCCGCGAGCCCGAGCTCGGCCCGTTCCCGCAGGATGCCGGCCATGTGCGCGGACGTCCCGCCCGTCCCGACGATCAGCGCGGGTTGGGCCCGGGAACGGCGACGGTACGTCCTGAGCGCCGCGTTCACGAACGCGCGGCCGCCGAGCGAACCGGCCGCGGCCATCCCCGCGATCAACGGCCACGCGGATCCCGCGGCCGCGCCGGACACCGGCCCCGGCGGCAGCATCACGACGACCGCCGCGACGAGAAGCACCCGGATGAGGAGCTGGGGCGTGTCGGTGAGCAGCGAGGGGCTGCGGCGCGTCCGGTACAGGCCGCCCGCCGCGTTGCACGCGACCACGGCGACGGCGGCCGCGCCGGGCAGGACCGCGGCCGGCCGCAGCACGACCGCGACGGCGGCGGCCATCGCCGAGCCGTCCGCCGCGGCGAGGAGCACCGGGCAGAGGCCGGCCGTGATCCGCGCCCCCGTCGCGCTCCGGCGACGCGGGACGACCGGAGCGAGGACCGTCACCGGTTCCCCCGGCGCGATGTCCGAGGGTGCCGCGCCCGAGTCGACGGAGGGACTCAGCCCCTGGGCTCTCATCGCGCGTCCCCTTCACAGACAACAATTCACCCGGGAGGTGACTTATTCGAGGGCCGTCGCGGGCCGCCACGACACAGCATCGCAGTGCCTCACGGCGCGGAACACCGCTTTTAACCACCCCCTCCCCAACCTTGAATGTAAGATCAGCAGGAGTCCCCCACCTGCGAGAACGTCCCGAGGAACGCGCGATTTCACGGTAGAACACCACTCAATCATGACCGTTTTTCAGAGCTCATTCTTTTTCGCCCGATCGGGCCATTTTCGCCCTGTGCGTCCGGGGCCGGGGCGGTCCCTCCCGGGCGCCGGCGCCCGAACCTGCGGCCGCATCGGACCGTCCAAGATCCGTGAACGGGCCACCCGCGGCGAACCTTCGCGAGACGATGGGACGTACACACGGACGGGCGCCACCCGACCGGCCGCCGTACCGGAGACCGAGGCCCGTTCCGTTCACGATCCGGATGCCGTCCCGCCTTCATGCGGGCCCGGCGGGCTGACGAGGGAGAACCGTGCGAGCTAAAGCGTTGGCGCTGACGCTGGTCTTGGGGCTTGCGACGGCGTGCGGGGGCGGGGGCGACGGCCCGCGCAAGAGCGCGCAGGGCGGCGGTGACGCGCCCCCTCGGGTGACGATCGTCCCGGCGCACGGCAGCACCAAGGCCCGCCCCGACGAGGGTGTGACGATCACGGCGACGGGCGGGACGCTCGACCAGGTCGCGGTGAAGTTCAGGGGCGTCGACGTCCCCGGCTCGCTGTCCCCCGACAAGACCACCTGGCGCTCGACGTGGACGCTCCAGCCCGGCGGCCGCTACCAGGTGTCGGCCACGGCGAAGTCACCGAACGGCAAGTCCGCCAGCGCGACCAGCACGTTCCGCACCGTCCGCGCGACGGCCGCGACCCGGATCAACAACGTCGTGCCGTCCGAGAACGAGACCGTCGGCACCGGGATGCCGATCTTCATCCAGTTCAACAAGACCGTCCCGGAGCGGGCCAAGCCCCTGATCGAGCGCAGCATCGAGCTTTCCTCGACCCATCCCACCGAGGGCGCGTGGCGGTGGCTGAGCGCCGGCGAGTCGTTCAACGGCCTGCCGTCGGTGGTCTTCCGGCCGAAGCGTCCGTGGAAGCCCAACCAGAAGGTCAAGGTCACCGTCCACTACGCCGGGCTGAGGATCGGCGACAACGTGTTCGGCGACAAGGACGTGACCCGCACTTTCAAGATCGGTGACCACCACACGGTCTCGATCAGCGACAAGACCCACCGCGCCGTCGCCAAGGAGAACGGCCGCGTCGTCCGCACCTGGGGCGTGAGCATGGGCACCGGCGGCGAGGTCAAGAACGGCGTCGACACCCTGCTCACCACAAGCGGCATCCACCTCACGATGGACCGCAGCCGTCTGGAACGCATGGTCTCGCCCGGTAAGAAGAAGGGCGACCCCGGCTATTACGACGAGCTGATCCCGTGGGCGACCCGCATTTCCAACAGCGGCGAGTACATCCACCAGAACATGGACGACCCGTCCTGCCTCGGCCGGCGCAACTGCAGCCACGGCTGCGTCCGTTCCCCCACCGCCGACGCCAAGTGGTTCTACCACTGGTCCTACCGGGGCGACATCGTCACCATCACCGGCACCAAGCGGAAGCTGGAGTGGACGAACGGCTGGGGCTACTGGCAGATGCCGTTCGAAAAGTGGGCCGAGGGCAGTGCTCTGAAGAAGACCGTGACCACCACCGCTGGCTGATCTGCGGAAAACAACCGTGGCGGGGAAGGTCGTCCTGCACATCGGGGTGCAGAAGTCGGGCACCACGTTTCTGCAGCACGTCCTCCAGGACCACGACCAAGCCTTGGCCGACGCCGGCGTCCTCTACCCGATCCCGCGCGACTGGGAGCGGGGCAGGCGGACCGTCGCCAACCACGAGTGGGCGACCTACGGCCTGCTCGGCACGGAGTACCCGTGGGTGTCGGAGCCGCGCGCGGCCCGCGAGCAGCCGTCGTGGCAGGCGCTGCTGAAGCAGGTCCGCGCGTGGCCCGGGACGGTGCTGCTGTCGGCCGAGGCGCTGTCGGTCATCCGCGCGGACGCCGTCTCCCGGCTGTTCGACGCGCTCGGCGTCGACGACGTCGAGGTCCTGGTCACCGCCCGCAGCCTGGGGCAGGCCCTGCCGTCGCTGTGGCAGCAGCACATCCGCAACGGGCAGAGCACGAGCTTCGACACCTACCTCACCGGCCTCGCCCGGCACAGGGACCGAGGCGGAACCCACATCGAGACCGACCCGGACGCGCACATCTGGCGGGCGTTCGTCCTGAGCGGCCTGGTCCGCCGCTGGTCCGGGGCGGGAGCGTCCAAGGTCTCGGTGATCACGAGCCCCGGCAGGCCGCCGCGGCTGCTCCTGGATCGCTTCACCCGGGCGGCGGGCCTGCCGGGGCCGACCCACACGCTCGTCCCGGACCGCAAGGCCCACGCCGGGCTCACGGCGCCCGAAACGCTCGTGCTCGCATCCCTGAACTCTGCCTTCCGGCAGAACTCGTGGCCCAAGCAGAAGGCCGACCGGGCACGGCAGGCCATCACAGAACGATTCCAGGCCCGCGACCAGCGCGGCGGAAAGGCGACCGTCCCGCCCGCCTGGCGTGCACGGGTCGCCGAATGGAGCGACGAAGACCTCGACGCCCTCCGGGAGACGGACGCCCGCATCGTCGGCGACCTGGCCGACCTGCGCTACGACCCCGCCGCTGAGGAAGCGGACCCGCCGACCGCCGAGGAAACGGCCCGCGCAGGCGCCGAGGCGGCCCTGGCCCTGCTGCGCGCCGAGCCCAGAGAATCCACGCTCCACCGCAACACCCGCCGCCTCCGCCGCCTCATCCCCTGACCGTCGGCCGCCTCGAAGCGCGGCCCGCACCCTTCACCGGAAACCGGTGCCATGACCCAATTCCGCAATCTTCTGGTGGGTCGCACAGGGCAGCCCGGGCCGCGAGCGCTTCGGGATCACCATCGCCTCCGGCACAAAGACCGTGCGACTCGACACCCCGGCCGACCCCGTCCGTCCGCACGGGCACCCGGATTGACGGGACGAGCCGTGCAAATTGGACGTTTTCACTAGGATGCTCGCGTGCGCGAGGATCAAGAGACCACGGACGACGGCGTGCCGACCGCGCCGCTTCGCCTGCCGAGCGACCGGACCGCCGGCGACGCGCCGGCCGGGACGGCGGGCACGGCGGGGAAGCAGAGCACCGTCACCGAGGTCGATTCCGCGCCGGTCCGGGCGTTCGCGAAGGACGTCGAGCGGCTGAGGGAACTGGTGGAGCGGCTGTCCACGGCCGCCGCCACGCTCGGCGACCGGCTCGACGGCGAGGTCCGCGGCGTCCTCGGCAAGGCCGAGAGCGCCCTGGCCGAGGCGCGGGCCGCGCGCAAGGCCGCGGCGGACGCCGAGGCCAGGACCGCGCGCGCCGAGGCCGACGCGGAGGCGGCGCGTCAGGAGGCCGCCGAGGCACAGCAGGAGCTGCAGAAGGGACTCGCCGCCGCGAAGGCGAGCGTCAAGGCGGCGCAGGAGAGCGAGGCCAAGGCCTGGAGAGAGGCCGGAGCGCACCAGCAGGCCCGCGCCGCCGCCGCCAACGAGGCCGCGAGCGCGGAGAACCTGCGCAAGCGCGCCGAGGCGGCGTGGAGCACCGAGCACCAGGCCCGCACGGAGGCCGAGAAGGAACGCGACGAGCTCACCGCCCGGCTCACCGCCGAGCAGACCGCCCTCGCCACGGCGCGCGGCGAGCTCGCGGACGTCCGCGCCGAGCTCTCCGAGGCCCGTTCCAAGCTGGAGGCCGCCGCCGAGACCGAGCGGCGGCTTCGCGACGAGCTGGCCGCCGCGCAGAGCGAGATCGCGGGACTGAAGGCCGAACGCGACTCCATCTCGGCCCGTGCCACCGAGCTCGCCACGCGCGCCGACCGCGCCGAACAGCTCGCCGACACCGCCGAGGCGCGGATCGAGACCGAGCGCAGGCGGGCCGACCGCGCCGAGCAGCGGGCGGACGAGGCGGAGGTCCGCATCAACCGGGACGCCGCCACCGTCCGCGCCCTGCAGGACACGCTCCGCGCGGCGCTCGACCTGCCCGCCGTGGAGGAGCTGCCGGACGGGCACGGGATCACGCTTCCCTTCGGGAACGTCGTCGCCCGTCCCGGCGGGATGATCGGCGTGGACCGGGTCCCGGACGTCCTGGACGGCGAGCTCGCCGCCCGGTTCGCCCGCGCGCTGCTCGCGGTCCGCGTCCACCTGGCCACCCGCCGCGTCGCCGAGGACGAGTCGGTGACGACGGCGCCGACGCCGACGGTGACGGCGGTCGGCGAGAGCGGCGAGGAGCCCTCCGGCGACGGGGCCGGCGCCGACAACTGATCACCGCACTGGGCGAAGTCCGGTCACCAGACCGCCTCCACCGGTTCCGCCTGCCCTCGCAGCCCCTCCCCTCAGGGCCCTTCAAGGGACGACGCGCATCCTCCCACCGCGGCTTACACACGGCATGAGATCGCCCGTGACCGAAGTTTCATATCTTTGCAATACGCAGATCCCGGTGTAACGCGTGCCGTAGGCTCCGCCACGGGAGCCGGGCCGTCCTAGAAAGGCCAAGATTCATCCGGCCAGGCCGTTGCCCGATCACTCACCGCAGGTGAATGATTGCGGTGCGCTTACGAGAACGATCGTGTGGTGATGCAGTGACCGTGGGGATGGAACGGCTCGGTGAACCGTTCGGGTTCACCGGCGACGGCGACGGCGGTCGCAAGGCTCGTCGCGCCGTCCGCGAGCGCGCCGCGAAGGTCATCGCGGACGGGACGCTCCTGGACGACGTCGAGCTGATGGCCGCCGAGGGCGTCGCCAACGCCATCCTGCACGGCACCGGCGTCGTCACGGTGACGGTCGCCACCGACGGCCGGCGGCTCCGCGTCGAGATCACCGACGAGGGGCCCTCCCGGGGCGACGCGTGCGCCGAACGCCGCCTCGACCACGGACGCGGCCTCACCGTCATCGACGCGCTCGCCGACGATTGGGGGTTGGAGCAGTCCCCGCGCCGCACACGCCTGTGGTTCATCGTCGACTCCGAGCGGTCCCGCGCCGACGCCTGACCGGGCCCGCACCGGTCACGCGCCGTCGCCCGGACCGGCCCCGAGCTCACGGCGGACGACCTTGCCGGTGGCGTTGCGGGGAAGCGCGTCGACGAAGTGCACGTCCCGGGGAACGGCGAAGCGCGCGAGCCGGTCGCGCACGCACGCGCGGACGGCGTCGGCGTCGAGGGACTCCCCCTCGCGCAGGACGACGTAGGCGGCGGTCCGCTGCCCGAACGTCTCGTCCGGCACCCCGACCACCGCGACCTCGCGGACCTGCGGCAGACCCTCCAGAACCTCCTCGACCGCGCTCGGGAAGACGTTCTCCCCGCCCGAGACGATCATGTCGTCGTCGCGGCCCCGGACGTACAGCCGGCCCTGCTCGTCGAGGTGCCCGACGTCGCCGAGGCTCATCAGCCCGTCGCGCATCTCCTTGCTCCCGCCCCCGGTGTAGCCGCTGAACAGCAGCTCGTTCTCGACGAAGATCCGCCCGGTGGCGCCGCGCGGCACGGGGTCGCCCGCCTCGTCGAGGATCGCGACCCTCGTCCCCGGCGGTGGCGTGCCCGCGGTGTCGGGATGTGCGCGCAGGTCGGCGGGGGTGGCGATGGTGACCCACGACGTCTCCGTCGACCCGTACAGGTTGTAGAGGACGTCGCCGAACTCGTCCATGAACGCGGTCGCGAGCGTCGCGGGCAGCGCCGACCCGCTGACGGCCGCGATCCGCAGCGAGGACGTGTCGTGCCCTCGCCGCACGTCCTCCGGCAGGTCCATGATCCGCTGGAGCATGACGGGTACGGCGACCAGGGCCGTCGCCCGGACGTCCTCGATCGCCCGGAGGGTCCGCCGGGGGTCGAACCGGGAGTGCAGCACGATCGTCGCGCGCAGCGGGATCGCCGCCTGGAACATCGCATAGCCCCAGGTGTGGAACAGCGGCGCCTCGATCACCATCCGCTCGTGCACCCGGTACGGGATGCGCGACAGCACCGACACCAGCGGCGACAGCCCGGGCCGCGAACGCCGGTCGGCGCCCTTGGGACGCCCGGTCGTGCCGGAGCTGAGGACGACCGTCCGGCCCGCCTTCGGCGGAGGCTCGGCCCGCACCTGGGGCGCCGTCTTGATGAGCTTGTCCAGCTCCGAGTCCGGCCCGCCGGCCTCGACGGCGCGGACGGTGTCCGGCACCGCCCCGAGAAAGCCGCCGAACTCGGCGTCGGCGACGACGACCTCGACCTCGTGCTCTCGGACGACCTCGGTGAGCTGCTCGGTGCTCATCCCGGGGTTGAGCAGCAGGACGTCCGAGCCCCGTTTGCTGCACGCGACGAGCGTCTCGACCATGCCCCGGTGGTTGCGGCACAGCACCGCCACGCGGGGCGTTCCGCCGAACTCGCCGAGGGCCGCGGCGAGCCGGTCGGTGCGGGCGTCGAGCTCGGCCCAGGTCAGCTCTCCGGCGTCGTCGACGACCGCGACGCGGTGGGGGTCGCGTGCCGCGGCGGACACCACGGTTCCGCCGAGCAGGGTGCCCCAGCGTCGCAGGGCGCCGAGCTGACGCGCGGCCCTGAGCGGCGGACCGGGCCTGACCATGCCGCTCCGCACGAAGACGCGTCCCGCCCGCGCGACGAGCGCCGCGCGCCGTCCGAACCGTGAGGATCGTGCACTCATCTGGCGCCTCCCGGGCGTCGGTGAGGTCGTGGGTTCCGCCCTTGGAGATACCGCCGATCCGTCCGGTCACCCCTCCGGAGGCAGAACGATCTTCTGGAGCGCGGCCCGCAGCCGTTCGGCGTCCCGGGATCCGAGCGGCGCCAGGAACTCGCGCTCCGCGGCGTCGTGCGCCTCGACGGCCTTCCGGAGGACGGACTGTCCGTCCTCGGTCAGGGCGACGACGTTGCGGCGCCGGTCGTGCGGGTCCGGCTGACGTGCGACCAGGCCCTTGTCCTCCAGCGCGTCCAGGATCGCGACCATCGTCGTGCGGTCGACGCCCATCCGCTGCGCCACCTGCTGCTGGGACGCGGGTTCCTGACCGTGAAGGGCGAGCATCACCCCGAACTCGCGTCCATCGACGCCGTACGGCTTCAGCACCTGAGCGCCGATCTCGCTCATCCGGTGGTACGCGTGCTTGAGCAGGAAGACGAGATTCCTGCTCAGCGCGGGGCCGGGTCCGCCGGTAGACACGCGGCCATCCTACAGCTACGCTGCTGATCGTCAGCATCACTGATAATCAGCTCGACTTACAGAAGGAGAGGCGTCATGATATTGATCACCGGAGGGCTCGGGTTCATCGGGTCCCACACCGCACGCGCGCTGGCCGACCTCGGCGAGGGCTCCGTGCTCGTCCAGCGCCGCAAGGCCGACCCGCCGCCCGACCTCCCCAAGGCGGCGGTCGAGCGGACCGACATCCAGGACCTCGATTCGCTGCTCGACATCGGCCGGCGCCACAAGATCACCGGCATCGTGCACCTCGCGGGGTCGATGCCCTTCCCGCCCGATCCCGCGCGGCCCGTCGAGCAGACGCGCGACTCCCTCGACGGCCTGTTCAACGTCGTGCGGGCCGCCCGGGAATGGGGCGTCGGACGCGTCGGCGTCGCGAGCACGATCGGCGTCTACGGCGGCGTCGCCGGCCACGGCCCGCTCGGCGCCGGGGAGGGTCCGCTCCGCGAGGACATGCCGCTGCCGATGTCCACATGGCACACGATCCCGACCTTCAAGAAGATCGGCGAGCTGCTCACCGGTCACCTCGCCGACGCGACCGGCATCGACATCGTCAACTACCGCATCTCCGGGGTGTGGGGGCCGGGCGACCCCCACAGGGCGCTGTTCTTCGCCGCCCCGCAGCTCGTCCACGCGGCCGTCCGCGGCACCGAGCCGGACCTGTCCGCGCTCGAACGGCCCGCCCACGCGGAGGACTCGCTCGACCTGTGCTACGTGAAGGACATCGCCCGGGCCATCGCGCTGCTCCAGGTCACGGACCGGCTCGAACACCGCACCTACAACGTCGCGTCCGGACGCGCGACGACCAACGCCGAGATCATCGCCGCGATCAAGAAGGTCATCCCGGACGCCAAGGTCGACCTGCCCACCGGCGGTGACGAACGGCAGAACTACCTCGACATCACCCGGCTCCGGCAGGACACCGGGTTCGAACCCGAGTACGACACCGAACGCGCGACGGCCGACTACATCGCCTGGCTCCGCGCGGGCAACGAATTCTGAGAACTCCGGGCGTCCCCCCGCGCACGGCGCGCGGGGGGACGGCGGGGTCAGGGACGCGGAATGTTGCGGAGGTTGCTGCGGGCGAGCTCCAGCATCTTGCCGACGCCGCCGGTCAGGACGGTCTTGCCCGCCGACAACGCGAAGCCCTTCACCTGCTGCGCGGTGATGTGCGGCGGGATCGACAGGGCGTTGGGGTCGGTGACGACGTCCAGCAGGTAGGGGCCCGGGACGGCCAGGGCGCGCTCGATCGCCCCGCGCACGTCGGCGGGACGCTCCACCCGCGCCGACTC
>DATCLF010000203.1:0-11107 GCA_036564055.1 Spirillospora sp.
CGCCGGTATGCCCGGACATGGGCCACAGATCCGGATCTCGCGTGCAGCTTCCCTCGGGGTAGAAGATCAGGCATTCGCCGTCGCGCAGGGCCTTCTCGGCGTCCCTGAGGGCCAGGGCGGCGTCGGACCGGTCGCGGTACACCGGGATCTGGCCCGTGCCGCGCAGGACGCTGCCGAGGAACTTGACGTCGAAGAGCGTCGACTTGGCCAGGTAGACGGGAAAGCGGCCCGACTCGTACACGAAGTGGGCGAGCGCGAGGGGGTCGGCTTCGGAGATGTGGTTGGCTGCGATGATCACGCCGCCCTCGCGCGGAACGTTGCGCCGGCCGCGCCAGTCCCGCTTCAGCAGCGCGAAGAGCAGCGGGCGCAGGACGACGACCGCGAGCTTCCGCCAGGCCGGCGAATATCCGTGGCTCATACCCCGTCTCCCCTTCCCAGTCGGTGCCCAGGCGAACGCAGGGTGCCCACAAGTGTCGCCGGTGTGTGCGCATAGTGTCGAGTTGCCATGTCTACAGCACAAAGCAGCACGTCTCATCTCCAGTGGTCGCTCGTCGTGCCGGTGAAGGTACTGGCCCGGGCGAAGACCCGCATGTCGGCCGCGGCCGGGCCGCACCGGGAGTCCCTCGCGCTCGCGGTGGCGACCGACACCGTCGCGGCGGCGCTGCGCTGTGACCGGGTCCGCACCGTGATCGTCGTCACCGACGATCCCCTCCCGGCCGCCGACCTGGCCGCCCTCGGCGCCGTCGTCGAGCCGGACGTCCCGGACGCGGGGCTGAACCCGGCTCTCGTCCACGGCGCCGGACGCGGCCGTGCGCTCGCCCCCGACGCCGGCGTGGGGGCACTCTCAGCCGATCTGCCCGCTTTGCGACCGCTTGAGCTCGCCCGTGCCCTCGATGCCGCCGCCGAGGCGCCGGAGGCGTTCGTGCCGGACGCGGCCGGGGTCGGCACGACCCTGTACACGGCCCGTCCCGGGGTGACGTTCGCCCCCGCCTTCGGCGCGGACTCCCGGGCCGCCCACCGGGCCCGCGGCGCCCGCGAGATCCTCATCCCCGGCATCGACAGCGTACGCCGGGACGTCGACACCCCCGACGACCTGCGGGCCGCGCTCGCCCTGGGCGCGGGTCCCCGCACCACCGCCGTGGCCGCCCGCCTTCCCGCGTTCGCCCAGGTCCCCCGCATGTGAGTCCCGCACAGGGGTCCCGCGCACACGGGTCGCCCGCTTCGCCCGGGCCCTGCGCGCGGGGCCCTTCGCCTAGGGTTCGGTGTATGCAGGCGACGGTGAAGGACTTCGACGCCACGACGCGGTCGGGGAGCGTGCTGCTCGACGACGGGACGGAGCTGCCGTTCGACGGGGAGGCGTTCGCCGCGGGCGGGCTGCGGCTGCTGAGGCTCGGGCAGCGGGTGAGGCTCGCGATGGAGGGCGACCGGATCACGGTCGTGACCCTGGCGACGTTCCCGCTGCCGCCGCGGCCCGAAGGGTCCTGAACGGCCGGGCTCCGGGCGCCGGGCGCCGGACGGCTCCGGACACGGCGGCGCCCGGGACCGGCCGTACGGTCCCGGGCGCCGACGCGGTGAGGCTACTTCTTGCCGGCCACCAGGTTCTTGAAGTCCGCGCCCGCCTTGAACTTGGGAACGGACGTCGCGGGAACCTCGATGGTCTTGCCCGTTGCGGGGTTGCGGGCCGTACGGGCAGGCCGGTCGGCCTTCTCGAACGAACCGAACCCGGTGATCGCGACCTTGTCGCCCTTGGCGACGGCGGTCTGGATCGCCTCCAGGATGGCGTCGACGGCCTCGGCTGCGGCCTTCTTGCTGCCCAGCCGGTCAGAGATGGCGTCGACCAGCTCACGCTTGTTCATGGGTTACTCCTCTAGTTCCCCCCTTGCCCGAACGAAACTAAGGGACCCTCTGCATGGACACAATCACCTGCACGCACGAGTTGGCGTGTCGCTGGCGTTTTTGTCGCACTCGCCCTTGTCTCGCCGGGCGACCGGACCAGATCCGGCCACTGCGCACGCTAACCGACGTCGGGCGTCTGGTGGAAGTCCGCGAGGAACGTTTCCAGCCTGCGAGCGGCCAATCCGGTGTCGCGTTTGGCCAGATCGGTGATCGCGAGCAGGTGCCGGATGAGCCGCCGGCGCTCCGCGGGGGGCAGCGGCGCGACGGCGCGGTGGGCGTCGCGCAGCCGCCGGGCGAGCAGCGTCAGCTCGGGATCGTCCCACCTGGGCTCCGTCCAGGGCGCCCCTTCGTGCTCCATTCAGCCAAGTTCCCAACGTGGTCGCGGCTGCTGCCGGCGTCGCCCGCCTCGGGGAAATCGTAGTCCGGGGCCCGGGATGCCCCGGGCCCCGGGACCGGTCACACCGTGGTGGGAAGCCAGGAGGGACGGCGGCTCTCGTACTCGGCGATGGCGTCGGCGTGGCGGAGGGTGAGGCCGATGTCGTCCAGGCCCTCCATCAGACGCCAGCGCGTGTAGTCGTCGATCTCGAAGGCGACGGTCTCGCCGTCCCAGCGGACCTCGCGCTTCTCCAGGTCGACGGTGATCTCCAGGGCGGGATCCTTCTCGATCCTCGTCTGGAGGTCCTCGACCCGCTCGGCGGGCAGGACGACCGGAAGCAGCCCCATCTTGGTGGAGTTGTTACGGAAAATGTCCCCGAAGCGTGCCGAGATGACGACGCGGAAGCCGTACTGCTGCAGGGCCCAGACGGCGTGCTCACGGGACGAGCCGGTGCCGAAGTCCGGCCCGGCGACCAGGATGCCCGCCCCCTCGTACTGCGGCTTGTTGAGCACGAAGTCGGGGTCCTCCCGCCAGGCGGAGAACAGGCCCTTGTCGAACCCGGTGCGGCTGACCTGCTTCAGCCAGACGGCGGGGATGATCTGGTCGGTGTCGACGTTGCTGCGGCGCAGCGGGACACCGCGCCCGGTGTAGGTGGTGAACGCTTCCATGTCGTGGTTCCTCACAGATCGGCCGGAGCGGTCAGGCGCCCCGTGACGGCGGTGGCGGCGGCGACGGCGGGCGAGACCAGGTGGGTGCGTCCGCCGGGCCCCTGCCGTCCCTCGAAGTTGCGGTTGGACGTGGAGGCGCTGCGCTCGCCCGGCGTGAGCTTGTCGGGGTTCATCGCCAGGCACATCGAGCAGCCGGACTCGCGCCACTCGGCACCGGACGCGACGATGACCTCGTCGAGCCCCTCCTCCTCGGCCTGCTTCTTGACCTTCTGGGAGCCGGGCACGACGAGCATGCGGACGCCGTCGGCGACCTTGCGGCCCCGCAGGACGCCGGCGACGGCGCGCAGGTCCTCGATCCGGCCGTTGGTGCACGAGCCGACGAAGACGGTGTCGACCTTGATGTCGCGCAGCGGCGTCCCCGGGGTGAGGCCCATGTACTCGAGGGCGCGCTCGGCGGCCTGGCGCTGGACCGGGTCGTCGAACGACGCGGGGTCGGGCACGGCCTCCGAGAGCGGCAGGCCCTGGCCCGGGTTGGTCCCCCAGGTGACGTACGGGGTCAGCTCCGACGCGTCGATCACGACCTCCTTGTCGAAGACCGCGTCGTCGTCGGTGCGCAGCGACTTCCAGTACTCGACGGCCTTGTCCCACTCCTCGCCCTTGGGGGCGTGCGGGCGGTCCTTCAGGTAGGCGAAGGTGGTCTCGTCCGGCGCGATCATCCCGGCGCGGGCGCCGGCCTCGATGGACATGTTGCAGACCGTCATGCGGCCCTCCATCGACAGCGACCGGACGGCCTCGCCGCGGTACTCGATGATGTGCCCCTGGCCGCCGCCGGTCCCGATCCGCGAGATGATCGCGAGGATGAGGTCCTTGGCGGTGACGCCCTCGGGCAGCGCGCCCTCGACGGTGACCGCCATCGTCTTCGGCTTGATCTGCGGCAGCGTCTGGGTGGCGAGGACGTGCTCGACCTCGCTGGTGCCGATGCCGAAGGCGAGGGCGCCGAACGCGCCGTGCGTGGAGGTGTGCGAGTCGCCGCACACGACGGTCATGCCGGGCTGGGTCAGGCCGAGCTGGGGGCCCATGACGTGGACGATGCCCTGGCCCGCGTCGCCCATCGGGTGCAGCCGGATCCCGAAGTCCGAGCAGTTCTTGCGCAGCGTCTCGACCTGGGTGCGCGACACCGGGTCGGCGATCGGCTTCAGCAGGTCGGTCGTCGGGACGTTGTGGTCCTCGGTCGCGATGGTCAGGTCGGGACGGCGGACCTGGCGGCCGGCCATCCGCAGCCCGTCGAACGCCTGCGGGCTGGTGACCTCGTGAACGAGGTGCAGGTCGATGTAAAGGAGGTCCGGTTCGCCCTCGGCACGTCGCACGACGTGCGCGTCGTAGACCTTCTCGGCCAGTGTCCGACCCATCGCTCCCACCTCACTGCTTCGTTCGATTCGCTCGATCGCCGGCGCCCCGTCGCGCCGTGGTGCGGGTCACCTTCTCTTGCATCTCAAATATCGAGACTGCAATATCAAGACATGGACAACTCTAGCGGAGTCGGCGTACTTGACAAAGCCGTTCTCGTCCTGAACGCGCTGGAGGCGGGCCCGGCCTCACTCGCACAGCTCGTCCAGACGACCGGGCTCGCCCGCCCCACGGCGCACCGCCTGGCCGTCGCCCTCGAACACCACCGGTTCGTCCATCGCGACACGCAGGGCCGCTTCATCCTCGGCCCGCGGCTCGCCGAGCTCGCGGTCGCCGCCGGCGAGGACCGCCTGCTCGCCATCGCCCAGCCGATCCTGGCACAGCTTCGCGACATCACCGGCGAGAGCGCCTCGCTGTTCCGCCGCCAGGGCGACGTCCGGATCTGCGTGGCCTCCGCCGAGCGCGCGAGCGGCCTGCGGGACACGATCCCGGTCGGCGCCGCGCTGCCGATGACGGCGGGCTCGGCCGCGCAGATCCTGCTCGCCTGGGAGGAACCGGACCGGCTGCGCCGCGGGCTGCGCAACGCCAAGTTCGAGGCGGCCACGCTCGCGTCCGTCCGGCGGCGCGGGTGGGCGCAGAGCGTCGGCGAACGCGAGCAGGGCGTCGGCTCGGTGTCGGCCCCCGTCCGCGGCGCGGGCGGCCGGGTGATCGCCGCGGTGTCGGTGTCGGGCCCCCTGGAACGTCTCGGCCGCTCCCCCGGCCGTCTTCACGCCGGCCCGGTCGTCGCGGCCGCCGAGAAGATCTCCGAGGCCATGCGCCGCACCGCCTCGTGACCGCCGTGCCGGCGTCGATCGCGCCGGCGTCGAGGCCGCCCCGCCCCGAACCCCCGCGCCCCGTCCGCCCCGCGTCCCCGCGCGGCGGTGCACGACCCGGCGGACGGCGGGGGAAACCCCGACGGCCGGACCGACATCGGAGACCGCCGGTCTCCGGCCGGCCGACCCGGATAGCGTTGGACGCCCGGTCGAGGGCGAGGAGGTGCCGGCGGTGCAGATCTCCGAGCTGAGCGATCGCAGCGGCCTGACGGTCCAGACGATCAAGTTCTACATCCGGGAGGGGCTGCTCCCCCGGGGCTCGGCGGTGAGCGCGACCCGGTCGGAGTACGGCGCGCACCACCTGGAACGGCTCCGCCTGATCAGCGCGCTGCGCGAGGTCGGCGACCTGCCGGTCTCGGCGATCCAGCAGATCATCGCGGCCGTCGAGGACGACGACGTCGGCCTCCACGAGCTGCTCGGCACCGCCCGGCACGCCATCGGCCCCCACGTCGCGGCGCCGCACGACCCGCAGTTCCGCGCCGCCCGCGAGGACGTCGACGCCCTCATCCGGGAACTCGGCTGGCACGTCGGCGACCACGCGCCCGCCCGCGACCTGCTCGCCCGCACGTTCGTGGCCCTGCGGCGCCTCGGCTTCCCGATCACGCTGAAGGACCTGCGGCCGTACGCGAAGGCCGCCTCCGAGGTGGCCGAGCACGAGATCGGCCGGGTCGCGGACGACATGCCCCGCGCCCAGGCCGTCCACGCGCTGCTGGTCTCGGCCGTCCTGTACGAGCAGGTCCTGACGGCCCTGCACCGCCTCGCCCAGGAGAACGCCTCGGCCCGCCGCTTCGGCCGGAACTGACCGCACCCGCGCACGCTGCGACACCGCTGACCCGTGGCCCGCACCCCGAGCCATGCGTTCAGCGCATACCTGCCCTGCGAAGTCTTCGCTGGTGGCATGGCGGCGGGCCGTCTAGCGTCGGTCCCGCCATGACACGAATCGCCTTTCTCGGACTGGGGCGCATGGGCGTCCCGATGGCCGGACGGCTCCTCGCCGCCGGTCACGACCTCACCGTCTGGAACCGCACGCCCGCCGCGGCGACCCCGCTCGCCGAGGCCGGCGCGACCGTCGGCGGCACACCCGCCGAGGCCGTCGCCGGACGCCACCTGGTGATCACGATGCTCACCGACGGGAACGCCGTCGAGGAGGTGCTGTTCGGCCCCGACGGGGCCGCCTCCGCCCTGGAACCCGGCGGCGTCGTCGTCGACATGTCGACGATCGGCCCGGACTCCGCCCGCCGCATCAGGGACCGGCTGCCGGAGGACGTCGGGTTCGTCGACGCGCCCGTCTCCGGCAGCGTCCCGCAGGCGGAGGCGGGCGAGCTGCTGATCCTCGCGGGCGGCACGGAGGCCGACGTGGCGCGGTGCGCCGGCGCCCTCGAAGCGCTCGGCAGGGTGCGGCACACCGGCCCGCCCGGATCGGGGGCGGCGCTCAAGCTGGTGGTGAACGCGGTGCTCGTCGCGAACGTCGCCGTCCTCGGCGAGGCCCTCGCCGTCGCCGACCGGCTCGGCGTCGACACCGATCTCGCCCTTGAGACGCTGACGGCCCTCAGCCCGCTGGCCGCGCGGCTCAAGGACACCGGCGGCCCGCCGCGCTTCACGCTCGCCCTGGCCTCCAAGGACCTCCGTCTCGCCCTGGACGCCCTGTCCACCGGCGAGGACGCGTCCCGTCCCCCGTCTCCCGTCCTGTCCGCAGTCCGGGCGCGGACGGACGCCGCGCTCACCGCCGGGCTCGCGGACCACGACCTGACCGCACTCGCCGACCACACCAGAAGGACATCTCCGATGCGCGTCACGCTCAGCAACCCCCCGACCATCCCCCCGCCCCCGAACACGGCCTACTCCCACACCGCCTACGTCACGCAGGGCCCGATGCTGTACGTGTCGGGACAGGTCGCGCTCGACGAGAACGGGAAGATCGACACACCGGGCGACATCACGCGCCAGTCGGAGGTCATCTTCTCGCTCCTGGAGCGCATCCTCGCCGCGCACGGAGCGGGCTTCGAGGACGTCGTCAACATCCGCACGTTCCTCACCGACATCGACCTCCGCATGGAGTACGGGGCCGTCCGCGCCCGGTACTTCACGGGCGAGCCGCCGACGAGCACGACCGTGGAGGTGCCGCGTCTGTTCCACCCCGACGCCCTCCTGGAGGTCGAGATCGTCGCCGCGATCCCGTGAACCTCTAAGGCTTTTCCCCGGGCGGGCTCTGCGCCGAGGTCGGCTCTGCGGCGGCGTCGCGCAGGTCCGCCAGGAACGCGACGACGGGCGGGGACCTGCGCGCGTGCCGCCCGACGGCCGCGTAGACGGACCGGCGCGGCTGGTCCGACGCGACGGCGCGCAGGACCACCCCGTCCCGCGCCGCCGCCGACGCGGCCAGGGCGGGCACGAGCGTCACGCCGAACCCCTCCGCCACCAGGCCGAGCTTGGAGATCCACTCGGCGACCCGCAGCGGGGTCCGCGGGACGAACCCCGCGGCCTCGCAGCGGGCCCGCAGGGCCGCGACGGCCTCGGGGTCGTCGGCCACGATCCACGGCTCGTCCGCGAGGTCGGCGAGCGCGATCCGCTCCCGGTCGGCGAGCCGGTGACCGCTCGGCAGCGCGACGAGCAGCGCGTCGTCGGTGAGGAGCACGAGGTCCTCGGCCGCGATCGAGGGGATCTTGTGCGTGCTGACCACGGCGAGGTCGAGGTCGCCGGCCTCGAGCATCGGCAGCAGCCGCTCGGTCGTCCCCTCCCGCAGCTCCGGCCGGACCCCGGGATGGCGGGCCCGGAACCGGGCGAGCGCGCGGGGCACCAGCGCGGCGTTCGCGGTGGGGAACGCGCCGAGCCGCAGCGTCCCGGTGTCGAGCCGGCGCAGGCCGTCGAGCGCGCGGGCGGTGTCGGCGAGCCGGTCGAGAAGACCGCGCGCGTACGGGAGCAGGTACTCCCCGGCCGGGGTCGGGCGGACGCCCCGGGCGCCGCGGGCGAACAGCTCCACGCCGCAGACGTCCTCCAGCGCCGCGATCTGCCGGGACACGGCGGACTGGGTGTAGCCCTCCGCGGCCGCGGCGGCGGTGAACGAGCCGAGGTCGGCGACGGCGACGAACGTCCGCAGCAGGACGGGGTCGAGGGCTTCGGCGCGCACGCCCGCAGCATACGCAGCGGACGAGGACGCCCCGGTAGGGTCGGCGCATGCCGGAGAGCCGCCCGTTCGTCAGCCTGGCGACCGACTTCGGCGCCGCCTACACCGCGATCTGCGCCGGCGTCGTCTACTCGATCGCGCCCGCCGCGACCGTGCTCGTGCTGAGCGACGAGATCACCCCGTACGGGATCGTGGAAGGGGCGATGCTGCTGCGCCAGGCGCTGCCGTACCTGCCCGTCGGGATCCACGTGGGGATCGTCGATCCGGGCGTCGGCACCCCCCGGCGTCCCGTGGCGGTCCAGACCGGGCGCGGGGACGTGCTCGTCGGCCCGGACAACGGCCTGCTGGTCCCGGCCGCCGGTGAGCTCGGCGGCGTCGTCCGGGCGCACGTCCTGGAGAACCCGGCCTACCGGATGCCCGAGGTGTCCACCTCGTTCCACGGGCGCGACGTCTTCTCGCCCGCGGCCGGTCACCTCGCGATGGGCGTCGCGATCGCCGACTTCGGGCCCGCGGTCGAGCCGACACCGCTGGAGATCCCGTCCCCGGTGGTGGGCGAGGGCGAGCTGACCGTGCCCGTGCTCTACACCGACCGCTTCGGCAGCCTGATCCTGGGCGCCACGCGCGACGACCTGACCGCCGCGTTCGGCCCCGTCGGCTACGGGACGCCTCTCGACGTCGCCTGGACGTCTCCCGGCCCCGGGTCCGCGCGTGCCACGTTCGCGGAGACCTTCGGCGGCGTCGCTCCCGGAGAGCCGCTCGTGTGGGTCGACTCGTCGGGCCTGCTCGGCCTCGCGGTCAACCAGGGGTCGGCCGCCGAGAGCCTCGGTCTCGCGGACGTGGACACCCTCGTCCTGCGCGCCGGACGCGGAGCTGTAGCAGACTGACCGGCGTGACCGATCTCGACGTGGTGGACGACCTCGACGTGGTCGCCTGGGTGCATGTGTCGGACGGCCGGATGCTGGCCGTGCGTTCCCGCGGCCGTGACCTGCTCTACCTGCCGGGCGGGAAACGCGAGCCGGGCGAGGACGACTGGTCGGCCCTGTCCCGCGAGGTGCGCGAGGAGCTCGGCCTGGAACTCGACCGTGCGTCCTTCCGGGAGCTCGGCGTCGTCCGCGCGCCCGCGCACGACCAGCCGGACTTCGTTCACGTGCGCATGGCGTGCTTCACCGCCGTGCACCGGGGCGTGATGGCTCCGGCCGGGGAGGTGGACGAGTACGTCTACGTGGCGCCCGGTGACCGGCGCCTCCTGGCCCCGGCGGCGCAGGCGGCGCTGGATCTCGCGGCCGAGAACGGCCTTCTGGGCTGACCCGCGTCCCTCACCGCCGGTCCCGTGCGCCGGCCGCTCAGGCGCACTCTGGCTCCTTCCGGCGGCGCATTCTCACGCCCTCCCCTCCCCTGGCTCGCCTCCCCGCCGCCGAGCGCCGGAAGGCTCGTGGTCCGCGTCGCCGAGGCGGTGCGCAACCCCGTATCTGGACAGATGTCTGATCGGCTGTCTATATTGCGGTGGCCGCTATTCCGTGGAGGCGCGATGCCCAGCCGCTACGCACGTCTGAGCCGTGAGCGGCTCGCCACGCTGGTTCCGGAGCTTCTGCTCACGGGGCATCTGATCGACCGGGCGGGGATGCCGTTCTGCCTGGAGGCGTGGGGCGAGGAGGAGATGGCCCGGATCGCCGTCGAGGAGTGGGCGGGGGCCAGCCCGATCTACACGCGGCGGATGCAGAGGGCGCTCGGGTTCGAGGGCGACGACGTGCCCACGATCTTCAAGGGCATGCAGCTGGACATCGGCGCGCCGCCGCAGTTCATGGACTTCCGCTACACGGTGACGGACCGCTGGCACGGCGCGTTCCACCTGGACCACTGCGGGGCGCTGCTGGACGTCGAGCCGATGGGCGCGTCGATGGTCCGGAGGATGTGCCATGACATCGAGGACCCCACGTTCGACGCCACCGCCGTGGCCACCAATCCCCGGGCCCGGGTGCGGCCGGTTCACCGTCCGCCGCGTGTTCCGGCCGATCGCCGTCCGCACTGCGCCTGGACGGTGGTGATCGATGCGGACTCTCCCGCCGTGGAGCCGGTTCCGGCGGCGGCGGTGAACGAGCGGTCGCGGGCCGCCACGCTCGTCCTGGACGAGATCGACCGGGACGACGAGGGGCTCGCCGACTACGCGGGCCCGCTGGTGGACGATCTCGATTTCGGCGCGTTCTCGCATTCGGCTCTGGTCCGGATCGCCGACGAGGTCGTCCTGCAGCACCACCTGCTGAACCTGTCGTTCCATCTGGCGGTGCGGAAACGCGCGGGGGACGACGAGCGGCTGTTCCGGCGGGTGGTGTCGCGGCAGTTGATCGGGTATGCGGGGGTGACGGCGGAGCGTCTGCACCGGGCGCTCGGGTTGGGGCGCGCGCCGGAGGACGCGGCGGAGGTTCTCGAGCTGCATCCGCTGCTGAATCCGCTGCCGTACGTGCATCTTGAGCGGGAGGGCGACACGGTCGCGGTGGTGCGGTCGCCGGCGCATGAGGACGGGGGGTGGCTGCCGTTGTGTTCGCCGGAGAGCCCTGACGCGTTGCGGGCGGCCGCGCGTGCGGTGGATCCGCGGTTGGACGTCGAGGTGACCGGTGGCGCGGTGGACTGGTCGGCGCGTGTGGTGCGGACGTCGGTGGCGGTTCCGGAGAGTGAGGAGGTCGCCGTCGCGAAGGTCAGCGGGGGCGCGTCGTTCCGGTTCGAGCGGCGCGGTTCTCTTCCGATCTTCGTGAGGTGACCGTGTCCGGGG
>DATCLF010000204.1:0-10833 GCA_036564055.1 Spirillospora sp.
GCGCAGGACGGCGGCCGTCATGACCCGGTCGTTCGTCATCGAACCTGTGTATCCGGTGTACCCGCCACTGTCCACTCGCGAAGCCGAGCTCCGGAATACGCGTCCGGGGCGCGTTGTTGCCTGGATCATCTGCAGAACAGACGATCTAACCGGCAGCACCTCTTGACGGGTACGCCGGGGTTGTTCGGGAGACGCCATGAACTACGGTCATCCGCTCACCTTCGGAACGGCCCTCACCCCGAAGAACGGACCGCCGGACGCACCCGTGGCGCTGGCGCGACGCAGCGAGGAGCTCGGTTACGACCTGGTGACGTTCCAGGACCACCCCTACCAGCCGCGTTTCCACGACACCTGGACCCTGCTGTCGTGGACGGCCGGCCGGACCGAACGCGTGCACCTGGCCCCGAACGTCCTCAACCTGCCGCTGCGGCAGCCCGCCGTGCTCGCCCGCGCCGCCGCCGGCCTCGACCTGCTGTCCGGCGGGCGCGTCGAGCTCGCGCTCGGAGCGGGCGCGTTCTGGGACGAGATCGAGGCGATGGGCGGCCGCAGGCTCTCCCCGGACCAGGCCGTCGACGCGCTCGCCGAAGCCATCGACGTCGTCCGCGGCGTCCTCGACGCGGGCGACGGCACGCCGATGCGTCACAGGGGCGAGCACTACCGGGTCGAGGGCGCGGAACGCGGGCCGCTGCCGCTGCACCACATCCCGATCTGGGTGGGCGGCCTCAAGCCGCGGATGCTGCGGCTGATCGGCCGGAAGGCCGACGGGTGGCTGCCCTCGCTCGGCACGGGCCGGCTCGACCGGGTCGGCCTGGCGCACGGCAACAAGATCATCGACGAGGCGGCGGCCGAGGCCGGACGCGACCCCGCCGCGGTACGGCGGCTGGTCAACATCACCGGCGCGTTCTCCGAGCGCTCCGAGGGGTTCCTGCGCGGTCCGGTCGGGCAGTGGGTCGAGGAGCTGCTGCCGCTGGTCGTCGACGACGGGGTCAGCGCGTTCATCCTCGCCTCGGACGACCCGTCCACGCTGGAGCGGTTCGCCCGCGAGGTCGTCCCCGCGCTGCGCGAGGCCGTCGACGCCGAACTGCCCGCCCCGCTCCCCACCGGGACGATGCGCAGCCCGGAGGTGCGCGCCGAGCGGCGGGACGGCATCGACTATGACGGCGTGCCCACGTCCCTGGCGGACACCGCCGTCGAACCGGGCGACATCGAGTACGCGCGCGTGCGGTCCAACTACCTGCGCGGCGGGTCGCCGGGGATCGTGCTGCGGCCCCGGACCACCGCCGAGGTCGTCGACGCGCTCGCCTTCGCCCGCCGCCACCCGCACCTGCCGCTCGGGATTCGCAGCGGCGGGCACGGCGTCAGCGGCCGGTCCACCAACGACGGCGGCATCGTCATCGACCTGCGGCGCATGAACACCGTGGAGGTGCTCGACGAGGCCACCCGCCGCGTCCGCGTCGGACCCGGCGCGCGCTGGAAGGACGTCGCCGCCGCCCTGCGGTCCCGCGGATGGGCGCTGACCTCCGGCGACCACGGCGGAGTCGGCGTCGGCGGCCTGGCCACCGCCGCCGGGATCGGGCTGCTCGGCCGCAGGCAGGGCCTCACCATCGATCGTCTCCGCGCGGCCGAGGTCGTCCTCGCCGACGGCTCGGTGGTGCGGGCCGACGAGACCGAGAACCCGGACCTGTTCTGGGCGATCCGGGGCGCGGGCGGCAACTTCGGCATCGTCACGTCCTTCGAGTTCGAGGCCGACGAGGTCGGTGACGTCGGGTACGCGCAGCTCGTCCTCGACGCGAGCGACCCCGAGGTGCTGCTGCGGCGCTTCGGGGAGGTCGCCACCGCCGCCCCACGCGACACCACCGCCTTCCTGACGATGGGGCCCACCCGTCCGGGACGACCCGGCGCCGCGCAGGTGATGGCCATCGTCGCCTCCGGCGACCCCGACGTCGTGCTCCAGCGGCTACAGCCCTTCGCCGCGATCGCGCCGCTGATCGACCACCAGGTGGTGGTCGCCCCGTACTCGGCCGTGATGGACCTCGCCCCCGACGACGACCACCACGGGCTCGGCGAGCCGGTGTCCAGGTCGGCGTTCATCCGTGAGATCACCCCCGAGTTCGCCGGGGACGCCGCCCGGCTGCTGGCGTCCGGCGCCGTGTACTACTTCGCCGTCCGCACCGTCGGCGGCGCCATCGCCGACGTCGACCCGGACGCGACCGCCTACCCCCACCGGGACGCCGGATTCGCGATCGCGGCGATGGGCATCGACCCCGGGATCATGGACCAGCTCTGGGATCCCCTGCGCGAGGAGCACTTCGACGGGCTCTACCTCAGTTTCGAGACCGACCCGCGTCCCGAGCGCCTCGTCGACGCGTTCGGGCCGCACCTGGAGCGGCTCCGCGAGCTGAAGGCCCGCTACGACCCGGACAACGTCTTCCGCGACAACTTCACCCTCACCCCGGCCACGGCCGAGGCGCACACCAAGGAGCCGACATGACCGACTACGGACACGACCTGAAGTTCGGGGCCTTCATCACCCCGGTCAACCAGCCTCCCGCCCACCCCGTCGACCTCGCGATCGCGGCCGACCGCGCCGGGCTCGACCTGGTCACGTTCCAGGACCACCCCTACCAGTCGCGCTTCCACGACACCTGGACCCTGCTGTCGTACGTCGCGGCCAAGACGTCCCGGGTCCACGTCTCCGGCAACGTGATCAACCTGCCGCTGCGGCAGCCGGCCGTCCTCGCCCGCGCCGCCGCCGGCCTCGACCTGCTGTCGGGGGGCCGGTTCGAGCTCGGCATCGGGGCGGGCGGCTTCTGGGACGCGATCGAGTCGATGGGCGGGCGCCGGCTGTCCCCCGGCCAGGCGGTGACCGCGCTGGAGGAGGCGATCCAGATCATCCGCGGGATCTGGGACACCGACGCGCGCGGCGGCGTCCGCGTCGACGGCGACTACTACCGGGTCGCGGGCGTCAAGCGGGGGCCTGCTCCCGCGCACGACATCAACATCTGGGTCGGCGCGTACAAGCCGAGGATCCTCGACACGGTCGGGCGCGTGGCCGACGGCTGGCTGCCGAGCCTGGTGAACATCCCCGGCGGTCCCGACGGGCTCACCGAGATGAACCGCCGGATCGACGACGGCGCGCGCGCCGCGGGACGCGATCCCGCCGACGTCCGCCGGCTGCTCAACATCTCCGGCCGGTTCACCGGCGCGAGCGGCGGGCTTCTCGTCGGGCCGCCCGCGCAGTGGGCCGAGCAGCTCGCCGAGCTCACGCTCGAGCACGGCACCTCGGGATTCATCCTCATGACCGACGACGCCCCGACCATCGAGCGTTACGCCGCCGAGGTCGCGCCGGCCACCCGCGAGCTCGTCGCCGCCGCCCGCTCCGGCAAGGCGTGATGCGGCCGGCGTGAAACCGGCCGGCGTGGCCCGGTGACGCGGGCGGGGCGGCGGGGACCCCGGAGCCTCGGCCCCGCCCGCCGCGCCCCGGACGCCCGCGCGCGGTTCATTCCCCCGCCGGGTCGTCGAGGGCGACCCGGCCCTCGCGGGCGAGGACCGACACGAGCCTCTCCGCCTCGCTGATCGAGACCGGCCGGGCGCCGTCCAGGTCGCCGATGACCTCGGCGACCAGGACGGGCCCGGGTTTCCAGTACGCGCTGAAGCCGGCGCCCGACGTGTGCGAGAAGCCCATGAAGCTGCCGTCGTACGGCGTCGTGGTGAGCAGGACGTCGCGGGCGTGCGGGACCGACGCCGGGATCCACTTCCACTGCTCCACGCGGCGCTTCTTGTCGGTGTACGAGACGAGCAGGGGTCGATCGGACGGGGCGGGCTCGGCTCCGGGGTACTCGGCCAGCCGGCCGAAGCGGCGCCGCCTCCAGGTGAGCGGCACCGTGATCCTCTGGCGGGGGTCGCCGTTCCAGTCGACCTCCAGGCCGTGGCGGCGAAGGGCCTCGGCCACCTCGCGGCCGATCTCCGCCTGCGCGTCCGGCGGCTGCGGGCCCTTGCTCAGCACCCCGTACGCGAGCGTGAGACCTCCGAAGCGGACGGCGTCCTGCATGTCCTGGCGGTGGGCGAAGACGTAGCCGCGCCGCACCTCGTCGGGCGGGAACTGCTCGTAGATCTCGCTGAGGCCGCACCTTTGGCAGCAGGCGTGGTCGAGGCGGGCCACGATCCCGGCCATGTCCAGCTCGCGGAACGCGCGGTGCAGCCGGTCGGTGTCGAGCTCGTCGGGCCACGTGTCCTGTTCGGCGAGGTGGGCTTCGAGCTCCTCCGTGACGATCTGCCGGATGGCCTCCTCGGACTCACCCTCCGCGACATCAACGCAATCCCGAACGACACGGGAGAACTCGTCGTTGCCGAGGGCGACCAGAAATCGGGCGTGCTCGCGCACCGTGGACTCTTCTGAGATGTCGGTCATGGGCCGCGAGTATCGCAGGGATCCCTGACACCGGCGGCCGCGCGGCCGTCAGCGCGGGGAGCCGGCCGCGGGCTCGGCGAGGCGGCGCAGCAGGTCGACGAGCCGGTCGCGTTCGGCCTCGGTGAACGAGCCGAAGAGCTCCTCACCGACCCGGACCGCGATCCGCCGGGCCTCCTCGACGACCTGCTCGCCGCGTCGCGTCAGCACGATCGTGTACGCGCGCCGGTCGTGCGGGGACCGCTCGCGCGAGACCAGGCCGCCGTCCTGCAGCTCGTCGATGATCCGGACCATCGTGGACTTGTCGATGCCGATGCGCTCGATGAGGTCGCGCTGGCTGACCGGCCCGTACATCGGCAGGGCGAGCATGACGGTGAGCCCGCGCGCGTTCAGGCCGAGCGGGCGGAGCGCCTCGTTCAGCGCCGCCCGGCTGCGGGTGTGGGCGGCGGCCAGCAGCATGCCGACCCCCACGTAGCGGGTCCCCGGGCCGCCGTCCCCCGCCAGGAGGCGTTCAAGCATGGTGTCGGGCACGGGTCGAGTGTAGTACCACCTGATATAGTCTCACCTGAGATTATCTCACGTGGGCGGCACACACCGAGGGGAGACCCATGTCTGCAATGCCCGAACTCACCCGGAGGCGCACGTTCAAACTGGCCGCCGCGACCGGACTCGCGGCCGCCGCGACCACCGTTCCCGTACCGGTGCGCGACGCCGCCGCGAGCCCCCGCCGGCCCTCGTACGGACGGATCGACACCCACCACCACGCCGTCCCGCCCAAGATGCGGCAGTGGGCCGTGGAGCAGGGCATCATCCCGCCCGACGACGTCCCCTCCTGGGCCAAATGGACCCTGGAGGAGACCCTCGCGACGATGGAGGCCAACAACATCGCCATGGGGGTGGCCTCCGCGCCCGTCCCGCCCGAGATCTTCGAGGACCGCAAGACCGCCGACTCGGGCGTGCGCGTGTGCAACGAGTCCCTGGCCGAGCTGGTGCGCGACCACCCGTCCCGGTTCGGATTCTTCGCCAACGTGGCGATGCTCCACCCGGACCTCGCACTCGAACAGATCGCCTACGCGCTGGACGAGCTGGGCGCCGCCGGAGTCCTGCTCACCACCTCGGCCGCGGGCCGCTACCTCGGCGACCCGGTGTTCGAGCCGCTCCTGGCCGAGCTCGACCGCCGCGGCGCCGTCGCCTTCGTCCACCCCTTCTCCCCCAAGGGGATCGTCGAGGTCCCCGGGGTGGGCGACTGGCTCGCCGACTTCCTGCTCGACACCACCCGCACCGCGCTGAGCCTGATCGCCGCCGGAACCCTGGACCGCCACCGGCGCCTGTCGATCATCCTGTCCCACGGCGGCGGGTTCCTGCCCTACATGGCCGGGCGCGCCGAACGCTGGGGCAGGGAGGAGGGCGGGCCCGCCCCGTCCAAGATCCGCAGGGCGCTGCGCCGCTTCTACTACGACACGGCCCTGCCGATGTCCCCGTACGCGACCCCCACGCTGCTCAACGCCGTCGGAGCCGACCGGGTCCTGTTCGGCACCGACTGGCCCGCCAACACGGCCCCCGAGGTGGCCCGCGGCACCGCCGACTTCGACCGCGACCCGGGCCTCGACCGCCGCGCCCACCGCGCCATCGCGCGCGACAACGCCCTGCGCCTGCTCCCCCGTCTCACGCGAGGCCGCCGATGACCCGCATCCAGGACGACCGGACGACCGACGCGCGTCCCCGCACGCGCACACCGGAGGGCTGAACCGTGGACCACCCCCTGTGGCTGATCGCGCGCCGCTCCTTCACCGAGGGATGGCCGCGGCTGACCGCCACGCTTCTCGCGGCCCTGGGCTCGGTCGCGCTCATCGCGGGCTCGCTGCAGTTCGCGCTGCGCGCCCAGGAGGCCGTGTCGGGCTCCGACGCCAGCGTGTACTTCCGCGCCGACGTCCTCGTGCAGGGCGGGCCCACCGATCCGGGCGCCCCCGACGAGCCCCTCGCGCCGCCCACCGGACGGATCCGCCTCGACCGGGTCGCGTCGCGGCCCGGGGTCGCGGCGGCCGCCGGGGACGCCGCCGTGCCGGTCACCGCCATGCGCCCCGACGGCCGGGCGATCACGGCGGCGGCCGAGGGCTCCACGCTGCTGCGCCCCTGGGTCGCCGACCCGCGGCTCAGCCCCTACCGGCTGGAGACGGGACGCGCGCCCGCCGCGGACGGCGAGGTGGCCGTCGTCCGGCACGTGTCGCGGGCCGGTGACCTGCGCGTCGGCGACACGCTGACGCTGACGCTGCCCCGCGAGACGCGCCGGATGCGGGTCACCGGGGTCGTCACCGTGGAGGGCCGCGACGCGGTGGCCACCGGTGACCTCGTGCTCGCCCCGCCCGAGACCGTGCGGCGCGCCGCCCTGCTGCCTCCGGGAACCTGGCAGGGCGTCTGGGTGAAGGCGGCGCCGGGCGTGCCCGCGGACCGGCTGCGCGGCGAGCTGGCCGGCGCGCTGGGCGAAGCGGCCACCGTGCGCACCGCGGAGTCCATGGTGCGCGCGCAGCGGGAGGCCGTCGCGGGCGAGGGCGCCTCGATCGCCGGCGTGGTCGGCGGGCTCTCCCTCGTTGCGATCTTCGTCGGCCTGTTCGTGGTGGCCAACACCTTCGGCACGCTCGTGCGCCGGCGGACCCGGCGGCTGGCGCTGCTCGGCGCGATCGGCGCCACCCCGCGGCAGATCGGGCGGCTCATCCGGTACGAGGCCCTGGCGATGGGCGTGATCGCCTCGGTCGGCGGGGTGGCCGCGGGCTTTCCCCTCTCGGAGCTGATCATCCGGCTGTTCGCACGGGACGGGTTCGACGTGTCGGCCGCCGCTCCGCAGACCGGATGGGTCGCGCTCGGCGTCCCGGCCGCGGCGGGGATCCTCGTCACCCAGCTCGCGGCGTGGCAGGCGGCGCACCGCGCCTCGGCGGTCTCGCCCGTCCAGGCGCTGCGGAGCACGGTCACCGAGACGCGGGAGCGTCGCTGGCCCCGGCTGCTGGTCGCCTGCGCCGTCTTCCTCGGCGCGGGCTTCTGGTTCGCGATCGGGCTGCTCGTCCGGACCACCGACCCGCCCGGCCCGGACCGCACCTTCGGCATCGGGCTGATGATCCTGTTCGGGTCGCTGCTGACGGTCGTCGGGCTGGCCGTCCTCACCCCGTTCTTCGTCGGGCCGCTGGGCGGGCTGGTGGGACGCCTCGGGATGCTGGTCGGCGGGGAGACCGGCCGCCTCGCCCACGCCACCATCACCCGCAGCCCGCGCCGGGTGGCCTCGGCGGCCTCGGCGCTGATGGTCGGCGTCGCGCTGACCGCGTCCGTGATGGTGGTGACGCTGTCGGTGAACGACCGGTTCACCGAAGCGGGACGGCAGGTCATGGCCGCCGACCACGCGATCGCCGCGACAGCGAGGACCTCCGAGGGCGCGCCCGCGCCGCTGGCGCGCGACGTCGCGTCCAAGGCCGCGGCCGTGCCGGGGGTCACCCGCGCCGTGCCCCTCACACAGACCGAGGTCACGGTGCTGTCCCCGTCCGACCCCGAGGCGTCCCCGATCCGGGTCAGCGGCGCCGACCGGTCCGGGCTGGACGACGTGCTGCGGCTCGGCGGCCGGCCGCCCGCCCTGGGCCCCGGGAAGATCGCGCTGTCGTCGTCCGTCATGAAGGAGCGGGACCTGCGCCGCGGACAGAGGATCGTCGTGCGCGGCGCCCGGGGACGGGTCGCGCTCACCGTGACGGGCGCCTACCACGACCCGTCCCACCTGTTCGCCGACCAGGCGCTGGTGACGCCCGCGACGATGGACCGCCTCGACGCCAACGCCGCGACGCAGGCGGTCCTCGTGCGGGGCGGCACCGCGAAGGCCCTGGCGGACGCCGTGGGCCCCGGCGCACAGGTCCTCGACCGCGACGCGTACGTGAAGGCGGCGTCGAGCAGCCTCACCCGCCCCCTGCGCGCGACACGGATCTTCGTCGCCATGGCGCTGCTGCTCGCGCTGTTCGGGATGGCGACGACGGTGTCGATGAGCGTCGCCGAACGCACCCGCGAGTTCGGCCTGCTGAGCGCCGTCGGCGCCACCGCACGGCAGGTCCGCGCGATCGTCCGGTGGGAGGCGGCCGCCGTGGTCGTCCTCGGCACCGTCCTCGGCCTCGCGTTCGCCATGGGAATCCTGACGCTGCTCCACCTGGCGACCGGCAGCTCCTTCCTGCGCCCCGCGCCGCCGTGGTGGCTGTTCCCGCTGCTGGCGGCGGGCGCGACGGCGGCGACCCTGGCGACCTCGGCCCTCCCCGCCCGCCGCGCCGCCGGCGTCCCCACGCTGGAGGCGATCGCCACCGACTGACACCGGCCGCTGAGAAGCCCGGGCAGGTGCCGGCCTCTGCCCGGGTGGTCAGCTGTCGGGACGCACGTTGTCGATCAAACGGTTTCACCCATGACGAGGTAGTCGACGGTCACGTCGTCCTTGTGACGGTGTAGTGCGCATGTTCCAGGCCCTCGATGCCGGACGGTTTGGCGACACCTCTCCGCAAGAGGCATCACCCCGGTTTGCGGGCGAGGAGGCGGCCCTGGTGGAAGCGTTCGCCGTCGCCGGGCTCGCGGCGCATGCGGGCGACCTCCGCGAGCCCGGCTCCGGCCGCCGGGTCCGCGACGTGGCCGAGGGAGAGGCGGTAGGCGCGGGAGACCTTGTGGTCGAACGGCTCGGCCCGTCGCGCCGCGTCGTCGTCGGTCGCGAAGAACCCGACGAGCAGGTGACCGCCCGGCGCCAGCACGCGCGCGAGCTCCGCGAAGACGGACGGCAGGTCCTCGGGCGGGATGTGGATGATCGAGTGCCAGGCGAACGCGCCGCCCAGGGCGCCGTCCGCGATGTCCAGGTCGTGCAGGGATCCCTCGTCGAGCCGCAGGTCCGGGTACCGGCGCCGGGCCAGCCCGACCATCGCGGGTGACGCGTCGGCGCGGGTCTACGGGGTGGTGGAGAGCGAGGACGCCGACAGCGACCCGCCCCTGCCCGGCCCGCACCGGCTGGAGCGCGTGCACCGCGCGGGCGCTCCGGCGGCGTCGTCCAGGGTCCTCGTCGACGCGGTCGCCCGGCTCGATCTCCCCGGGCCCGACGGCGGCGCCGCCTACGTGGCCGGGGAGGCGCGGACCTGCCGGATGGTCCGCGACCACCTCGTGCGCGAACGCGGATGGCCGCGCGGGGCGATCAAGGTCAAGCCGTTCTGGACGCCCGGCAAGCGCGGCCTGCACTGACGGCCGGGATCAGGGAGCGGCGTCAGGAGACGCGGTCGATGACGAGGGGTTGCGCGTCCGGGACGCCGTTCTCGGTGATCTCGTAGGCGCCGTCCAGGGACTCCAGGGCGCGAGGGATGCGGGCCTCGTCGTCGGTGTGGAGGGTGAGCAGCGGGTCCCCCTTCGTCACGGTGTCGCCGGGCTTGGCGTGGCAGATGACCCCGGCGGCGGCCGACACCGGGTCCTCCTTGCGGGCCCGGCCCGCGCCCAGGCGCCAGGCGGCGACGCCGACCCCGTAGGCGTCCAGGCGGGTCAGCACGCCGGTGGACGGCGCGTTGATCGTGTGGGTCTCGCGAGCGGACGGCAGCGGCGCGTCCGGGTCGCCGCCCTGAGCGGTGATCATGCGCCGCCAGACGTCCATCGCGGAGCCGTCCTTCAACGCGTCGGCCGGGTCCCTGGAGGTCAGGCCGGCGGCGTCCAGCATCTCCCGGGCCAGGGTCAGCGTCAGCTCCACCACGTCGGGCGGGCCGCCGCCCGCGAGGACCTCCACCGCCTCGGCCACCTCGACGGCGTTGCCGACGGCCCGGCCGAGGGGGCGGTCCATGGCGGTGAGCAGCGCCACGGTGCGCAGGCCGTGGTCCGTCCCGATCGCGACCATCGTCTCGGCCAGCTCACGCGCCTGCGCGGGCGTCTTCATGAACGCGCCCGAGCCGACCTTGACGTCCAGGACGAGCGCGCCCGTCCCCTCGGCGATCTTCTTCGACATGATCGAGGACGCGATGAGCGGTATCGACTCGACCGTGCCCGTCACGTCGCGCAGGGCGTACAGCTTGCGGTCGGCGGGGGCGAGCCCGCCGCCCGCCGCGCAGATCACCGCCCCGGCGGAACGCAGCACATCCAGCATCTCCGCGTTCGACAGGGACGCCCGCCATCCCGGGATCGACTCCAGCTTGTCGAGCGTTCCGCCGGTGTGGCCGAGGCCGCGGCCCGACAACTGCGGGACGGCCGCCCCGCACGCCGCGACCAGCGGCGCCAGCGGAAGCGTGATCTTGTCGCCGACGCCGCCGGTGGAGTGCTTGTCGGTGGTCGGGCGGTCCAGCGCCGACCAGTCCATCCGCTCTCCCGACCGGATCATCGCCTCGGTCCAGCGGGCGACCTCCGCGCGGGTCATGCCGTTCAGCAGGATCGCCATCGCCAGCGCCGCCATCTGC
>DATCLF010000205.1:0-2763 GCA_036564055.1 Spirillospora sp.
CCCGGCCGGTCTGCGGGCCGGGGCACGACCCCTCGCGCCCCCCGGGACCTGCCGGGGACCGTGGACGCGTCCGCCCGCGAGACCGAGCACGCGGCGCGGCTGCTGCGATACCTGCGCGACCTCGCGCAGGCCCGCCGCCGCCCGTCCCGCGACCTGGCGGGCCACGACCGGGTCCACTGGCTGGCGGACCTGCCCGACGACGTCTACGTCGAGACCGACGCCGGACCCGGCGACGTCCTGTTCAGCGTCCCGGTCATCCCGCTGACCCCGCCGGTCGTGCTCGACGAGTTCGACGGCTGGCTCGCGCTGCGCAACTGGTACCGCGTCCTGCGCGAGCTCGCCGGGCAGGACGTCGTCCTCGCCACGGGTCTGCTCGCCTGGCGCCCGGCCGTCTACGACCACCTGCTGAACACGCCCGTGCGGATCGTCGTGGACGAGCGCACCGACCGCATCGACGTGGTCCTGGCCGGGCCGACGAGCCTGCGGGACCGGGAGCTGCTGTCCGGCCACCCCGGCTACCGGCCCGCCGACGGGCCCGCCGGGGCGATCCGCGCCGGGCACGGCTTCGGGCTGAACGCCTCGGTCGGGGACGTGCTGCGCGCCTGGTGCTCCGCCGCGCTGTCCGTCCCCGCCGACGTCCGTGACGACTGGGCCCCGGGCGACGGGGGGCCGTCGCAGGTCCCGCGGGTGAGCCTCGCGCCCGCCCTCGTCGTCCGCCCGCAGGGCCGCCGCGCCGTCGCCGACTATCACGCCGCGCTCCTGGACCGGCTGTCCGGCGGCGTCCCCGAGGGGTTCGCGCGGCTGGTGTCGCCGACGGCGAAGCCGGACGTCGTGCACGTGCCCGAACGCGACCTCGACACCGTGCCGGACATGGTCGCCGAGCTGCTCGGCCGCGGCGAGCGCGTGCTGGTCGCCACGTCCGGCGCCACCGCGGCGGGCGCCCTGCGCGCGGCGCTCCCGCCGGGCCTCGCCGGCCTCGCCGTCGCCGACCCCGCCGCGGCGGGACGGGCGGCCGAGGCGATCCTGTCCCGCACCGACGTGCCCGACCCGGGCGAGCTCGCCGAACGGGAACGGGCCGCCGCCCGCAAGGTCGACGAGATCGCCGAACGCCTCCGCGACGGCGCCGACGAGGAGCCCGTCGACCCGCGCGAACGGCTGCGCGCCGAGGCGCCCGACCTCGCGTGGATGCCGGTCCGCCCCGGGATGCCGCCGGACCCGCCGATCTCCCGGTCCGAGGCGGCGGAGCTCGTCGTCCTGCTCGCGGAGGAGACCCCGGAGCGTAAGGCCCGCACCGGGCAGCGCGACATCGACCCGGGTGCGCTGCCCAGCGCCGCCTACGTCCGGACGCTGATCGAGGCGGAGGCCGCGGCGGCCGAACGCGCCGAACGCACCAAGACCGACCTGTCGCGGCGGCTGCGCGAGGCCGACGTCTCCGTCCTGACCCACCTCGACCAGAAGGCGTCCACGGTCGCCGCCGCGCTGCGCGACCTCGGTCTCGACGGCGACCCGGGCGGCTGGAACCCGGCCGACCTCGCCGCCCAGGCGTTCGCCGACGCCCTCGCCGACCGCCGTTCCCTCATCTGGGCGCGCGTCCACGAGATGACGGCCCGCGCCCGATGGGCCGAGGACGCCCTGCGGGAGATCAGCGGACACCGGATCGACCTTCCCGACGACGCGGACCTGCGCGGGCTCGCCGCGTCCGCCGAGGAACTGCGCGCCTACCTGGAGGGCGGCGGCTCCCTGAAACGGGGGCCGCTCCGTTCGTCTGCGCAGCGGCAGGCCGAGCCGCTCCTGGCCACCGTGAGGGTGGACGGCGCCCCGCCCACCACGCCCGAGCTGCTCGACCTCGTCCACACCGACCTCCTGGTGCGGATCACCTGCCGCGAGCTGCAGTACGTGTGGGAGGCCGCGGGCATCTCCTTCCCGGCCGACCTCCCGCCCCCCGAGCGCATCGCCCGCTTCGTCCGCGCGCACGCCCGGCTCGCCCGCATCCGCGACGCGATGACGGCCGTGAACGAGACCCGGGAGATCCTCGAACGCTCGGGCCTCGGCATCCCCCTCGGCCACCCCCACCAGTGGCACAGCTACGTCACCGCCCTCCGCAACGCCCTGGAGGGGCTCGGCGTCAGCCGCGCCGCCGCCGACCTCGACGCCCTTCGGGACTCCATCGGCCCGGTCGGCGACGACGATCCGCCCGAGCTGCAGGACGCCCTCGACGCCGTCGACGCCCGCGACGCCGCCGCCTACGGCCGCGCCCTCACCGCCCTCGCCGAGGCGCGTCACGAACGCTCCCGCCAGCTCCGCTGCGAGGAGCTGCTCGCCCGCGTCCGCGCGGTGCACCCCGACCTCGCCAACCTGATGATCGCCACCGACGGCGACGAGGCGTGGCGGACCCGCACGCAGCGCTGGGACGAGGCGTGGGCCGCGGCGTACGACGCCACCCGGCGATCCGTCCCCGCCGCCGAACGGCTCCGCGCCGACCTCGCCGAACGGCGCCTGAGGGACGTCCGCGCCGACCTCGCCGCCGCGCGCGCCTGGTCCGCCGTCCGCGCCGCCCTCCCCGCGGACCCCGCCGCGCCGTCCGAAATCGTCCCGGCCTGGTTCCTGCCGCTGTGGCGGATCCCCGAGACCCTCCCGCCCGCCCCGAACTCCTTCGACGTCGTCATCGTGGACGGCGAGCACGGCGCGGGAGCCGAGGCGCTCTTCCTCCTGTGGCTCGCGCCCCGGATCGTCCTCGTCGGCCCGCCCGGAAAGGAGCTGCCC
>DATCLF010000206.1:0-3046 GCA_036564055.1 Spirillospora sp.
GAGCCACACTACGCCGTTGTCCCGCGTCACCTCGACACGAACCTGAGAACCCGGGGCGTGCCGCATCACGTTGCTCAGCGCCTCCTGGATGATGCGGTACGCGGTCAGTCCCACGCCGGGTGACAGACCGTCGATGTCGCCGGTCAGGTGCGTCTCCACGCGCAGGCCCGCGCCGCGCGCGTTCGCGATCAGCTCGTCGAGCCGGTCCAGGCTCGGCTGCGGGGCGGTCTCGGCGCCGTCCTCGGAGCGCAGCACGCCGAGGATCCGCCGCAGCTCGGTCAGCGCGTCCAGCGCCGTCGCCCGGATCTCGGCGAGGTCCTTGCGGGTCTCCTCCGGGACCGCGTCGACCCGGTAGGGCGCCGCCTCCGCCTGGATCGCGATCATCGACATGTGGTGGGCGACGACGTCGTGCAGCTCCCGCGCGATCCGCTGCCGCTCGGTCAGCACCGCCTCGGCCGCGAGGTGCCGCCGCTCCTGCTCGGCCATCTCCTGCCTGGCCGTCCGCCGGACCCGGACGGCGTATCCGACGGCGAGCGGCACGAGGAGCAGCGCCGACGCCCCGGGCGCCGACCCCGAGTCCTTGATGAGCCACACCCCGGCGAACGACAGGATCGCGACGCCCAGCGTGATGCCCCGTGAGCAGCGCACGGTCACCGTGTAGACGCACATGAGCGCCACGAACGCCCCGCCCTCGGTGTACTCGAGGTCGGACGGCCATGAGCTGAGGGACAGCAGCGTCAGGGCGACGACGCTCAGCCGCCACGCCGCCAGCGGATGACGGTCGCGGATCGCGAGCGGCGCGGTGAGCAGGACCGCGAACAGCAGGGCGACGCCGTCGCCGGGATAGTTCGGCGCGTCGGCGCGCACGGGCTCCCGCAGCAGGGAGTTCGTCCCGGTGGCGAGCAGGGCGGTGACGAGGAACCAGAACAGGTTCGCCATCAGCCCGAACGGCAGCCGGCCGATGCCGATGTGCCGCGTCCACCGCAGCCCGGCGGGCCAGGGCCGGCCGAGCGGCGGCGCGGGTTCGGCGCGCCCGGTCACGGCGGCGGCCAGGATGCCGTCGCGCAGGATCGCGCGCAGGAGGTTCGGCTCGTCGTCGGACGTGTCCGCGGCCATGACGCCAGGCTAGGAGCCCGGACGGGTCGCGCGGATGACACTGTGGTGCGACCTGTCGGTCATACCCGGGTACGGTGCGACCGTGGAGCCCGTCGAAGCGCTGCGCCGGATCGCGTTCCTCCTGGAGCGCGCTCACGAGCCGACCTACCGCGTGCGGGCGTTCCGCACCGCCGCCGACCTCGTCGCCCGCACGTCCCCGGACGAGCTCGCCTCCCGCGCCCGCGACGGCACGCTGACCGCCCTGCCCGGGATCGGCAAGGTCACCGCCCTGGTCATCGAGGAGGCGTTGCGTGGTGAGACGCCCGTCTACCTGCGCCGCCTGGAGGCGACCGAGGGGCGGCCGCTGGAGGAGTCCGCCGCCGCGCTCCGGGCGGCGCTGAAGGGCGACCTGCACACCCACAGCGACTGGTCGGACGGCGGCGCACCGATCCGGGAGATGGCCGAGACGGCGCGGTCCCTCGGGCACGAGTACCTCGCCCTCACCGACCATTCGCCGCGGCTGAAGGTCGCCCGCGGCCTGTCCGCCGACCGTCTGCGCCGCCAGCTCGACGTCGTCGCCGAACTGAACGAGGAGCTCGCGCCGTTCCGCATCCTCACCGGCATCGAGGTCGACATCCTGGAGGACGGGACCCTCGACCAGGATCCCGATCTCCTCGAACGGCTGGACGTCGTCGTCGCCAGCGTCCACTCCCGGCTCCGCATGGACCGGGTCGCCATGACGCGGCGCATGGTCACCGCGATCGCGAATCCACGGGTGAACGTCCTCGGTCACTGCACGGGACGCATCGTCAAGGCCGGCGGCCGGCGCGGCGGGCTGCGGCCCGAGTCGGAGTTCGACGCGGCGCTGGTGTTCGACGCCTGCGCCGCCTACGACGTCGCCGTGGAGATCAACTCCCGTCCGGAGCGTCTCGATCCGCCGAAGCGGCTGCTGCGGCTCGCCGTCGAGGCGGGCTGCCGGTTCTGCGTCGACTCCGACGCCCACGCGCCCGGCCGGCTCGACTGGCAGTCCTTCGGCTGCGAGCGGGCCGCCCGCTGCGGCGTCGCCGCGGACGCGATCGTCAACGCGCTCCCGGCCGGTGACCTCGTCGCGTGGGCGCGGTCCAAGCTCTGACCCCGCCGTCGGCCGGCCGCCGGACGGTCCCCCGGTCAGCTCTTGGCCTGCTCGATCCGGACCATGTTGCCCGAGGGGTCGCGGAACGCGCAGTCGCGCGGACCCCAGGGCTGCTCCTTGGGCTCCTGCAGAACCTCGGCGCCGGGCACCTGGCGGACCCGCTCGAACGTCGCGTCGAGATCGTCGGTGGCGAAGATGACCATCGGCAGCGAGCCCTTGGTCAGCAGTTCCTGGAGGGCGTCGCCGTCGGCCTTCGAGCGCCCGGCGTGGGGTTCCGACAGCACGATCTGCGCGTCCGAACGGCCGGGATCGCCGAGCGTGACCCAGCGGAACTCCCCGTAGGGGACGTCGTTGAGCACTTCCATGCCGAGCCCGTCGCGGTAGAACGCGAGCGACTCCTCCACGTCGTTGACGGTGATGTGGCAGTACTTGAGTGTCGTCGTCATGACGTCAACGCTAGGCGGCGGTGGACGGGCGGGCTTCTTCGTTCCTGCTCGTTGCGCCGGCCGGGCGGGCGGGGTCCTTCGTCCTTCGCGATGGACGCAGGTTCATCTTCGCGATGCAGGCGGGCATGACCTCCGCGGCGGTGTGCCTGCGCGCCCGGTACGCGCTCGGCGTCTCCCCGACGATCTCGGTGAACCGGGAGCTGAACGAGCCGAGCGAGGTACAGCCGACCTCCATGCACGCGTCCGTGACGCTCCATCCGGCGCGCAGCAGCGCCATGGCCCGCTCGATCCGGCGCGTCATCAGGTAGCTGTAGGGGGTCTCCCCGTAGACCGCCTTGAACCGCCGGGAGAAGTGCGCCGGATCGAGCGGGCC
>DATCLF010000207.1:0-3466 GCA_036564055.1 Spirillospora sp.
GTGCTGGGCCTGAGCGTGAGCGAGTCCGGGCTATGGGACGCCTGGAACATCCTCGCCAAGGGCACCCTCGGCGTGGTGGCGTCCATCCTGCTCGCGGCGACGACCCGGCCGCGTCTGCTGCTGCTCGGCATCGAACGGCTCCGGATGCCGCCGCTCATCACGCAGATCGCCGCCTTCATGCTCCGGTACGCCGACGTCGTCGCGGACGAGCTCGGGCGGATGCGGGTCGCGCGGGCGTCCCGCGGCTTCGAGGCGCGCGACATCCGCGCGACGCGCGTGCTGGCCCGGTCGATCGGCGCGCTGTTCCTGCGCTCCTACGAACGGGGCGAGCGCGTCCATCTGGCGATGGTGAGCCGGGGGTACGACGGACGCATGCCCGTCACCTCCGAGGCCGGCGCGACCGCGGCGCAGTGGACCGTCGCGGCGCTCCTGCCCTTCGCCGCCGCGCTCGTCGCCCTGACCGCCTGGATCGCGCCATGACCCCGCAGACGCCCCCGTCCCTTGAGGTGAAGGGCCTCGCCTACGCCTACCCCGACGGCACGCAGGCCCTCTACGGCGTCGACCTCACGATCGGGCGCGGCGAGCGGGTCGCGCTGCTCGGGCCGAACGGCGCCGGGAAGACCACCCTCGTCCTGCACCTCAACGGCATCCTGCACGGCGGGCTCGGCGAGGTCAGGGTCGGCGGCCTGCGGGTCGATCCGGCGGACAAGAAGACCCTGCGTGAGATCCGCCGCCGCGTCGGCATCGTCTTCCAGGACCCCGACGACCAGCTGTTCATGCCGACCGTCAGGGAGGACGTCGCCTTCGGCCCGGCGAACCTCGGGCTGCGCGGCGCCGAGCTGGACCGCCGGGTCCGTGAGGCCCTGACCCGCGTCGGGATGCTGGAGGTCGCCGACCGGCCGCCGCAGCATCTCAGCTTCGGGCAGCGCCGTCGCGTCGCGGTCGCGACGGTCCTCGCCATGGAGCCCGAGATCCTCGTGCTGGACGAGCCGTCCTCCAACCTGGACCCGGCGAGCCGCCGCGAGCTGGCGGAGATACTGCTGAGCCTGGACGTGACGGTCCTGATGGTCACCCACGACCTCCCGTACGCGGCTGAGCTGTGCCCGCGGTCGGTGATCCTGTCCGGGGGCGTCATCGCGGCCGACCGTCCCACCCGTGACCTGCTCATGGACGCCGAGCTCCTGGCCGAGAACCGCCTGGAACTGCCCTTCGGGTTCGACCCGTCCGCCGCCGTCCGCTGAGATCCCCTCGCACAGCCGTTTCCTCGCGGCCCTTTCTCGCGCTGCCGCAGCTCGCGGGGGCTGTTTCTCGGGAACCCCACGGAACCGTTTCCCGTGCATCCGTCTTCGGCTGTTCCGCTTGCCTCGCCCGGCCGTCCTCCGCCAGACTCGTGTCCGACACTGGTAACGGTTTTCATATCCGAAATGAGGCAATCGTGAAGGTTGCGTTCGTCGGCAAGGGCGGCAGCGGCAAGACCACCCTGTCGTCGCTGTTCGTCCGGTACCTCGCCGCGCAGGGGCTGCCGGTGGTGGCCATCGACGCCGACATCAACCAGCACCTCGGCGTCGCGCTCGGCCTCGACGAGGACCGCGCCGCCAAGATCCCCGCGCTGGGGGACCGGCTCACCGAGATCAAGGAGTACCTGCGGGGCGACAACCCCCGCATCGCCTCCGCCTCCGCGATGGTCAAGACCACCCCGCCGGGACGGGGATCGCGGCTCCTGCGGTTCCGCGGCGACGACCCCATCCACGAGGCGGGGCAGGAGGTGAACGGCGTCACCCTGCTCGTCACCGGGCCGTTCAACGACGACGACCTCGGGGTGTCCTGCTACCACTCCAAGACCGGCGCGGTCGAGCTCTACCTCAACCACCTCGTGGACGGGCCCGGGGAGTACGTCGTCGTCGACATGACCGCCGGGGCGGACACCTTCGCCTCCGGCCTGTTCACGCGGTTCGACGTGATGTTCCTCGTCGCCGAGCCGACCCGCAAAGGCGTCAGCGTCTACCGTCAGTACACCGAGTACGCCCGCGACTTCGACGTCGCCATCCGCGTCGTCGGCAACAAGGTGCAGACCGACGACGACGTCGCCTTCCTGCGCGAACACGTCGGCGACGACCTGCTCACCTGGGTGTGCCAGTCCGCCGCCGTCCGGGCGCTGGAGCAGGGACGGTACCCGGCCGACGGCGCCTTCCCGCTGGAGGAGGAGAACGTCGCCGCCCTCGAACGCATGCGCGCCGAGGTCGACGCCCGCGTCAAGGACTGGGAGAAGTTCCAGCGGCAGGCCGTGGAGTTCCACATCAAGAACGCGCACCGCTGGGCGAACACCGCGACGGGGCAGAACCTGGAGAATCAGGTTGACCCCGAGTTCCGGTTCCCGAGCGCCTACACCAGGTAATCCGAGACCTACCGGCAGGAGGGAAACCCCACTACTCTTGCCCGCCATGACGATGCGGCGGATGGTGGCGATGGCCGGCGGCGCGGTGGCGCCGATCGCCCTCCTGGCGTTGATCTTCAACAACCAGTGGGTGGCCGACGCCGTCCGGGACAGCAGGTTCGGCTCCAGTCGGAGCATCGGTCCGCTGGTGGCGGCGTTCCAGTTCCCGAAGTGGCGGCTGACGGCGGGCCCGAGCGGCTGGAAGCAGGTGCTCGTCACCGACTTCGTCCTCCTGCTCTTCCTCGCCCTGCTCGCGGCGCTGGTGTTCGCGGCCGCCCGGGCGATCGAGCCGCGTCAGGGCCTGATCGGCACGGTCGTCACCGGGTGGTGGGCCGCCACGGTCGCGGGCGCGGTGGCCGGGCTCGTCGGCGGCATCCTGTGGGGCTGGTCGCTCGACCTTCCCGGCTCCATCATGAGCCAGTCCGTCTGGGGCGCCGTGAACACCGGGACGAACTTCGGCGCCCTGTTCGGCTGGATCGCGGGCCTCGGCGTGCTCGGGGGCTCGATGTTCATGCGCTCGCGTGAAGCCGCTCAGCAGCCCTTCGGCGGACAGCAGCCCTTCCAGGGTCAGCAGCCGTACGGGGCGCAGCAGCCCTACGGAGGGCAACAACCCTTCGGGGCGCGGCAGCCCGGTGCGCAGCCGCCCCAACAGCAGGGGCTGCCGCAGCAGGGGACCCAGCCGCATCCGTCGGCGGTTCCCTACGTCCCGCCGCAGGGGCAGGCGCAGCAGCCTCCGTGGGGCGGTCCGGCCGTTCCGGGGCAGCCGGGGGCTCCGGGGCAGCCGGGAGGGGCGCAGCAGCCGGGTGCCGGGCAGCCGTTCGCCCCGGCGGGCCAGGCGCAGCAGCCGCCCGTCCCGGCCTCCGCATCACCGGGGGCGTCGTCCGAACCCGAACGCGCCGAGAGCGGCGAGGGGGACGCCGGCGAGCACCGCGACCGGGACGAAGGCGAGGACGGCGGCGGCGACGCCGGGAATGACGCCGAGAGGGCAGCGCCCGCCGCGTCCGGGGACGCGCCCGCGGAGTCGTCCCAGGA
>DATCLF010000208.1:0-16414 GCA_036564055.1 Spirillospora sp.
GGCGGCGACCAGCACGACGGCGACGACGAGGGGGAAGAAGCCCGCCCCCGTCTCCGCCATCGTGCCGATGCCCTCGCCGACGGCCAGCGCGCCGTAGACCAGGCCGAGCACCACCAGCGACCCGGCCGCGACGACATCGGCCACGGCCTGCGTCCGCGGACGTCGCGTCGTCATCACCAGTCCACTTCAGTCGTCGTCACTTCAGTCGTCGTCACTTCAGCGGAAGCAGGTCCGCCGCGGCGCCGGTCTTCTCGTCCAGGCGCGTCCTGGCGGTCTTGCCGTCGGCCCCGCTGACGAGAAGTCCCAGCTTCTTCGCGGTCTGGGCGAACTCCGGGCTCTTGACGGCCGAGGTCAGCGTCGCGGACAGCTTCTCCTCGGCCTTGCCGGGCAGCCCCTTCGGCGCGACGACGACGTTGTACGCCTGCCACTCCAGCTTCACGTTCTGCTCGGTGAAGGTGGGGACGCCGGGGGCGAGGTCGACGCGCTCGGGGGTGGCGATCGCCAGGGCGCGGAGCTTGCCGGACCGCATCTGCGCCATCCCGCCGGCGAGCTGCATGACCCCCACGTCGACGTTGCCGCCCAGCAGGGCCGTGGTGGTCGCCTGGTCGCCGTCGAACTTGACGTGCTTGAACTCGGTGCCCGTGAGCTGCTCGAACTTCTTGGACGGGATCGTGTAGTTGAGCGGGCCGTTGCCGAGCGTGATGGAGCCGGGACGCTTCTTGGCGGCCTCGATCAGATCGCCGAGGTTCTTGTAGGGGGAGTCTCCCGGGACCACGAACATCACCGGCGACGTGGTGACCTCGCTGAGCACCGTGGCGGCCTTGGCGTCGTAGGGCACCTTTTCGGTCTGCGGAATCAGGGTCAGCGGTCCGTCTGGAACCAGCCCGATCGTGTAGCCGGTCGGCTTGGCGTTGAGCGCCGCGGTGGTCCCGACCGAGCCGGCGCCGCCCGCCCTGTTCACCACCTGGATCCGCTTGCCGAACGCGCCCTGCTTGTTGATGACGTCGGCGAGGGCGCGCGCCGTCGTGTCGATGGCGCTGCCGGCCGGGTAGGGCACGATGAGCTGGACGTCCCGCGTCGGATAGTTCTGCTCCGCGGGCGGCCCCCCGCACCCCGACAGGACGAGCGCGCCGGCGAGGGCCGTGAGCCACACCGCGGCGCGGGGCTTTCCGAGTTGGCGAGCTTTCATGAGGCACCCCTTGCGTGAAGGACCGCCGGCCAACGCGCCTTGACCAGGGCGAAGGCACCCTTACAGCACGTGCTCGTCATTGAGCCCGAAACCCGTGGGACCGGTCCACTTCGTGAGGGCCCCACCGTGCCACCGGTGAATGAAGTACGTCAAAGACGTGAATCCAAGCAAACTCATTGTATTTCACAATGAGTCATCCATTGCGATCCACAATGCACCCCTGTTCGTTTTGCTCTTTGACGCACTAGGACACCGTTGCTCAGGATGGCCCCGTCGTGCAGGAACGAACCTCGCGCAGAAACGAACGAGGTCACGAGGGATGGTGCACCGGATGGATCGTCGACACCCGTCGGCCGGCGGGAGACCGCGGCCGGCCCCCCGCCGCCGACCGCTGCCGGGCTCACCGCGATGAGCGGGGCTGTTTCCGACCCGACGTCCGAGCCGACGTCCGAGCCGACGTCCGGCTCGGGCTCCGGCTCGGGCACCGTGCTGTTCGAGTTCGCCGACGGCGTCGGCACGGTGACCCTCAACCGTCCGGAGCGTCGCAACGCGATCTCCTGGCAGCTCGTCCAGGACCTGCTCGCCGCCATCGAGCGGGCCCGGTCGCAGGACGGGCTGCGCGTCCTCGTCCTCACCGGCGCGGGCAGCGCCTTCTGCGTGGGCGCCGACCTGGCGCGGGTCGCCTCGGACGACCCCCGCGACAACGACACGCGCACGCTGCGCGGGCGTTCGGTGGCGGACGACATCGAGCGGCTCACCCGGGCGTCGACCGTCGTCGAGGCGCTCGTGTCGTTCCCGATGCCGACGATCGCCGCCATCAACGGGGCCTGCGCCGGCGCCGGGCTCGCCCTCGCCCTGGCCGCCGACATCCGCATCGCGGCGGAGAACGCGGCGTTCAACTCCGCGTTCATCAGCGCCGGGGTGTCGGGCGACTTCGGCAGCGCCTGGCTGCTGAGCCGTGCCGTGGGGGACGCCCGCGCGCGGGCGCTCCTGCTCGACCCCGCGAAGTTCACGGCCGCCGAGGCGTTCGCGTGGGGGCTCGTCACCGAGATCACGGCCGACCTGCCGGGCCGGCTCGCGGAGCTGTCCGGCAAAATCGCGGCACAGCCGCCGAAGGCGATGCGGTACGCCAAGCAGAACCTGGCGGACGCCGGGCGGGCCACGCTCTCCGACTACCTCCGCCGCGAGGTGCCGCGCATGGTCGACTCCGCCCACAGCGGCGACGCGAAACGCGCCGCCCAGGCTTTCCTGGAGAAGCGCAAGCCGGTCTTCACCGGAGAGTGAGACACCGGAGAGCAGGAGCAGCATGACCACGCCACTCGCGGGGATCCGCGTCGTCGAGTTCGGCCACTACATCGCGGCGCCCGCGGCGACGCAGATGCTGTCCGACCTCGGCGCCGAGGTCATCAAGATCGAACCGCCGGGCGGCGACCAGGCGCGCGGCATCGGCGCCTACGGCGAGGGCATCGTCCTCGCCTTCAACCGCGGCAAGCGCTCGGTGGTCCTCGACCTCAACCGGGACGAGGACCGCGACACCGCCCTCGCCCTGGTCGCCGAGGCGGACGTCCTCGTGCAGAACCTGCGGGCCGGGACGCTCGCCCGGTTCGGCCTCGGGCCGGACGACCTGCGGCCCGCCCACCCCCGGCTCGTCTACGTCTCGGTGTCCGGCTTCAGCTCCAAGGGCCCCTCCGCGCGGCGGCCCGGCCTCGACATCGCCGCGCAGGCCGAGAGCGGGCTGATGTCGATCAACGGGGAGCAGGACGGCGACCCGCTGCGGGTGGGGTTCCCGATCGCCGACGTCGCGGCGAGCTACGCGGTCGTCCAGGCCGTCCTCGCCGCCCTCCTGCGACGCGAGCGCACCGGCGAGGGCGGGGTGGCCGAGGTCAACCTGCTGGACGCCGCGATCCACCTGCAGTCCGCGATGTGGGGGGAATGGCACGTCTCCGGCAAGGAGCCGCGGCGCAAGGGCAACGGCCAGGCGACGGTGGCGCCCGCCGCCGACCTGGTCCGCACCGCGGACGGGACCATCGTCCTGTCGGCCTACACCGCCGAGCACTTCGCACGTCTGTGCCGGCTCATCGGCAAGACCTGGATGCTCGACGACCCCCGCTTCGCCGACAACCCGTCCCGGGTCGCGAACCGCACGGCGCTCCTGGACGAGATCTCGGGGGCGCTCGGCGTCCACAAGACCGCCGAATGCCTCGCGCTGCTGGCCGAGCACGGCATCGTCGCGGCGGAGGTGCGCGACTACGGCGACGTGGCGGCGGCCGAGGACGTGCGCGCGAGCGGCATCCTCACCACGGGCGTCGACCCGGACGGCGGCCGCTACCCCATCCCCTCGCTGCCCTTCGCCCTCGACGGCGTCGAGCCTCCGGCGGAGCAGGCGGTGCCGCGGCCCGGAGCCGACTCGGGCTCTCCCACCTGGCGGACGACTTGACCCGCGGGCGAATCCGCGCGTTGGATCCCCCCATGAACGTCCGCGAGCTGGAATGTTTCCTCGCCGTGGTCGACCACGGGAGCATCACCAGGGCCGCCTCCGCGCTCTACCTGGCGCAGCCTTCCCTGTCGCAGATCATCCGGCGGCTGGAGGCCGACCTCGGCGTCGAGCTGTTCCGCCGGGTCGGGCGCGGCCTGGTGCTCTCGCCGGCGGGCGAGGCGCTCGTCGGGCCGGCCCGCCAGGTCGTCCGCGACATGCACCAGGCCCGCCAGGTCGCCGAGAGCTACCGCGGACTCGAACGCGGACGCGTCGACCTCGCGATCTCGGCCGCGCTCACGTCGAGTTTCCTCGCCGCGTGGGTGGGGCATTTCCGCCGCCGGCACCCCGGTCTCACCGTCCGGCTCACTCAGCACTACGGCGACACCGACGAGATCGTCGCCCTGATCCGGTCGGGCGAGGCCGAGCTCGCCTACACGGTCGCGCCCGTGACGCGCCAGGGAATCGAGTGCTCCCGCATCGGCGCGGGGGAGGTCGTGCTGGCGTTGCCGCCCGGCTGGCGCAACGAGTTCCCCGACCCGGTGCCCGTCGAGCTGCTCGACGGGCTGCCGATGATCGTCGACCGGGGGTTCGGGCGCGTGTACCTCGACGCCATCCGCGACAAGAGCGCGGTCGAGCCCGCCATCGTCGTCGACGTCAGCGAACCGGCCGGGCTCGTGCCGTTCATCATCGCCGGTGCGGGCGCCGCCCTCCTGCCGCTGCGCCAGGCGCTGGACGCGCGGCGCCGGGGCGCGAGCCTGCGCCTGATCGAACCGCTGACCTCGCGGGAGATCTACGTCGTCACGCCCAGCACTCCGCTGTCGATGCCGGCCCGCAAGTTCCTCGAACTCAGCAAGGAGAACCTCGCGCGCTGGGAACGGGCCATCTCCACGCGCACCGAGCGGGGCATGACGCTGCTGGAGGCGGCCATCGACGCCGACAGCGTCATCGAGACCGCCTACCAGCGGCTGAGGGAGACGCCGTACTACGCGCCGGACCGCACCGGGAGCTCCCGCAACGAAGCCGACGCGGAGCACCCGAAATAGGGCGAAACCCACGGCCAGAGCGATGATCGGCCGCCCGGGCGCGCCTTCTCGCCGAGCATTCGGCCCGCGTTCATGAACTGTTCGTTCGCATGTGGTTGGGTCCCCGCATGCGTGCTTGCCTGGCCGTTTCCGCCCGAGAGCCCGACGCGCAGATCTCCCAGGAACTGCTGGAGACCGCCCGGTGGGCCGTCACCGAGGCGGTGCCCGTCCCGCCCGACGAGTGGCGCACCGCCGAATGGATCTCCCCCGACGGCGGGACGGCCCTGCTCGCCTGGTCCAACGAGCCCCCCGAGGATCCCTTCCCCGATCCCGTCCTCACCTCCGGCGACCGTGCCCTGACCTACTGCGGATACCTGGGCGCCAAGGGGGACGCCGACCTGCTGCTGAGCGTCGAGACCCTCGGCGACGACCTCGACGGCATCGGCGGCTGCTTCTCGGTGTTCCGGGCCGGGCCGGACGGTTTCGAGGCCGCCACGTCCATCACCCGCGCCTGCCCCGTCTACTACGCCGAGGCGGGCGGTCTGCGGTTCGCCGCGTCACGCGCGCTGCTGGCGCACCTCGCGGCGCGGGCGGCCGCGACCGGGGTGAGCCGCCCGGAACCCGCCTACGACGTCATGGCCCTTCAGTCGATGGTGCGGCACGGGTTCTTCGTCTCCGACGAGACGCCGTTCGAGGGCGTGCGGGCCGTGCCGAACGCGGCCGCCTACGTCGCGCGACGCCGCCGCGACACCGAGATCATCCGGCGTCCGCTCCCCGACCAGGGGCCCGAACCGCGGAACCGCGAGCAGGCGCGCGCCCAGGTGGAGCCTCTCGCGGAGGCGCTGCTGGCGGCCGTGGAACCGTTCAGGCGGCACGACCGGCCGATGCGGCTGGCGCTGTCCGGGGGCCGCGACAGCCGCCTGATCGCCGCCGCCTGCCACGCCGCGGGAGTGCCGTTCTTCGGCGCGACCCACGGTCTCGCCGACAGCCCGGACGTGCTGCTGGCCCAGCGGGTCGCGAAGGTCCTGGGGGTGGAGTGCGAGGTCACGATCGACCGGCAGAGGTCCGGCGCGGTCGTCGTCCGCCATCCGCTGCGCCGCGCCCACGCCCTGGTCCGCATGTGCGAGGGGATGAACTCCGCGTACGAGGGCGTCAACCGGTGGGCGCCGTTCGACCCGGAGCCGCGCAGCTCGGGGTCCGGCGGGGAGCGGCTGCGCGGCGGATTCCTGTCCGACCAGCGGGACCTGACCCCCGAGGGGATCCGCCGCCGGCTCACCACGATCTTCCTCGCCCAGCGCGAGTTCCTCACCGAGGACGCCAACGCCCACGCCCGCCGCCACCACGACGAGTGGGCCGAACGCTACGAGCGCGACGGCATCGACGTGCTCGACAAGCTGCACATGTTCTACAAGACGGGCCGCTGGCTCGCGGGCTCCCACACCGCCACGCTCATGAACTGGGCCTACTACCACCCCTTCCTCGACAACCGGGTGGCGCGGGCCGCGCTGGCGCTGCCCGTGCGGTGGCGCCTCAGCGAGGAGCCGCTCGCGCTCGTCATGGAGATGCTCGCGCCCCGGCTGCGGGACGTCCCGTTCGAGGGCAAGCGGTGGCGGTTCGAGAGCAGCCGCCCCCGCTCGCTGCGCGACTGGCCGGGCTGGCGGCGCCGCGCCACCCCGCCGAGCACCCCGTCGGGCGGGTTCAACTGGCGCAAGTCGTACGGCCCGGAGCTGGCGGACGTGTTCCGCGAGCACATCCTGAGCGGCCCGCCGGAGCTGTTCTCGATCCTCGACCGCGCCGTGGTGGAGCGGCGGCTCGCCGAGGTGCCCCCGCGCCGCCCCGGCCAGAGCTGGCACCTGCTGTCGCTGAGCGTCCTGCTCTCGGGCGCCTGGCGCGAACCCGAACCGACCGACCTGCCGGACATCGAGGTCCCCGTCCCGAAGCGGTGAACGCCGCCGTGTTCGTCGCGGACGGGTGGATCCACGGTAAAGAAACGCGCCGATACCCCCGTTCGGGGGTGGCGTAGGTCACTCGGCATGACGACGATCCTCGTACCGGGTGTTCGTGCGGCTTCGAGGAGAGACCATGCCCGCAGTGGAGTTCCGGGCGGCGCGCGACTTCCTGCTCGCGCATCGCGACGACTACGCGACGGCGTACGAGAAGTTCCGCTGGCCGGTGCTGACCGGCTTCAACTGGGCGCTGGACTGGTTCGACCAGATCGCCGCGAACAACGACGCGCCCGCGCTGTGGATCATGGAGGAGGATGGCTCGGAGGCGAAGTACTCCTTCGCCGAGATGTCGCGCCGGTCGAACCAGGTGGCGAACCTGCTGCGCCGGTCGGGGGTGCGGCGCGGCGACCGGATCATCCTCATGCTCGGCAACCAGGTGGAGCTGTGGGAGACCGTGCTCGCCGCGATGAAGCTCGGCGCGGTCATGATCCCGTGCACCCCGCTGCTCGGCACCGCCGACCTGCAGGACCGGGTGACGCGCGGCAAGGCCCGTCACGTCGTCACCGCCTCGTCGTCCACCGGCAAGTTCGACGGCGTCGAGGGCGAGTACACCAAGATCGCCGTCGGGGAGCCGGTGGACGGGTGGATGCGTTACGCCGACGCCTACGAGGAGCCGGAGGCGTTCACGCCCTACGGCCTCACCATGTCGCACGACACGCTGCTGCTGTACTTCACGTCCGGCACGACGGCGAAGCCGAAGCTCGTCGAGCACACCCACGCGACCTACCCGGCCGGGCACCTGTCCACGATGTACTGGATCGGGCTGCGGCCCGGGGACGTCCACCTGAACATCTCCTCGCCCGGCTGGGCGAAGCACGCGTGGAGCAACGTGTTCGCGCCGTGGAACGCCGAGGCGTGCGTGTTCATCTACAACTACACGCGGTTCGACCCCGACCGGCTGCTCGACACCTTCGACCGGTGCGGCATCACGAGCTTCTGCGCGCCGCCGACGGTGTGGCGGATGCTGATCCAGGCCGACCTCGGACGGGTCGGGAAGCCGCCGCGCGAGGTCGTCGCGGCCGGTGAGCCGCTCAACCCCGAGGTGATCGAGCGGGTGAAGCAGGCGTGGGGGAGGACCATCCGCGACGGGTTCGGGCAGACCGAGACGACCGTGCAGATCGCCAACACGCCCGGCCAGCCCGTCAAGCCGGGGTCGATGGGACGTCCCGTCCCCGGGTACCGGGTGGCGCTGATCGACCCGGTGACCGGCGAGCCCGGGGACGAGGGCGAGATCTGCCTCGACCTGGAGGACCGCCCGCTCGGGCTGATGGTCGGGTACCACGGCGACGAGGACCGCACCAACGAGGCGATGGCGGGCGGCTACTACCACACCGGCGACATCGGCTCCCGCGACGAGGACGGATACATCACCTACGTCGGGCGGGCCGACGACGTCTTCAAGGCGTCCGACTACCGGATCTCGCCGTTCGAGCTGGAGAGCGTGCTGATCGAGCACGAGGCCGTGGCGGAGGCCGCGGTCGTGCCCTCGCCCGACCCGATCCGGGCGGCCGTGCCGAAGGCGTTCGTGACGCTCGCGGAGGGCTGGGAGCCGACCGCCGAGACCGCCAAGTCGATCTTCGAGCACAGCCGGGCGCAGCTGTCGCCGTACAAGCGGATCCGGCGGCTGGAGTTCGCCGAGCTGCCCAAGACGATCTCCGGCAAGATCCGCCGCGTCGAGCTGCGCGCCGGCGAGTACGACAGGCGCTCGGGCGACGACGACCGGCCCGAGGGCGAGTTCCGGGAGGAGGACCTGCGATGACGCTCTCCTACGCCTCGGGCGTCTCGGCCGTCCCGCTGCTCGGCGACACCATCGGCGTGAACCTGGACAGGGCGGTCGCCGCCCATCCCGAACGCGAAGTGCTCGTCGACCGGGCGTCCGGACGCCGCTGGACCTACGAGCGGTTCGGCGACGACGTGGACGCCGTCGCGCTCGGCCTGCACGGGCTGGGCGTCGCCAAGGGGGACCGCGTCGGCATCTGGGCGCCGAACTGCCCCGAGTGGATGCTCGTCCAGTACGCGACCGCGAAACTCGGCGCGATCCTCGTCAACATCAACCCCGCCTACCGCGTTCACGAGCTGGAGTTCGTCCTCAACCAGGCGGGCGTCCGGACGCTGATCTCGGCGAAGACGTTCAAGACGTCCGACTACGCGGCGATGATCGAGGAGGTCAGGCCGCGGTGCCCCGAGCTCCGGGACGTCGTGCTGCTCGGCGGGCCGGACTGGGACGCGCTCGTCGAGGCGGGCCGGGCCCGGGACCGGTCCGTCCTCGCCGAGATCGGCACGACGCTCACGGCCGACGACCCGATCAACATCCAGTACACGTCCGGGACGACGGGGTTCCCCAAGGGCGCGACGCTGTCGCACCACAACATCCTGAACAACGGCTTCTTCGTCGGCGAGCTGTGCGGGTACGACGCGGAGGACCGCGTGTGCGTGCCGGTGCCCTTCTACCACTGCTTCGGCATGGTCATGGGCAACCTTGCGGCGACCAGCCACGGCGCCTGCGTGGTGATCCCGGCGCCGTCGTTCGACCCGAAGGCGACGCTGGAGGCGGTGGCGGCCGAGCGGTGCACGTCGCTGTACGGGGTGCCGACGATGTTCATCGCCGCCCTGGCCGAGCCGTCGGCGGACGAGCTCGACCTGTCCAGCCTCCGCACGGGCATCATGGCCGGGTCGCCGTGCCCGGTCGAGGTCATGAAGCAGGTCATCGACCGGCTCGGGATGGACGAGGTCGCGATCTGCTACGGCATGACGGAGACGTCCCCGGTGTCGACGCAGACCCGCGCGGACGACTCCCTCGACCGGCGCGTGTCGACGGTCGGGACCGTCCACCCGCACCTCGAAATCAAGATCATCGATCCGGAGACCGGGGTGACGGTCCCGCGCGGCGTGCCGGGCGAGTTCTGCACGCGCGGCTACTCGGTGATGCTCGGCTACTGGAACGAGCCGGACAAGACGGCCGAGGTCATCGACGGCGCACGGTGGATGCACACCGGCGACCTCGCGGTGATGGACGAGGACGGCTACGTCAGCATCACCGGCCGGATCAAGGACATGGTCATCCGCGGCGGCGAGAACATCTACCCGCGCGAGATCGAGGAGTTCCTCCACACTCACCCCGACATCGTCGACGCGCAGGTCATCGGCGTCCCGGACGAGAAGTACGGCGAGGAGCTGATGGCGTGGGTGCGGCTGCGCGAGGGCGTGTCCGACCTGACGGCCGAGGAGCTGCGCGAGTTCTGCGAGGGCAAGCTCGCCCACTTCAAGATCCCCCGCTACGTGCACGTCGTGGACGAGTTCCCGATGACGGTCACCGGCAAGGTCCGCAAGGTGCAGATGCGCGCCGAGGCCGTCGACATCCTGGGCCTGAAGGGGACGCCGGAACGCGACTGAGAAGGGCGAACATTTCGGCCGCGCGGCCTTTCGTGGCGCGTTCCGCGCGGGGCATCCTCTGGGCATGGGTGAGTCACGGGACGACGCGAGTGCCGTCCGGTCGGCGGTGCTCACGCTGCAACGCACGACCGGTCTTCCGGTGGTGTTCGGCGGCGCGGTGTCCGGCCCGGCGCACGACCGCCTGCGCATCACCGAGCTCGTCGGCAACGCCACCGACTCGCTGGACGGCCTGGTCGTCCGGCACGGCAGCGGGCTGGGCGGCAAGGCGATGGCGCTGGCGCGTCCCCTGTGGGTGAGCAACTATCCGTGCTCGGCGTCGATCAGCCACGACTACGACAAGCCGGTCGGCCGGGAGGGCCTGCTGTCGATCGTCGCGGTTCCGGTCGTCGTGCGGCGGCGGGTCCGGTGCGTCCTCTACGGCGCGCTGAGGGAACCGCTGTCGCTCGCCGACCGCGTGCTGACCGCCGCCGTGGACACGGCCCGCGACCTCGAACAGGAACTCGCCGTCCGCGACAGGGCGGACGAGATGCTCGCCCGTGCCCGGCCGACCGGGTCGACGGCCCGCTGGGAGGAGGTCAGGGCCGTGCACGCGGAGCTGCGCGCCCTGGCGGACCAGATCGAGGACCAGTCGACGCGGGACCGGCTCCGTGAGGCGTCGCTGCGGCTGGCCGCGGCCGGCCTGGGCGAGCCGGACACGACCCCGCGTCCGGCGCTGTCGCCCCGTGAGCTGGACGTCCTGTCCTACGTCGCGCTCGGCTGCACCAACGCGGAGGCCGCCGAACGTCTGGGGCTGCTGCCCGAGACGGTGAAGAGCTACCTGCGCTCGGCGATGCGCAAGCTGGACAGCCACACCCGCCTGGAGGCCGTGACCACCGCGCGCCGGGCCGGGCTCCTGCCGTAAAGGCGGCTTCCCATAAGAGCGGCTTCGGAGAGAAGCGGGAGAACTGATCCACAACGGCGTCCCGCGCAACGGACCGGCCGGGTCAAGTCAATTAAGAGCGTTCATTGTCACCTCATAGGCGTCTCTCGCACGTTTGAACACCGATAACGTGTGCGTGTGGAGGTTGACGTGGCAGGCGGGGCATCCCGCCGTAAAGCGCTCTTTATCCTGGGTGCGGTCGCCGGCCTCAGCGCGCTCGGCGCGGACGACGCCCGGCCGCGAAGGCCGGCGTCGCCGTCGGCGACCCCGAGACCGCGACCGGCCGTCCATCCGACCCCGACGCCCACGCCCACGCCGACCCCGCGTCCCGCGAGCTGGAGCCAGACGAAGCTGACGGCGGCGACCACGCCGATCGAGCCGATCAAAGAGCTGTCGCAGCTGTCCCCGGCCCCGCCGCCGAAGTCGATCGCGCTGACGCTCGACGACGGGCCGCACCCGGAGTGGACGCCGAGGATCCTCGACCTGCTCGCCGAGGAGGGGGTCCGCGCCACGTTCTTCATCATCGGCCGGCAGGCCAAGCAGTACCCGCACATCACCCGCCGCATCGCCGACTCCGGGCACCAGATCTGCAACCACACCGAGAACCACCCGATGTCGTTCGCGGGTCTGTCCAGGAAGCGGATCCGCAGGGAGATCGTGGACGCGCGCGACCGGATCGCCGACGCCACCGGGGTCGTCCCGCAGTTCTTCCGGGCGCCCGGCGGCGCCTGGTCCAAGACCGTCCTGGAGCTGACCACCGAGTACGACATGCTGCCGATCGACTGGTCCGTCGACCCGCGGGACTGGTCCCGGCCGGGCGTGCGGAGCATCCGCAGGGGGCTGCTCAAGGGCAAGGACGGCCAGATCCTGCTGTGTCACGACGGCGGCGGCGACCGGTCGCAGACGCTCAAGGCGCTCGGAGACGTCATCCCGAAGCTGAAGAAGCGCGGCCTGACGTTCGTGGCGCTCTGAAACGACGTTCTTCGTTCGTCGTTTTCCGCAGGCGTCCTTCCGGGGTCTTCGGGGGTGTACTTGACTACACCCCCCATTCGGGTTCCGGGCACACTGTGCTCACGGGCGCGTGCCAGAAGACTGGACTCCAGACGGCACGAGACCCGCGGAGGATCCGGTGGACGCTGAACTGTCGACACCGTCGAACGAAGGCCGGTTGCAACGGCATCTCAAAGCACCCTGGCGCGGCGCCCTGCTCGGGCTGCTGAGCATCCCGACCCTCCTGGTCGGCCTGTGGTTCCTCACGGTGTTCTCCATGATCTCGAGCGTGGTCGGCATCCTGCTCTTCCCGTCCGCGGCCGCGCTGATGCGCCGGACGGCGAACGTGTACCGCGACCGGATCGAGCGCTGGACCGGAGTGAAGATCGAACGTCCCTACCTGCCGGAACCCGACTCCGATCCCGGCATCGGCGGCATGGTCAAGCGGTTCATCCGGCGGATCACCGACCCGGCCACCTGGCGCGACCTGCTGTGGGCGTGCACCGATCCGGTCGTCGTCATGGTCACGGCGGCGCTGCCCGCCGTCCTCATCGCCTGCGGGCTGTGGGGGTACGCGATCGTGGCGTCCGGCGGCGTCCTCGCCGAGTACGTCGACCTGTACGCGTGGACCGGCGGTCACGCCGTCCTCACCGCCGTCGTCGCGACGGTCCTCACCGCGGCCGGGTTCGCCGTCGCGCCGACGATGCTGACCGTGTACGGGCGGTGGGGCGGGCTGCTGCTCGGCCCGACCGAGGTGGCGCGGCTCGCGCTGCGCGTCGAGCACCTCACCGAGACCCGGTCGCAGGCCGTGGACGCGTCCGCCGCCGAGCTGCGCCGCATCGAACGCGACCTGCACGACGGCGCGCAGGCCCGGCTCGTGGCGATGGGCATGACCCTCGGCGCGATCGAGCACCTGCTCGACAAGGACCCCGAGAAGGCGCGGCTGCTGCTGGCCGAGACCCGCAGGTCGTCCGCGCAGGCGCTGAACGAGCTGCGCGACCTCGTCCGCGGCATCCACCCGCCGGTCCTCGCCGACCGCGGCCTCGGCGACGCCGTGAAGGCGCTCGCCCTCGACCACCCGCTGCCCACCGAGGTGACGGTCGACCTGCCGGGCCGGGCCGAGCCGCCGGTCGAGTCCGCCGCCTACTTCGCGGTGTCGGAGATCCTCACCAACGCCGCCAAACACTCCGGGGCGTCCCGCGTCTGGATCGACATCCGCTACAACAACGGCATGCTGAAGATATCCGTCACCGACGACGGGCAGGGCGGCGCCACGATGGACGGCGGCACCGGTCTGCGCGGCATCGAGCGCAGGATCGGAGCCTTCGACGGGGTCCTCGCCCTGAGCTCGCCGGTGGGCGGCCCGACGACCGTGACGCTGGAGCTGCCGTGCGTGTTGTCCTCGCCGAAGACCTCGCCCTCCTGAGAGAGGGGCTGGTCAGCCTCCTGGAATCCCACGGCTTCGAGATCGTGGCCGCCGTCGACAACGGCCCGTCGCTGCTGAAGGCACTGCTCGACCACCGCCCGGACGTGGCGGTGGTCGACGTGCGCCTGCCGCCGTCGTTCACCGACGAGGGACTGCAGGCGGCGCTGGAGGCGCGCAGGCGGGTCCCGGGGCTGCCCGTCCTCGTGCTGTCGCAGTACGTCGAGCAGCTCTACGCGCGCGAGCTGCTCGCCGACGGGACGGGAGGGGTCGGCTACCTGCTGAAGGACCGGGTGTTCGACGCGGCGCAGTTCGTGGACGCGGTCCGCCGGGTCGCGGCGGGCGGCAGCGCGATGGACCCCGAGGTGATCTCCCGGCTGGTGGCCACCGGCTCCCGCGACACGCCGCTGAGCCGCCTCACCCCGCGCGAGATGGAGGTGCTGGAGCTCATGGCGCAGGGACGCTCCAACGCCGCGATCGCCGAACGGCTCGTCATCACCGAACGGGCCGTCACCAAGCACACCGCCAACATCTTCGCGAAGCTCGACCTGCCGGTCACCGCGGACGACAACCGGCGCGTCATGGCCGTCCTCGCCTACCTCAACCGCTGAACGCCCCTCCGGCGACCCTCAGCCGCCGGCGGGGCCCCGGCCCCACGGGAAGTCGGGGGCGCGGCGTTCGAGGAACGCCGCGACGCCCTCCTTCGCCTCGCCGGACGCCGCCATCTTCTCCAGCCACCGCGCGGCCGTCCCCTCCACGGGCCCGCCGGCGGCGATGACGTCCACGATCTCCTTCGTGGCCTGCTGGGTGAGCAGCGACCGGGACGCGAGGGTCTCGGTGAACGCGGCGACCCGGGCGCGCAGGCCTCCCGCCGGGACGACCTCGTCCACCAGCCCGAGACGCAGCGCGTGGTCCGCGTCGATCAGGTCCGCCGAGTACAGCAGGTACTTCGCGGCGGACGGGCCGACCAGGCGTACCAGCCGGGTCGTCGCCGCGGCCGGGTAGACGATGCCGAGCCGCGCCGGAGTGATCCCGAACCGGGCGTCGTCCGCGGCGAACCGCAGGTCGCACGCCGCCGCGAGCTGGCAGCCGCCGCCGACGCAGTACCCCTCGATCGCCGCGAGCGTCGGCTTCGGGAACGCGGCGAGGGCCGTCTCGGCGACCGTCGCCAGATGCGAGTCGTCGTCGCGGTGGATGTCGGCGAGCTCGGCGATGTCGGCGCCCGCGCAGAAGTCGCCGCCCGCGCCCGTGATCACCACGACCCGCACCTCACGGTCCGCGGCGAGGTCGTCGAGCAGGGCGGGAAGCGCCCGCCACATCTCCGCCGACATCGCGTTGCGCTTGGCGGGCCGGTCGATCGTGATCGTGGCGACGCCTCCGGCGACCTCGCGGTGGAGCCCGGCGACCATCGTCCCCCCTCGTGTCCGTCCCTTTCGCGTCGGGACGCCGATCATCGTACGGAGCGTTCCGATCCGGGGGGCCGGCGGGGTCCGCCGCGACATTCGGAGGCCTCCGGGAATGCACAACCGCCCCGCATTGCTGTACTGTCAGAGCAACGCCTTCACGATGCCGCCGGCGGCGAGGGCGTTTCTTCCCCACCCGGGTCATCTGAGCGCCCGGTGATTTCCGGTCCGGTCCGCGCGCGGCGCCTTCCGGACACGCCGTACGAGGGAGTCGACGTCAGCCCGGTGAACGGAGCTGCATTTCTCACATCTGTTTTCACGTCTGTCACATCTGTTTCGTGTACGCGCCGCAAATCCCGTCGCCGTATGCAGCATTCGACCCCGGGCCGCGCGGAGCATTCCGCGGCGGCCTGAGAAGGGACCCGCATGTCCGCTTCCACCCTCACGACCGATTCCACTTTCACCACCGAACGGCCCGCAACCGGCCGCACCGCCAAGAACACCGCCAAGAGGACGCAGACGCACACGGCGGCGCGGAACGCCCGCAGGAACGGGCGCCAGAGACAGCGTCACACCGAGGACGCCCCGGCCGTTCCCTTCCACGGCATCCTCGACGTCCAGGACAAGCACGCGTTCATCCGCACCTCCGGCTACAGCCCCGGACCCGAGGACGTGCACGTCCCGCTCGCCCAGGTCAAAGCGCACCACCTGCGTCCCGGCGACGCCGTGGTCGGCACCGCGAGGCCGCCGAAGTCCAACCGCGACAAGTTCCCCTCGCTGGCGACCGTCGAGTCGGTCAACGGCATGGACCCCGCCGAGGCGGCGAACCGGCCTGAGTTCGCCGAGCTGACCCCGCTGTTCCCCGACGAGCGGCTGCGCCTCGACACCGGTCCGCTCGCGACCCGCGTCATCGACCTCGTCGCCCCGATCGGCAAGGGGCAGCGCGGGCTGATCGTGTCGCCGCCCAAGGTCGGCAAGACGATGCTCCTCCAGGCGATCGCCAACGCGATCATGCAGAACAACCCCGAGGTGCACCTCATGGTGGTGCTCGTCGACGAGCGTCCCGAGGAGGTCACCGACATGAAGCGGTCGGTGCGCGGCGAGGTGATCCACTCGACGTTCGACCGTCCGGCGCACGACCACACCGCGCTCGCCGAGCTCGCCGTCGAGCGGGCCAAGCGTCTCGTCGAGCAGGGCCACGACGTGGTCATGCTGCTCGACTCGATCACCCGGCTCGGCCGCGCCTACAACCTCGCCGCCCCCTCCTCCAGCCGCATCCTGGCGGGCGGCGTCGCCACCACCGCGATCTACCCGCCGAAGAAGTTTTTCGGCGCCGCCCGCAACATCGAGAACGGCGGCTCCCTCACCATCCTCGCCACCGCGCTGGTGGACACCGGCTCCCGCATGGACGACGTCCTTTTCGAGGAGTACAAGGGCACCGGCAACATGGAGCTGAAGCTCGACCGGGCCCTCGCCGACCGCCGCGTCTTCCCAGCCGTCGACATCGAGGCGTCCGGCACCCGCCGTGAGGAGCTGCTCATGTCCCCCGAGGAGCTCGAGATCTCCTGGCGTCTGCGCCGCGCCCTCCAGGGC
>DATCLF010000209.1:0-8101 GCA_036564055.1 Spirillospora sp.
CGAGCAGCCGGGCCGCGCGGGTGACCGGCAGGAGCTGGACGATCTCACCGGTGCCGGGGTGCCAGACCAGGTGCGGCGGCCGGCCCTCCTTGAGAAGGTCGGCGGCCACCGAACGCGCCGAGACGAAGCGCGGGTCGTGCTCCCCCGTGCACCAGACGGCCCGGGGAGCACCTCCTCGCAGAGCTCCGCCGTCGTGTCGTGCCGGCATGCGGCCGGCTCCCGGCAGCCATGCGTCTGCCACGGTGTGTCCTCCCCAATCGGGCGGTCTAGTCCCGAATGGTCTAGTCCTATTCCTTCTGCCCGGCAAGACCCCCGAAGTCCAGTCCGTCGTTACGGACGGTGACGGCGGCGGGAGACGTTCGCGGGGAAGCGGAGTCCGCCGGGGGCCGCGTCGCCCGGCGGTCGTCGCAGATGCGTACCCCGGGGCCTCGCCGATTCCACCTCGCGTCCTCGTTTTCCTCGGAAGTCTCACCGAACCGGCCGTCCTGGACACGACGCCGGTCCGTCACCGCACGTCAGCATCATTCTGAATACCAGGTGAACCGCTGCTGAAAGTCGGCCGGAAGTGGCCGGGCGGTTGCACAGCGGGGCGGGAAGGCCGCGTGGCTGGGGCCGGGCGGCCGCGCGGGGGCCGGGGGGCCGCCCGGCCGCGCGGCCACGGCGGGTACCCCGGTGGGGTTCACAGCGCGGACCGAGTCGCGTTCTAATAGGGCGTCATGACCGTTGACGCAGAGCTTCCCTCGGGTGTCCCCGGCATCGACGTCCCCCGCCTGGCGGAGTGGCTTTCCCGCGAGCTGCCCGGGTCGGGACGCATCCGCGCGATCGACCTGATCGCCGGCGGACGCTCGAACCTCACGTACGCGATCACCCTGGAGGGAGGCCGCCGCGTCGTGCTGCGCAGGCCGCCGCTCGGGCACGTCCTGCCCACGGCCCACGACATGGGCCGCGAGTATCGGGTGCTGACCGCGCTGGGAGAGGGGACGGCGGTCCCGGTCCCGAAAACCCTGGCGTTCTGCGACGACGAGGACGTCATCGGTGCTCGCTTCTACCTCATGGACTACGTCGAGGGCCGCGTCCTCCGGAACAGGGAGGACGCCGCCGACATGACGCCGGAGCAGGCGCGGGAGCTCAGCGAGGCGCTGGTGGAGGCGCTCGCCGCGATCCACACCGTCGACGTGAAGGCCGTCGGCCTGGAGGACTTCGGCCGGCCGTCCGGCTACATGGAGCGTCAGCTCAAGCGCTGGCGCAAACAGTGGGAGGGGTCCCGGCAGGCGATCCTCGCCACCGGTGCGACCCGGGAGCTGCCCGAGTACGACCGGCTCGTGGACAGGCTCGCCGAGCGGATGCCGGGCGACGTCCCGGCGCGGCTCGTTCACGGCGACTTCCGGCTCGACAACGCCCTCGCCAGGCTGGAACCGCGTCCCGAGATCGCCGCCGTCGTGGACTGGGAGATGTCGACGCTCGGCGACCCGCTGTCCGACCTCGGGCTGACCCTCGTCTACTGGGCCGAGGCCGCCGACGAGGACCGGCTTCCCGTGGGAGCCACGATCACGACGGCGCCCGGCTTCTACACCCGGCGGGAGTTCGGCGACCGCTACGCGGCGCTGACGGGCGCCGATCTGGCCGACCTCGACTTCTACGTCGCGTTCGCCTGCTTCAAGCTCGCGGTCATCCTGGAGGGCATCCACGCGCGCTATCTGCAGAAGGCGACGGTCGGCGAGGGCTTCGAGGAGATCGGTGCGGGCGTCCCCGTCCTGCTGAACCGCGCGCACCGCACCCTCGACGCCGGCGCCGTCTGATCGGGCGGGTCTCAGCAGTAGGAGACGCTGGCGGAACCGCCGGGCGCGAACGAGACCGATCCGGTCCGTCTGCCGAAGCAGAGGGCGTTCGTGCGGCGCACGGTCACGCTCGTGCCCTCACCGGCCGCCAACTGCCCGCTCCCGCCGGCGCTCAGCTCACCGGACGTGCCGGTCACCTGCCAGGTCACGGGCCCGCCGACGGCGGTGATGCGGACGGAGCACGACTGGGCGACGCCCATCGAGCAGCCCTGGACCGCCAGGCGGCCGGGGCTCGGGCTGTCGGAACCTCCGCCGCCGCCGCCACCGCCGCCGGTCGACGGAGGCGGTTGGAGCGGTCCCCGGGACGAGGCCGTCCTCGACGGCGTCCTGGACGGCGAAGGGGACTTCGACGGCGACTTCGACGGGCTCGGAGACGTGGACGTGGCCGTGGGGGACGGGTCGGTCGGCGTGACCTCGGGCGCCCCCGAGACGACCGGTCCGCCGCTGTCGCCGGGCGCCGCCTTGTCACCGCCGGCCGTGTTCGTGCCGCCCTCGCCGCCGAGCGCCGACATCGCCCCAACCGACAGCACCACGACGCCCGCCGCCACGGCGAGGGCGCCCACCAGCGGGCCGCGCCGCCGGGCCGGACGGTCGCGGACGCGCGTCGGCGTCGGCTCGTAGGGCAGCGGCCAGCCGTACTCGTCGAACGGCTCGATCCACGCGGCAATGGCGCGGCGGTTGCCGGCGCGGTCCTCGGCGGTCGCGGCGGTGAGCACGTCGAGCCGCAGGTCGGCGGGCAGCGCCGCGATCGGCAGCACCGACAGCAGCCGGTCGGGCTGCAGCGGCGGCGTCTCGTGCTCCTTGCACGTCGAGCAGCTCGCCACGTGCCGGACGAGCGACGCCGCGTTCTGCGGGGACAGCGGCCACGTCTCGGTCAGGGCCGAGACGCCGGGGCAGTCCTTCCAGTGGTTCTGGGCGATGAGCGCGGCGTGCATCGCGGCCGACAGGTCCTCGCTGGCCTTCTCGACGAGCGCGAGGGTCTCCTCCAGCGGCATCCCGAAGATGCCGGACAGGTCGACCTCGTCGAGCTCGTGCCGCACGAGCAGGTCGATCGCCTCGCGCTGGCGGCCGTTGAGCGCGGCGAGCGCGCTGTGCGCGAGGAGGCGCCGCTCCTCGCGCCGGGCGCGCTGCTCCTCGGTCAGGTCGTCGTCGTCGGCCTCCGGCGCCTCCTGCCCGGTGTGCCGGTTGGGGCTGTCGCGCCGCCGCATGCACTCCTTGCGGGCGATCGCGTACAGCCAGCCGCGCAGCCGCTCGGGCTCGGTCAGCCGGTCGATGTGCTCGCGGGCGGCGACGACGACGTTGCGCAGCGCCCCGGCGGCCTCGACCCTGTCCCGGAGCAGCCCGTGGCAGTAGTCATAAAGGAACGGCGCGTAGGTGTCGTACACCTCGGTCAGTGCGATGACATCGCCGGCCCGCAGGGAGCTGGCGAGCCGGACGTCGTCGTTCTGCCCGGCCCCTGGTTCACCGGCCACGCGAACCCTCCCAGTCGTCGGTGTCGTCGATCGTGCCCCCGAGTGAGCGCCGGTCGCCGCCGGTCGCTCCGAGTGCCTGATCTTGCCACCAAGTCGGCGAGATTTCTTCCGGAGAGTCAGACATCCGTGACCGAATCGGTACGGGCCGTGCCCGTTTGGCCTTGTCGGCCAGCATGCAAATACCGAAATTGTGATTTATGTCACGTTTCAGCCGCGGCGTCCTGGGCCGCCCCTGTCGTCGTCCTCGTCGCACTCCAAGGTCACCGTGCCGCTCTGCCCGGTCGAGAAGCTGACCGTGCCGGCGCCGCCCGGCGGGACGCAGTTCCCGCTGACGGTGACGACGGCCCGCTGGCCGCTCGCGAGGGTGCCGCCCCCGCCGGCGCTGAGGCCGCCCGACGTGCCCGTCACGGACCACGTCACGGTGCCGCCCACGGCCTGGATCGGCAGGCCGCAGCTCCCCGGGCCGACACCCCTGATCGTGCAGCCGCCCACCAGCAGCGTCCCGGTCCGCGGCCGCGTGAGGCTCGGCCGCGGCCGCGACGACCGCGACGCCTGGCGGCGGGTCCGCGTCGGGGTCGGCGTCGCCGTGGTCGTGGACGGGGTGGGCGTCGGCGAGCTCTGCGTCGGCGTCGGAGACTCTGTGGGCTCTTCGGTCTCGCTCGGCTCGGACGAGCCCGGGGCCGACGTGGACGGGCTCGGGGAGCCCTGGGCGTCGGTCCTGTCGCCCGACGAGCCCGGCCGGAGGTAGAACGCCCCGGCCACGATCACCACGACGGCGGCCGCGGCGGCGAGCACGGGCCACAGCGCGCGGGGACCGCGCTTGCCAGAGGAGGTCTTCGCCCCGGCCGCCTTGTCGTCGTTGACAGGCCAGCCCCACTCGTCGAACGGACCGGCCTGATGGGCGATGTACTCCACGTCGGAGGCCAGCGCGGGGTCGGTGACGGTCGCCATGACCCGGCCGCGCAGGTCGGTCGGCATCATCGCGACGGGCATCACCTGGAGCAGCCCCGCGGCGGAGAGGTTCGGGTCGCGTCGTGACGCGCAGATCTCACAGGTCTCGGCGTGGGCGGCCAGCTCGCGGATCACCGGCGGCGGGAGCTGATCCCCGCCCCCGGCGGCCAGGGCCGCCGCGTCGCGGCATTCCATGCCGTCACGGACCAGGCAGGCCGCGGTCAGCGCGGCGTCGAGGCGGGCGTGGGCCCTGCCGGTGAAGTCGGCGGCCTCCTGCACGTCCATGCCGAGGACGCCGGCGATGTCGGCCGGGTCGAGACCGTGGCGCAGCATGAGGTCCATGGCCTCGCGCTCGCGCCCGCGCAGCGCCGCCAGGGAGGTGTGGACGAGCCGGCGCGCCTCGTCGCGTCGCGCCAGCTCGGCGTCGTCCAGGAAGCCTTCCTCGGCCTCGGGGGCCTCGTGCCGCTCGGCGGGACGGTTCGGGTCGCGCAACCGCCGCATGCACTCTCTCCGCACGAGCGCGTACAGCCAGGCGCCGAACCGGTGGGGGTCGCGCAGGCCGGGCACGTGGGCGTAGGCGGCGACGAGCGCGTCGTGCAGAGCCGCGGCCGCCTGCTCCTGGTCGCGCAGCAGAGCGTGACAGTAGTCGTACAGGCGGGCTGCGTAGCGGTCCATGACCTGGATGAGCGCGCTCGGGTCGCCTTCCGCCAGGTCATACGTGAGGCGTTCGTCGTCGGCGCGGTCGAGACTGGGCCAACCGGACACAGAGTCCTCCAGCGGGCTGAATTTCTCCGGGATTCCTCGTCCGCGTCGTCGGGGACGGGCTGATGATCCGATGGGGGGAGACGATGCGCTCTCCGCGTCCGGCCGGGGCATGTCTCCCGGCGTACGCCGGGCCGCTCGCCTCCGTCCGCTCCCGGCTGAAGATCACATCCCCGTCGCGTTCCGGGAGGGAGAGCGGGCTGGGAGGCCCGACGGCCCCGCTCCCCGTCGGGCCTCCACGAGATTGGACGGCCTGCCCTCGCGGTTGGTTGACACCCAGTGCCGAGAAAAATGGAGAACTACCTGACGCATCCGGAAGATCACTGAATGGTGACCCTCCGGACGCGTCGCGCGCCGTGCCGGTCACAGGTCGTGATCGCCGGCGGGGCACGGCCGGGTGTCCCGCGGGGGAGATCACTGGATGCGGCGGGACAGCATCTTCAGGAAGATCTTCTTGATCTCGTCCGGCGTCTGGGCGACCTGGACGTTGCCGTTGGTCGCCTTGGCGATCTGCTGCAGCTCGTTGACGTCCACGCCGCGGCCGAAACCGATCATGTTGACCTGGATCGGCTTGTTCGGGTCCTGCATCGCCTTGAGCCTCTTCAGGGTCTCCTGAAGGGTCGGACCGCCGTCGTCGTCGTTCTTGCCGTCCGTCAGCAGCAGGATGGAGTTGCCGAACTCGGGCTTGTAGGTGTCGTTCATGAGCTTGTACGCGGCGAGCATCGTCCGGTACAGCCCGGTGTCGCCGTTCGGCTTCGGCCGCATCGAGTTCAGCGTCGACAGGACGAGACCGCGCCGCGTGTTGGACCCGATCCGCTCGCCGAGCGGGCCGATCGGCACGACCTTCTTGTACGGCAGGTCGCCGTCCATGTTCGTCGAGAACAGCCACTGACCGAGCTCGGTGTCGTCCGACATCATGCTGAGACCGCCCTGCGAGATCTGGGCGACGGCCTGCAGCCGCGTGGTGTTCGGCCCGACCTTCTCCAGCATCGACCCGGACACGTCGATCAGGGTGAGGATGCGCAGGCCGAGCGACAGCTTCGACCACGCCTGCAAGACCCTGCCCACGTCCTCGCTCTTGGGCGTCGGGAGCTGCCGCGGACGTGCGGGACTGACCCCGGCCTTCTGGTCGAAGCCCTCGGGCGCCTTCCCGTCCGGCGTCCGGAACCCGTGCTCGTGGACGTCGGCGCGGGTGGCCTCGGTGCGCATCGCCTTCTCCAGGAGGCGGGCGCCCTTCTGCTTGGTGGCGTCCTTGGTGGTGACGGTGAACGGGTAGTCCATCGAGAGCGTGCCCTCAAGCGGGTACAACGCGACCGCCGTCTCCCGCGGCTTGGACTGGTTGTACTTCCAGAGGGCCTGCTCGGACGACAGTGAGATCGGCTTCTTGCCGCCGGTGTTCTCGTTGAACGCCTCGAACTCCGCCTCCACCGTGGGGACGGTGCTCTCCCGGACGGTCCGCACGATCCCGGTGAAGATCGAGTCCCGGTTCGGGTCGTTCGCCAGCAGCGTGCTGGTGACCATCAGCGAGCCCATGCCGGCCGCGTTGCGCATCGGGTCGGGCACGACGAGCCGCACCGCGCCGGCCGGGATCATCTGGTTCTTGGTCACCGCGCCGCCCGCGACGCCGCCGGCGGCCTTGAGCAGGTTGTCCCAGGACGGGTTGGCGGTGATGCCCTGCTTCTGGAGCTGCTCCGCGAGCGTCCGCGGCAGTCCCACGACGATCGGGCTCGTCGCCACCGAGGTCCTGGTGGACGCCACCCGCTCCCCGTCGCCGTTCGCCTGGGCCAGCGAGATCCACAGCGAGGAGTCAGGGATCCACACGTCCGGGCGCTCGTTCGCCTCGTTCACCACGCCCTGCCCGGACAGCAGCGTCGACACCGACGACGGCTCGACCTTCTTCACGGTCGCCCTGACGCACCTGCCGTCGACCTCGCTGGAGCCGTCGTTGAAGCGCTTGGCGGCCTTCTCGACGACCGGCGCGATGTCGGGCGCCGCCGCCACCGACAGGTCGATCGCGTCGTCGCCCGTGCATCCGCCGCTCTCGGCGAACGCGTACACGCCGACGCCGAGCAGCAGCGCGAGGCCCACGGCGCCGGCGATCGGCCCGAGCAGCGCGGCCGCGCTCCGCTTGCGCTTGCGGCGCCCGTACTCGTATCCGCCGGACTCCCCGCCGGAACCGCCGGAGCCCCCGCGGCCGCCCGAGTCGCCGGACGCGCCCGAGTCGCCGGACCCGCCGGAGTCGCCGGAGCCGATGCGGTACCCGCCGGGGTCGCCGAAGTACCGGGACGGGCCGCCGTCGGAGCTGCGGATCGAGTCGTACTCGCCGTAGTCCGCCCCGCCGAGACGCGACGACGCGCCGCCGGGCGGTTCCCGCCGCTCGCCGCCCTCCGGCCCGCCTTCGTATCCGCCGCCGCGGCGCCGGCCGAGATGCTCACCCGACCGCCGCGGCGTGAACCACTCCGGAGTCTCGCCCGACGCCCCCTGCGGGATGGACGGCGGCTGGGCGAACGACCGCCCCTGGTCGTCCCGCGTGCCGAACCAGTCGGAGGACCCGTCGTTGGCCGGACCGAAGACAGGCCGGGACGGGTCATACCCGCCCTCGCCCATCCCTTCAGGGATGTCATTGGGATGACGTCCGCTCATGGCCTGCCTTTCGATTTCACCAGGAACCCGCCGATGTCCCACGGCAGTGGAGTAGTACGAGCCAGAGGTTACATAAGGCTCAAAACCGATAATGACGCAGGTCATCGGGCCATGTCTCAGTGATCATGGCATTGCTCCAACTACTACGATCTGCGCCCGAGAAGCCACGGAACGGAGCAATTGCCCCGAAATAGTGCATCGATGGCGGGTGTGCCGCGTGGGCGGGCGGCCGTGCGGGACGGCGCACTTCGCGTTCACCGGCAGACTTGACCCATGGCCCGCCTGGTCCCCGTCACCGACGCCCACGATCCGCGCCTCGCAGACTACGTGAGGCTCCGGGACGTGAACCTCCGCAAGAGCCTGGAGGCCGAGCACGGGCTCTTCGTCGCCGAGGGGGAGAAGGTGATCCGCCGCGCGATCGGCGCCGGGCATCCC
>DATCLF010000210.1:0-5329 GCA_036564055.1 Spirillospora sp.
GGTCAAGGTCGAGGTAGCCGGCGGCCTTGCGGAGCGCGTCCCGGTGGTCCCGGAGAGCGCGGGAGCCGGCGCCCTCGCCTTCGGGCGGCCCCGCGACGGGAGTCACGCCGAGACCGCAGTTGCCGACCACGACGGTCGTGACGCCCTGCCGGACGGCGCTGTGCGCCGCGGGGGACGACAGCAGCGTCAGGTCGGAGTGGGTGTGGACGTCCACGAACCCCGGCGCCACGACATGGCCGGTCGCGTCGATCGTGCGCACCGCGGGACGTCCGGCCAGGTCGCCGATCTCGGTGACCCGGCCGTCCCCGACGGCGACGTCGGCGCGGCGCGGGGCCGTCCCGGTGCCGTCGACGAGCGTCCCGCCCGTGATGAGCAGATCGATCACGACGCCGGTCCCGTCCGCAGGCGGAACGTCGCCCCCACCTCGACCGGGCTGCCGGTCGGCAGCGCGGCCACGCCGAGCGCGACCCGCGCGTGCCGCCCGGCGGCGTCGCCGAACACCTCCGTGAACAGCTCCGTCGCCGCGTCGGCGACGAGGTGCTGATCGGTGAAGCCCGGCGCGGACGCCACCCACACCGACACCGACTCGACGTGCTCGACCGCGGCGAGGCCGCCCTCGCCGGCCAGCTCGCCCTGGACGGCGGTGAGGACGTTGCGGGCGCACTGCCGCGCGCAGGCGCGGGCCACGTCGAGGGGGACGTCCTCGCCCACACGGCCCTCGGCGAGGAGCCTTCCGCCGCGGACGGCGACCTGCCCGGAGGCGATCAGTGCGGTGCCGGAGCGGCGCGCCGCGAGGACCGCCGGGCGGTCCCCCGCGGGCCCCGGTTCGGTGGCGGCGGCGCTCAGTCGCTGGTCTGGATCGTGCACGGTGTCTCCTCTGGTGCGGGTCGGGTCAGGGGCCGGGGTCTGCGGGCGCGGTCAGGTCGCCGCGAGCACGTCGACGGGTTCGGGGAAGTGGCAGGCGACCGGATGGCCGACGCCGTCACGCTCGACGAGCGGCGGCGTCTCGGTGGCGCAGACGTCCCGCGCCTTCCAGCACCGGGTGCGGAACCGGCAGCCGGACGGCGGGTCGATCGGGCTCGGCACGTCGCCGGTCAGCATGATCCGCTCACGCCCGCCGCGCGCGCCGGGCCGCGGGCGCGGCACCGCCGACAGCAGCGCCTGCGTGTACGGGTGCGCGGGGCTCCGGAAGATCTCCTCCCGGGTGCCGCGCTCCACGATCTTCCCGAGGTACATGACGGCGATCTCGTGCGAGACGTGCCGCACCACCGACAGGTCGTGCGAGATGAACAGGTACGCCACGCCCAGCTCGCGCTGCAGCTCCCGCAGCGTGTTGACGATCTGCGCCTGGATCGACACGTCCAGCGCGCTGACCGGCTCGTCCAGCACCAGCACCTTCGGGCCGAGTGCGAGCGCGCGGGCGATGCCGATGCGCTGGCGCTGCCCGCCGGAGAACTCGTGCGCGTACCGGCGGGCGTGCGAGGGCGCCAGCCGGACCATGTCGAGCACCTCGGCCACGCGCCGCGCGCCCCCGTCCTCGTAGCGGCCCTGCACGCGCAGCGGCTCGGCGACGATGTCGTGCACGGTCATCCGCGGCGACAGCGACGCGTACGGGTCCTGGAACACCATCTGCAGGTCGCGCCGGAGGGCGCGCAGCTCGGCGCCCCGCGCGCCGGTCACGTCCCGCCCGGACACGGTGATCCGCCCCGAGGTCGGGGTCAGGAGCCTGACGACCATCCGTCCCGTGGTCGTCTTGCCGCAGCCGGACTCGCCGACCAGGCCGAGCGTCCGCCCCGCCGGCAGCGAGAAGTCGACGCCGTCGACCGCGTGGACGACGCCGGTCCGCAGCCGCAGCGGCCCCGACCGCACCGGGTAGTGCTTGGTGAGGCCCGCGACGCCGAGGACCTCGTCCGGTTCCGGCCGCGCCGCCTTCTCCGGCTCAGGCATCGGTCGTCCCCTCCCCCGCGAGCTCGTGGTGGAAATGGCAGGCGCTCCGGCGCCCGGCGCCGCAGGCCAGCAGCTCCGGCCGCTCCGCACGGCACCTGTCCCGCACCATCGGGCAGCGCGGCGCGAACGCGCAGCCGTCCGGGACCTCCCCCGGGGTCGGCGGGGACCCCGGGATCGGGGTCAGGTCGCCGACGTCGCCGTCCAGGTCGGGCATGCCGTCCAGCAGTCCCCGCGTGTACGGGTGCCGGGGCGAGTCGAAGATCTCCGCGACCGGGCCTTCCTCGACGACCCGTCCCGCGTACATCACCACGACCCGGTCGGCCAGTTCGGCGACCACCCCGAGATCGTGGGTGATCAGCACGGTCGCCGCGCCGGTCTCCCGCCGGGTCCGCCGGATCAGGTCCAGCACCTGGGCCTGGACGGTCACGTCCAGCGCGGTGGTCGGCTCGTCGGCGATCAGCAGGTCCGGGTCGTTGGCGATCGCCATCGCGATCATCGCGCGCTGCCGCATGCCGCCGGAGAACTCGTGCGGATACTGCTTCAGCCGCCGCTCCGCGCCCGGCACCCCGACGAGCTCCAGCAGCTCGGCCGCCCGCTTGCGGGCCTGCGCCCGCGACATGCCCTTCTGGTGCAGCCGCAGCGCCTCGCAGATCTGCGCGCCGACCGTCATGACCGGGTTCAGCGCGGTCATCGGATCCTGGAAGATCATCGCGATCCGGCCGCCGCGCAGCGCGCGCAGCTCCCGCGGCGGCATCGCGCGCAGGTCGGCCCCGTCGAACACGACCCGCCCCGACACGATCCGGCCGGGCGGCTTGATCAGGCCGAGCGCGGACATCGCGGTGACGCTCTTGCCCGACCCCGACTCCCCGACCACGCCGAGCGTCTCGCCCCGCGCGACCGTGTACCCGGCGCCGTCCACGGCCCGGACGGTCTCCTCGTCGCCGTCGAACTCGACGACCAGATCCTCGATCTCCAGCAGCGGCCGGTCATGCGCGCCGCGCCCGGTGGGCGGGGTCCCGGTCGGCGGGGTCATGTGCGCCCTCCCGGTGTGACGGCGTCGCGGAGGCCGTCCCCGACGAAGTTGACGGCCAGGACCGTCACCGCGATCGCGATGCCCGGCGGCAGCCACAGCCACGGCATCGTCTGGATCAGCGTCAGGTTCTGCGCGTCGTTCAGCATGTTCCCCCAGCTCGCCTGCGGCGGCTGGACGCCGAGGCCGAGGAAGGACGCCGTGGTCTCCATCATGATCGCCTGGGCGACGGCCAGGGTGCCGGTCACCGTGACCGGCGGCAGCGCCGCGGGCACGATGTGCTTGCGGATCAGCCACCAGGCGTTCGCCCCGGACGCCTCGGCGGCCTGGATGTACTCCCGGTCGCGCAGCGACAGCGTCACCCCGCGCACCACCCGGCCCGCGACCGGCCACTGGGTGGCGCCGATCGCGATGATCAGCACGGTCACGCTCGGCCCGACGATCCCGGCGAGGACGAGGATCACCACCACGGTCGGGAACGACATGACGATGTCGGCGACCCGCATGATCACGTTGTCGACCACGCCGCCGAACAGCCCGGCGACCGCACCGAACAGCGTGCCGACGATCACGGCGCAGAGCGCGGCGGTCAGCCCCACCATCAGCGACACCCGCCCGGCGTGGAGGGTGCGCGCGAACACGTCGCGTCCCGAGGTGTCGGTCCCGAACCAGTGCGCGCCGGACGGGCCCTGCCGCACCGCGTCCAGGTCCACGGCGTTCGGCGGCCCGGCGAGCAGCGGCGCGAGCAGCGACAGCAGGACCACCGCGCCGAGCACGACCGTCCCCGCGACGGCGAGCCGGTTGCGGCGGAACCTCCGCACCGCCCGCGCCCGGGGCGACGCGCCGCCGACCGGTCCCTCCTTCGCCGGGAACGGCGTGCCGCCGCTCCTGTCGCCGCTCGCTCCGGCGCCGCTCGTCCTCTCTTTTCTCATGCCGGCCGCTCCGGCGGGCTTCGCGCTCATCGCAGGCTCACTCTCGGGTCGACGACGGCGTACAGGAGGTCCGCGACCAGGTTGCAGAGCAGCACCAGCACCGCCACGTAGAGCGCGAACCCGACGATCACCGGGTAGTCCTGCTGGCCGATCGAGCTGACCGCGAGCTGCCCCATGCCCGGCCAGGCGAAGACCTGCTCGATCACCACCGCGCCCGCCAGCATCTGCGGGATCTGGTACATCACCACCGTGATCAGCGGGATGAGGGAGTTGCGCAGCGCGTGCCGCAGGACCACCCGGGACCGCGACGCGCCCTTCGCCTCGGCCGTCCGGACGTAGTCCGCGCCCAGCTCGTCCACGAGGCCGCCGCGCACGTAGCGGGTGAACGGCCCGGCCGTGACGAACGCCAGGATCAGCCCCGGCAGGACCAGGTGGCGGAGCTGGTCGGCGGCCCCGCCGCCGCCCGGCGTCGTCATCCCCGAGGACGGCAGCACCCCCCACTTCAGCGAGAACAGGTAGATCGCGACGATGCCGAGGAAGAACGGCGGCACCGACACCGCCGCCAGGCTGAGCACGGTCGCGCCGTAGTCCACCGAGGTGTTGCGGCGCACCGCCGCCGCCACCCCGAGCACGACCGACATCACCAGGGCGACCGCCAGCGCCGCGCCCATGAGCTGGAGGGTGGGCCCGAGCCGTTCACCGAGCACGGCCGTGACCGGGCGATTCCCGACGTAGGAGTAGCCGAGGTCGCCGTGGAACACCCCCGACAGCCAGGTGCCGTACTGGACGACGATGGACCGGTCGAGCCCCAGCTCGCGCCGCTTCGCCTCGATGAACTCGGCGCCGCCGCCGCGCATCTGCTCGGGGTCCACCATCATGCGGACCGGGTCGCCGGGCGCGACCCGCACCAGCACGAAGATCCCGATGCTGATCAGCACGAACACCAGCGCGTTCACCAGCAGCCGCCGGATGACGTACGCCGCCACGCCTCACCTCCTCTCGCCGGTGCGGACCGGGCCGGGGCCGCGGACGGCGCCCCGCCGCACGCCCCCGGCCCGGGGCCGGTCAGCTCAGCTTCCAGTTCGCGAAGTCCCAGAACCCGACCTCGTTGGTCGGCAGCCCGCACGGCTCGAAGCCCGACAGCCGCGACCGGTGCGCCCAGATCGTGTTCGGGTTGTACAGCCACAGGTACGGGACCTGCTCGTTCTCGACCTTCGCGGCCCGCTTGAACAGGCCGGCGCGCTCCTCCGGGTCGCCGGCCGCGTCGGCCTTCCCCATCAGCTCGTCCAGCTCCGGGTCGCAGAAGTGCGCCACGTTGCCGCCCGCCGGGTAGGCCAGGTCGCACGCGGTGATGTCCGCGACGGCCGACGGCTCGGTCGCGTAGTCACCGCCGCCGAACAGCGCCAGGTCGTAGGACTTG
>DATCLF010000211.1:0-2517 GCA_036564055.1 Spirillospora sp.
GGACCCTTGTGTGTGGGGTAACGCGGCCAAACGTCAGCAAAATGGTGGGCTTGGGGGAGTTCCCCCGTCCGGGGCCGGGTAGCACTTCTACGTTGCACCGGGGGAGGGAACATGCCCGATTCGTCTTTCGGGCGGTACTCCGGCGGCCTGCCGGGCAGGCACGCCGGCCGCCTAGCGCCACGGCCGTGGGAGCGGTCGTTCCAGTGCCCCTCCACGGCGCGGCGGCAACCGGCAGAGGCCCCGGCGCGGCGGTACGAGGAGTTCGTCGCGCTGCACGACGAGATCGCCGACGGGACGGACCCTCCGCTGCGCACGCTGTGGTGGACCGGCGGGTCCGCCGCGGTCGCGGGTGCGGTGCTGGCGTTCGCCGCGGTGGTCGGGCTGCGCACCATGGCCGGCGTGGACGTGCCGGTGTTCGCGGGCGACGCGACCGCCGCCGAGGCCGCCGCGGCCAGTTACGCGCTGTGCGTGCTGGCGGGGACGATCCAGGCGACGGCGCTCATGCATGTGCTGCTCGTCACGGCGGCGCGTCCGGTGCGGGCGTTCGCGTGGATCGGGGGCATCGCCGTCGCGCTGCTGACGGCCCTGCCGCTCGTGCTGAACGGCTCCCTCGGCGCGGCGCTGGCGACGTCCGGGATGAACCTCGTCGTCGGGTCGGCCGTGGTCGTGCTCCTGGCGGGCATGGTGGCGGGTTCGCGTCCGTTCGCCGCGGACGGCCCGTGGGACGGCCCGTTCGGGCGGCGCCGGTGACCACCCGCCGGTGACTCCCCGCCGGTGACGAGCGGGGCCGGTCGCGGCCGCGCCCTCCCGCGACGGCCGCCGCGAAGAAACGGTCTCGATACCGGCGGCGCCGTCAGTCCGAATTAACGGAGGGTTCACAGCGCGGTGATATTGCCGCGCGCCGGCCGGTGTAGGAATGCTTCGAGCGGTCCGAACGGAGGACCGGCTGCCATGGGTCGACGCCGCCCGGCGTTGGTCGTCGAATGCGGATGGATGATGTCGAAATGATCCTCTCCCCACGGGGCATGCGAGCCGCGACATCCAATCTGCTGCGGCTGGCGCTGTGCGGGCAGGTCGCCGATCTCCGCCCGATGCCGGCGGAAATGATCGAAAAAGGACCGCGGCGGTCGGTGTACCGGTACCGGCCCCCGGAGGGGGTGGTGCCGGCGGGGCCCCCGGTGTTGTTCGTCCCCCCGCCGGCCGCCCCTGCTCGCTGCTACGACCTGCGCCGCGGATGCAGCCTCGCCGAGCACGTCGTGCGCGCCGGACGGCTCTCCTACCTGCTGGACTACGGGCCCGTCCGGGACGGTGACCGCGACCCCGGCCTCGACGGATGGGTCGGGGAGGTGCTGCCGGCCGCGATCCGGGCGGTCAGCGGCGACGCGGGCGGCCAGCCGGTGCAGCTCGTCGGCTGGTGCCTCGGCGGGATCTTCTCCCTGCTCACCGCCGCCGCGGACCCGCGGCTGCCGATCGCGTCCGTCGCCGTGATCGCCGCGCCCGTCGACGGGGGCGCGGTGCGGTCCGCGGCGCCGCTGCGTCCCCTGCTCGCCCTGACCCGCGGCACCGAGGCGGACCTGCTCGGAATGATGGCCGGCGGCATTCCCCGGCCGTTGATGAAACGGCTCCGCAGGGTCGGTGAAATAGAAAAGCACGTGCTGCGTCCCTGGCGGATCCTGTCCAATCTCGACGACGCCGAATTCCTGGCGCAGATCGAGGCCGTCGATCATTTCGCGGGCCTCATGATCGGTTATCCGGAACGCGTCGCCCGGCAGATGTACCGGTCCCTTCTGCGGGACGGCGCGCTGATGCGCGGCGGCGTCGAGATCAAGGGCCGGCGGGTCGGTCTCGGCGGGGTCCGCGTACCGGTTCTGGCCATCGCGGGACGCGGCGACCTTCTCGCGCCCGTGCGGGCCGTCCTGCCCCTCATCCGGCTGCTGGAGGGGGCGCCGCAGGTGCGCTTCGAGGTCGCGTCGGGCGGGCACCTCGGCGTGCTGACCGGGCCGTCGGCCAAGACGACCACGTGGCGTCACCTGGACCGGTGGCTGGACGAGGGCATCGTCAGGCACGGCATCCGCCCGCAGCGCTTCACCGTCCCCGTCTGAGGCCCCGTCTCGTCTGAGGTCCCGTCCGGGTCTCGCGCGCGTCTGCGGCACGTCAAGGGACGTTCCAAAGTTCTTTGCGGTGCCGCCTTCGCAGCGCACCCGGGTGTGTCGTCCCGGTGACCGGCCCGCCACCGACCGTAGTGTTGCGCACCGTGAGTGCATGCCGCTCCGGGCCGCACGGTCCGGTGCGGCCGGTCCGGGGTCCCGGCGGGGGCCGGGACGCGACGTCGGGGGGCAGTGCATGACGGCGGATACGGGCGAGTACGGACGAGGGCCGCACGACCGGGTCCGGGCCGAGATCATCGGGGTCACCCCGTTCGGCCGTCCCGCCCCCCATCTCGCCGTGGCCGTCGCGCGGGCGGGCGGGACGGGCGTGCTCGACCTCGGCGCCGACGCCGCGTCCGCCCTGGCCGCC
>DATCLF010000212.1:0-28077 GCA_036564055.1 Spirillospora sp.
GGTACCGGTCGGCCGCCACCTGCATGTCGTGTCCGCACGGCAGCGCGAGCGTCACCTCCGTCCGGCCGCGGAACGTCGGCACGGTCGCGCCGATCCGGCCCCAGGTCAGCCCGTGCGGCTCCCTCTCCCGGCCATCCTGCTCGCCGAACACGCCGGCGAGCCGTTCCCGCTCGACGTCGTCGTAGGAGCGCCGCGCCGCCGCGATCGTGACGGTCGTGGTGAGCAGGACGCACTGGACGGGCCCGCCGTCCAGCCGCCGCAGGCCGATCCGCAGGTTCAGCGTCGGCGTCGCCGCGAACGTCTCCGCCTCGATGCCGAGCAGGTCGAGGCCGAGTTCGGGCGGCTCGCTCATCGCAGACCCTCGATCATGCGCAATTCATCCCCTCGTGCCCCCTGCACCGGTGGAGATCATCATCAGTTCGCACTGCCCGGCGCGGACATGGCGAAACACGGGCCCGCGACGCCGCCCGAGCAATGGCCTGCGCACGGCAAAACCAGGCCATCACCTGGGAAGATCACAACCTTGAGCGCTGCAGGAAGGCGGATTTCGCGCAGCACGAGAACCGGCGGAACGGCCACCGGAACAACGACAGGAATGCAATTCCTGGGCAATAGTCCGGTTTGCGATCAGGCACCGTCCGCCGGGAAATGGCGAGACTTTTCCCGGAACGAGGAATCACGGGACCCGGCGCACCGGCCGGGCGGCTCCGTCAGCGGAGCGCGTCGACGAAGGTGCGTGCCTCGTCCCGGTTCATGCCCGTCTCAGCGCAGACCATCGCGATGGCCGACTCGTGGTCACCGAGCCGCTTCATCGCCCTGACGCGGTCCGACAGCGTGCCCCGCCCCCACGGACTCGGCTTCGACGAGGACTCGCCCGAGGCGGACGCCGCGGGCAGGAGCCCGGCCTGCAGCATCTTGACGTAGTCCTTCGCGCCCCTGGAATCGAGGCCGGTCTCCGCGCGGACCAGCTTGACCGCGTCCTTGCGCCGGCCCTCGGCGAGCAGGGACCGCGCCTTGCCCTCGACGTCCGGTGGGATCACCCTGGCGTACGCCTCGCCCTTCAAGCCGTCCACGTAGTCCTTGGCGTCCTTGAGCCCGAGTCCCGTGACCTCGCGGACGAGCTTGATGGCGGGGATGTACTGCCCCGTGCCGATCAGCGTGAGGATGCGCTCCCGGACCTCCGGCAACGGGTGACGACCGTACGACTTCACGGCTTCTCCCCTCGACGACTGGCGCCCGATTCTTCCGGCTTCGCGGGGTCGCCGCATCCTCCTTGAGCCGGGTCACTTCTCAGCGCAGCGGGCGCCGCCCGAGGTAGGCGACGAGCCGTTCGCCCGCGCCGCCGCCCGGGTCCGCGTCGACGGGCTCGGCGAACAGCGGACGGCGCGGCACGGGCACCACGAGCGGGCAGAGCCGCAGCAGGTCGTCCGCCAGCCCGGTCGGCACGGGCCGCCGCTCCCCCGACGCCTGCGCTACGTCCCAGGCGTGCACCGCCACCTCGACCGCGCCCGCGACGTTCATGAGCTCCCCCTCCAGCCAGAGATCGCCGACCCCGACCCGGTGCGGCGGATCCGGCGCCAGCAGCAGGCGGACGGCGCTCACCCGCACGGCCGACACCGGGTCGCCGTCCCCGGCCGGACGCGCCGCCGCCACCCGGCCGAGCGACGCGCCCTCGCGCAGCGCCTCCAGCGAGTCGCGCAAGTGCGACAGCAGCATCCCGAGATCCCATGACGCGCAGGGCGTCCGGCGTGGGAGCATCTCCGGCGTGACTCCTTGGATCGACGTCAACGCGAAACCGACCGCACGCTCGAGCAGCCCCCGGCCGGTCCGGCCGGGACAGGGCCCGCTCGTCCGCTCGTGCATCGACGTTCCCCTCGTGCCGCCGCGCCTGTCCTTTGGACCGTCCGGGGAACGGAAAGTCATCGCTCCGCCCGCCGCCCCCGGGGCACGCCGCGGCCCGGGTTCGAACCGCGGGTCGGCGATCTGCGTACGACCTGCCGTGGGAGACCGGCCGGAACGCGCGCCTCGGGAATGCGGCGGACGCCGCACCGAGAGGGCACGCGTCCCATGAACGGCGAGGTGACCGGGCCGGCCGACCCCTGGGCGCGGTTCCTGGACGCCCTGGAGACCGGCTGCGGAACCTGCGGTGGCACGGGCAGCGTCATGCGCGAGCAGTGGCGGACGTGGCACCGGCAGGCCGACGAGCTGACGCGGGTCGCGCAGGCGGCGCGCATGGCCGCCGACATGACGCCCGAGAACGCCCCGCACCAGCCGGCCTGGAACGGCCCGGCCCGGCCGGGCGCCCCGGGCCAGGGGGCGGGCGGAGCCGGGACGTCCGGCACGGAGCCCACCATCGTCGCCGCGATCGAGCGGGCGATCGAGGAGCACATGAGGTCGCGGCCGGAAGGACCGGAGGAGGAGCGCTGCGGGACCTGCCACGGCTCGGGACGGGTGCTGACCCCGACCGGCCACCGTCTCGTCGAGCTCCTGGCCCGCCACGGCTTCGTCCGCCAGGGGTAGCCGGGCTATCGGCGTCCGGAGCCGGTGAACTCCCAGTGCCACGGTTCGTGCGGGCTGCTGTAGGCCCAGGCGGGATGGATCCAGCCGTACTCGCCGGCGTTGTCCTCCAGCCACGCGAACTGCGGCGAGCGGTCGTTCTGGACGCCGCCGCACAGGTCGAGGGCGATGCCGGAGCCGTGCTTGCTGTTGCCCGGACGCGCCGCCATCCCCGCGGGCATGCTCTCGTACAGCTCCTTCTGCTTCTCGTAGCTGCGGTAAGAGCTGCGCACGCACATGTCGGTCCCGAAGCGCCTGTGGTACGCCTTGTTGAGCTCGTAGAAGGCCAGGGCGGCGTCGGCCCGGAGGGACTCCCCGTCCCCCGGCAGCGGGCACAGCGCCTCGGACGGGATGCGGCCGTTGGGGTGGTCGCGCTTCGAGGCGTCGGCGGGGTCGCAGTCGGCGGGCGGCTCCGCCGGCTTGTTCTCCTTCTTCTCGTTCTTCTCGGCGCGTCCGGACGCCTCCCCCCGCTCGCCGCGGTCGGCGTGCCGGGACGTCCGCCGGTCCTTGGCCGCGACCGGCGTCGCGGCGTCGTCCGATGCCCCGTCGAGCGGCGCCAGGGCCACGGCCCCGGCGAAGGCGCCGGCGAGGACGACGCTCAGGATCGGCGCGAGATCGGTCTTGTTCTTGCGGTGCCGGCCGTTCACGGCAGTCTGCTCCTTCCATGCCGCCTACCGGGTTAGCTGACGGGTTCGGGCGTGGAAGTCGCCCTACGACGCCCGTCGCACGTGGCGAGAAGGCGTCGATTCACCCCCGCGAGGCGGCACGGGCAGGACGGGCCCGAGCGTCGCTCGCACTGGTTCCCCGGCTCCGCGCGAAGCGCGGACTCGGCGTCGCCGCCGTCACCCGGCCCGGCTCACCGCCGGGCCGCCGATGATGCGGACACGGGTCGATGACCACGGCGCCTCACCGGCGCCGTCGAAGTCCGACAGACGGTACCAAAGACCCAATGAACAGCAAAAACTACGCAGCGCGGACGCCACCGACGAAGGTCCGTTCCGGCGGGGACGCCACGAGCTCCACCATGGTCCCGGCGCGGAAGTCCTCGCCGAGCACGCCGCTGATCGCGTCGGTGAGGCCGGCGCCGAGGCGTTCGGTGAGCGTGTCGGCGTCCGGGCGGTCGAACAGGCCGGCGCGGACGCCGAGCGTCACCGAGGCGCCGGTGTCGACCGCCTCGCCGCCCTGCGCGAATCGCCCTTCTGGGACGCCTGCCAGGCGGATGCCCACCAGTTCCCGGGCCCATTCCCCGTAGACGTCGACGACCGCTTCGGTGAGCGCCTCGACCAGCTCGGCCTCCCTGCCCGACAGCCTGTTCTCTGGAAGGTGGACGGTCAGATGCGGCACAGTGATCCCCGTTCTCTTTAAGGATAAAGGCTTTAGATACAAAAGTAATTGGGGTGGTCACCGATGTCCACCGATCCGGGCGGCCCGGCCGTCGAGGAGGCGGTCCGCACCCTGCTGCTGCTCATTCCCCGGATCGTCGGCCGCGCCAAGCGCATGCCCGTGCCCGAGGCGCTGCGGGAAATGGATCTGGCCCCGCGCCACCTGGCGCTTCTGGCGCACCTGGAGTACGACGGCCCGGCCAGCGTCAACGAGCTCGCCGACCGGCTGGAGGTGGCCCCGACGACCGTCAGCCTCATGGTGAGCGAGCTGGCGCGGGCGGGTGTCCTGCAGCGCACGCCCGACCCCGCCGACCGCCGTCGCCGCATCGTCGCCATCGCGCCCGACGCCGCCGCGGCCATCCGCGAATGGCTGTCGGGCAGCGCCTCCGCCTGGGAGGAGGTCATGCGCGGCCTCACCCCCGCCGAGCGCGCAACGGTCATCGCCGCCCTGCGGGGATACGAGGCCGCCCTGGCACGGCACGCCGGCCGGCAGGACCCCTGACCCGTCCTGAGCACTCGTGCCCGACGGGACTCCGCGTCCGGCTCAAACGATCAGGATCGTCCGGCGAGGGTCGTCGCCGCGTCCAGGCCGGCGCGGTAGCCGAACGCGAACGCGCGGCCGTTGGCGATGCCGCTGTTGTACCAGAAGCCCTCCACCAGGCCGGCGCCCGCGTTGCCCGCGCAGTACAGCCCCGGGATGGGACGGTCACGCCAGTCCAGAACCCGGGCGCGGGTGTCGAACCGGAGTCCGGCGCTGCCGCCGACCGTCGCCAGTTCCACCGGCACCGCGTACAACATGCCCTCCAGGGGCCGGACACAGGGGTTCGGTGTGACGTCCGCGTCGCCGTTGTTGCGGGAGTAGAGGGTCGTGCCGCGTCCGAACTGCGGATCCTCACCCCGGGCGGCGGGCACGTTGTAGGCGGCGATGGTGGTTTCGAGCGCACCCGCGGGCACGCCGATCTGCGAGGCGAGTCGGCGGGCGTCGGGGGCGTGCGGCATCCAGTCGGGAACGACGCCCGGCGGCACGGAGCCGAGGGTGTACTTGTCCTTCCACTCCTGGTCGAACACGAGGAAGGCCTTCAGGTTCGGGTAGGTCTGCGTTTTGACGTCGAACCGGGTCATGCCCGAGACGATGTCGCGGTAGAACGACTCGTCGCAGAACCGGACGCCCTTCTGGTTCACGATCAGGCTCCCGGGGAACGCGGGCTCGCGGACCAGGAGACGGCGCAGCGGCTTGCCGTTGAAGACCTCGCCGGGCATGTGCACCGAGGGCACCAGGATCTGCCCGGAGACCACCGCGAACGAGGCCCCGGCCTCCAGCGCCAGGGTGATCGCGCCGCCGTCGACGGTGGGGATGCCGACGGACACGGGCGCCGGGTGCGGGTCGAACTGCTTCTGGAGCCGGTCGTTCCAGTCGTAGGCGCCGGTGGCCAAGATCACGGCGCGGGCCCGCACGTCGACGCGCCCGTCCGGGGTGTCGAAGCCCAGCTTCCAGCCGCCGCCGGTCCGGTCGAGCGACACCAGCGTGTGACGCAGACGGATGTCGACGCCCGCCCGGACGGCCGCGTTGAGCAGCGACGCGATCGTGGCCGTGCCGAATCCGACCCACCCCTCCTTCCTGCGCCGGGCCAGCAGGTCGTGGTCCCAGCGGCCGACCGTGCCGAAGCCGCCCCAGCTCTGGACCTCGGGCCACGAGGTCGGGGTGCGTTCGTAGATCGGGGAGCGGACGAGCCGGTCCCGCCACTCGGGCGGCAGGGCGGCGGTGTCGAACACCGGCGAGGCGACGTAACGCCCCTCCGCTTTGCCTCCCTCCAGCTCGCTGTAGTAGTCGGGGTAGTTCCGCACGACCTCGTAGGGCACGCCGTGCCGTTCCGCGAGGAAGTCGAGGGCCTCGGCGAGGTCCCTGATGTAGGCGGCGGCGATGTCGTCGTCGTGACGGCCCGCGCTCAGACGGCGGATGTGCGCGAGCCCCTCCTCGAGGCTGTCGGACAGACCGAGCTCGGCGGCGCGGGTCGTGGCGGGAGCCCAGATCAGGCCGGTCGAGTAGGCGTACGTCCCGCCGACCTGGGCGGCCGAGTCGAAGACGACGGGCGCGACCGCGTGCGTCGCCGCGGTCAGGGCCGAGACGAGCCCGCCGCCTCCGGAACCGATGACTGCGATGTCGATGGATTCTTCCACCCGATGCTCCTTGTGTCTCAAGACGGTCGCCGTGGACCGCGAGGGTGACGGTGGGACCCGGCCGTCTCACCCGGACACGACGGCCCGGCCCGTGCGGCGGCCCAGCACGAGCCCGCGGACGAGGCCGCCGGTGTACCCCCGCACGTTGAGGCCGCCCGCGTCGACACCGGCCGCGTACAGGCCCGGCACGGGCCGCCCGCCGCCCAGCACGCGTCCGTCGACGTCGGTGGCCAGTCCCCGGTAGGTGAAGGTGATCGCCGCCTGAACCTCCAGGACGGCGAAGGGCGGCTCGGTGAGCGGCATCCGGTGATACCGCCGGTCGCAGGTCCCCCGCCGGACCGCCGCGTTGAACTCGGCGACCCCGCGTTCGATCAGGGAAGCCGGATAGCCCCACGCGGACGCCGCGGAGGCCACGTCCGCCACGGTCGGCCCGGTGGCGTAGTGCGCGCCCCGTGCCCCGGCCTCGGCCATCTTGTCGACCGCGTCCATCCCCGGGATGAACGGGCGCAGGACCTGCTCGCGGCGGATCCGCTCGTCGATCAGCAGCAGCGCCGTGCCGCGCCGGGCGACGAGCTCGGTGTTGACGTGGTCGCCGAGGGACTCGTCGGTGAAGCGGCGCCCGTCGCGCCCGAACAGCAGCCCGTGCTCGCTGTGGTACTGGGCCAGCAGGGCGAAGTCCTTCGGGGCGAAGTCCTCGATGGGGTACGGGACGAGGTGACCGTAGAAACCGTCGGTCGGCCCGGTCAGGTCGCCGCCGGCCGCGGTGCCGAGCCGCAGTCCGCCGCCGCGGCCGTACGGGCTCGCCCGCAGCACCAGCCGGCCCGCGCCGGGGAAGAGCAGCTCCTCCCTGGCCTCGGGGTCGGCCTGGAACCCGCCGGTCGCCAGGACGACGGCGGGCGCCTCGATCTCCATCGTCTCCCCGGAGCCGTCGCCCGCCTCGCGCACCCGCACACCGGTGACCGCGTCCGCGTCGCGCAGCAGCCGGACCGGTTCCGTGCTCGGCAGAACCCACCCGCCGCCGCCCTCCACCAGTCCCCTGCAGCGACGCAGGTAGCCGAGGACGTCGATCTGCCGTCCCGTCCCGAAGCCGAGGATGCCGCTCAGCTGCGGGCCCACCTGGACACCGAGGCTCTCCACCCACGCGAACGCCTCGGGCAGGCCCTCGAGCATCGCGCCGAACCGCTCGACGTCGCCGCCGGGGTCCTGTTCGGTGAACACCTCGGCGGAGGGCGCGGTCCACACGTAGCCCTCCGACAGGGCCGCGGAGCCGCCGGGCCGGTCGGCGACGTCCACGACGACGACCGACGCCCCCGCCTGGGCGGCCGTCGCGGCCACGGTCATGCCCGCCATGCCTCCGCCGAGCACCACCACGTCGGCGCTCAGCCGGTCGTCCCGTCCCACCGGCGCCGATCCCGTCCGCGCCGCCGGATCGGACACCGGAGCAGGCGTTGGAACTGCAGGTTCAGACACTGAGGTACGCCTCCCGGAGGAAGTCGCGCGAGCGGAGCAGCGCCGGGTCGACCCCGCCGGTGATCCGCCCGCCGGTCAGCACGTGGACCTGGTCGGCGATACCGGCCAGCCAGGCGACGTTCTGTTCGGCCACACAGATCCCGACCCCCATCTCCCGCATGGCGTGCAGCCGTTCGCCCATGCGGGCGACCACCTTCGGCGCCAGTCCCACCGACGGCTCGTCGAGCAGGATCAGCCGCGGGCCGCGGATCAGGGCGCGCGCGACGGCGACGATCTGCTGCTGCCCCCCGCTGAGCTGACCCGCGGGACGCCGCAGCCAGTCCTTGAGGTCGGGGAACACCTCGATGACCTTCGCGAGCCGGTCGGCGAAACCCGACTTCGGGATGCCCGCCATGTACGCCGACATGCGCAGGTTCTCCCGGACGCTGAGGTCGTCGAAGAGCAGCCGGCCCTCGGGCACCCAGGCCACGCCGTTGCGGAGTCTGCGGGCGTGGGACCACCGGGTGACGTCCCTGCCCTCGATGCGCACCCGGCCGGAGGTCGGTCGCACGGTGCCCGCCACCGCCTTGAGCAACGTGGACTTGCCCGCACCGTTCGGGCCCGCCACGACCGCGATGCGGCCGTGAGGAAGGTCCAGGCTCACGCTCCACAGGACCTGGAGGTCGTGGTAGCCGGCGTCCAGACGGTCAATGCTCAGCAGCACTGTTGGCCTCCTTCTGCGGCACGTCCGTCCGGTCGGGGCCGGGTGCCGGCGGTTCGCCGGCCTGTTCCGCGCGGCCGGAGACCCCGTCCAGGTAGGCGTCGACGACGCGGTCGTCGCGCAGCACCGCGGACGGCTCGCCGTCGGCGATGATCGCCCCGTCGGCCAAGACCACGAGGCGGTCGCAGACGGGGGCGACCGTCTGGATCAGGTGCTCGATCAGCACCACGGCCGTCCCCGCGGCGGCGACCTCGCGCAGGCCGCTCAGGATCGTCTCGTGCTGGGCGGGCGTGAGGCCGGCGAGCGGCTCGTCCAGGACGAGGACGTCCTTGTCCGTGGCGACGGCCCGCGCGACCTCGGCGAGCCGGCGCACGAACGTCGGCGCGTCCTCGGCGGGCATGCCGCCGTCCAGCCCGTAGGTCTCCAGCAGTTCCGCCACCCGCTCGGGCCGTCCCGGCGCGCCGAGGCGGACGTTGTCGGCGACGTTGAGCGAGCGGAACAGGCGCGGAGCCTGGAACGTGCGGGCCACGCCCCTGTGGAACCGCTCCGGGGTGGACAGGCCCGTCAGGTCACGGCCGTGCAGCCGGACGGTTCCCCTGTCCGGGGTGACGACGCCGGTGATGACGTTGCACAGCGTCGTTTTGCCCGCCCCGTTCGGGCCCATCAGCCCGACGATCTCGCCGGGCCGCAGGGTGAGCGTCACGTCGTCCAGGACGAGAACGCCCCCGAACCGCTTGCTCACCCCTTCCACCCGCAGCACCTCCTCGCCGGGTCCCTGGGTGACCGACGCGGTGGCCGCCGGGGACGACGGCGCCGCCCCGCCGTGACCGGAGGCCGGACCGGGCCGCGCGGGCGGCGGGCCAGGCGACGGGACCTCGGTGGAGGACGCGTGTCGCGTGCCGTGCCGGCTCAGCCGGCGGGCGAGCGCCGACAGCGCCGAGACCAGCCCGACCCTCGACACGCGTCCGAGCGACAGCGACCAGATGATCGCGAAGGCGATGCCGTACTGCAGGAGCTGGGCGTAGAGCGTGACGTCGACGCTGGTGGACATGCTGGTGGCCACCGCGCTGAGGCCGTACACCAGGACGGTTCCCAGCAGGGGGCCGAGCACCGTGCCGGGCCCTCCGATGTAGACGGCGAGCAGCGCGGCGATCAGCAGCTCGATGCCGAGCGCGGTGTCCGGCTGCGCGTACCCCAGGTAGTAGGCGTGCACCGCGCCGCCAAGGGCGGTCAGGCCGGCGCTCAGCGCGTAGGCCAGCGCCTTGTCCCGGCCGCTGAAGACGCCGACCGCCTCGGCGGCCACCACGTCGTCCCTGACGGCCAGCCACCGCTTGCCCATGCGGCTGCCGAGCACCGCCATGTTCACGCCGATCGCGAGGACCACGAGGGCGATCATCAGGTAGGCCGACGTGTCCGCCCCGGTGAGCCGGGTGAGGATCACTCCCTCGTTGCGGCCGAGCGCCTCGACGCCGACCACCCCTGCCCGGGCGATCTCGTAGATGATCAACGTGAAGACCGCGAGGTAGAGCCCCCTGAGCCCGAGCATCCCGGCGACCGCGACGATCAGCCAGCCGAGCAGGGCCGCGGCCGCCGCACCGGCGAGGGCGGCCAGGCGCAGGTCGTGATCGGCGTTGCCCGCGAGCACCAGTCCGTACGCGCCGATCGCCCAGAAGACCATCGTGCTGAGCGACAGTTCGCCGAGGATGCCGCCGACGAGGTTCCACGCGTACGCGAGGAAGAGCAGGAACAGTCCGGACATCACCGTCGGGGCGAGCCCACCGGACAGCCCGGGCCAGCTCACGGCCAGCAGGACCCCGCCGAGCACGAGCGCGAGCCAGCCGGCCTCCCGTCTGCGCAGCGCCGCGATCATGCCTGTCTCCTCGCCGCGCGACCAATGAAGATCCGTTCCAGCGAGAGCACGCCCAGGAAGGCGGCGAAGATCAGCATCGCCGTGGCGCTGCCGCTGAGCTTGCTGCTGAGCACCGCCTGGCCGACGCCGTAGGCGAGCCCGACCAGGCCCACCCCGGCGAAGGACAGACGCCCGGCGATCGAGACGATCAGAGCGATGATCAGGAACTGCAGCCCGATCGTCGGCGAGACGGGAAGGATCGTCATGAGCAACCCGCCGGCGAGCCCGGCCAGCGCGCCTCCGAGGCAGAACACCGCCAGGAACACCCACGGCACCGGAACCCCGATCGCGTAGGCGCTCTCGGTGTACTTGCCGGTCATCAGCACCAGCCGGCCGATGGTGGAGCAGCGCAGCCACAGGACCAGCGCAACGGTCACGACGGCGGCCACGACCAGCGCGATCAGGCGGGACGAGGTGAGGGAGATCCCGAGGATCCGCACCGGCTCGCTCTGCGCGAAGGGCAGGCCCTTCAGGTCGCCGCCGAAGAACAGCTGGAACGCGATGGCCAGCGCGCTGGTGATGACGAGCGTGTAGATGACCTGCTCGCGGTGACTGGCGGCGATACCGCCCCCGGATCGGCGCGACGGCTCGATCGCCACCAGGTAGATCACCAGCGACAGCAGGGTGCAGACGCCGACCGCGGCGACCACCGCGAGGTAGACCGGGACCGAGAGCGACGTGCTGAGGGCGTACACGGTGTACATGCCCGCCACGACCGTCCCGCCGTGCGCGAGGTTCACCATCTCGCCGATCCCCAGCGTCACCGTGAACCCGAGGGCGAGCAGGACGTACAGGGCCCCGACCGACAGGCCCGAGGCCACGGTGTCAGCCATCGCCGTCCCTCCTTCGACGCGTCCTGACGCGGTCGTCCGCGAAGCCGTCCGTGCGGTGGTACGCGGGGTCAGCCATGAGCGGGCCATTCGAGGGCGCCGTCGGCGATCTCGGCGGGGGCGACGGTGACCTGCTCGCCGCCCCGCCACTGGATCATGGAGCCCTTCCAGGCGGTGTTGTCGCCCTTCTCGTCGAACTTCAGCCCGCCGGCCATCGAGTAGTAGGGGAAGGGCGCGTCCTTCGCGGACGTGAAGGACAGGTTGCGCAGGGCGTCGCGGATCTTGGCCGGGTCCGTGCTGCCCGCCTTCTCGATGGCCGAGGCCAGCGTGGTGATGACCGCCGGGGCGGCGCCCGAGAGCCCGTGCAGCGGCTGGCCGTTCTCCCGCTGGAACCGGTCGGCGAGCGCCTTCAGCTCCGGCGTCTTGGACTTGGCGAGGTCCGGCGAGTACGACTCCACGACCCACCGCTCGGCGGCGTCGCCCACCGCCTTCTGGAACGAGTCGAGGTACTGGCCGCCCGCGATCCAGACGAAGCCGTTGGCGGGACGCCACCTCTGCTGCGCGACGGCCTTGGCGAACAGCACGGCGTCGTTGGGGTTCTGATAACCGGTCACCAGGTCGACGTTCGCGTCGCGCAGGCGTGCGACGATCGGGGCGAAGTCCAGCGTCGTCTTCTGGTCGTAGTTGATGCGGACGGTCTCCCAGCCGAGGTCCTTGGCCCGTTTCTCCACGACGTCGGTCGTGGAGGTCCCCGGAGGCACGTCGATGCCCACGATCCCGAGCCTGCGGATGTCGGCCTTCTGTTCGTCGGCGGTCCTGCGGAGCCATTCGAACGCCTGGTCGCCCCACGCGTCCGCGCGGTTGCTGACCCGGAACATCCACGGGCTGCCGGAGTCGGTCACGGCGTTGTCGAGGTTCGGGCCCACGAACGGACGCTGGACGCGGTTGATGACGGGAACGCTTGAGATCACCGTCGCGCTGAGCAGCGGGCCGACGAAGGCGGCGACGTCCTCGGTCGCGAGCTGCTGGATCAGCTGGGCGTCCCGGGTGGCGTCGCTCGCGTCGTCGATCGCCTTGATCCTCAGCCTGGCGCCGTTCAGGCTCTTGATCCCTCCGGCTTTGTTGATCTCGTCGACGGTGAGCTGCATCGCCGCCAGATAGGGCTTGCCGAAGGCGGCGCCGATGCCCGACAGCGGCAGCGGCGCGCCGATCACGATCTCGTCGGTTCCGCCGGCCTCGTCCGCACCGCCGCAGGCGGAGGCGAGTCCGAGGGTGGACACGAGGGTGAGGACGAGTGCCGCCCTCCGTCGAACGCTGATCGCCATCGCAACCTCCCGGGGTGGGGCCGGATGTCCGAGCACGCTCAGATCATTCCGACTAGTCGGTTTCTAGACGAGCTCATAGTGGCTTGAGTTAGACACAGCAGATCGAGGTGTGTCAAGCACTTGACAAGGAACTTCTTGACGGTGAATCTTCATACCACTAAGTATCGTTCCGACCAGTCGGTCTGATCATGTTCCATGTCCGGCGCGGGCGGAGCCCGGTCGACGACCATCCCGGAGGCACCCGGTGACCCGAGCGATTGACGTGCATGTGCATCCGCCGACGCCCGAGTACCTGGAAGGCAGCGGCGGACCGTACTTCGCGAACGCCTTCGGGGTTCGCGAGCGCGCCGAACCGCTGTCGGACCTCGTGCGTTCCTTCCGCGCGCAGGGCGTCGAGCACGCCGTCCTGCTGGCCTGGGACGCGCAGGTGCGCAGCGGCCGCCCGCCCACCGCGAACGCGTTCGTCGCCGACGCCGTTCGGCGGTTCGACCCGTTCTTCATCGGCTTCGGGTCGGTCGACCCGTGGAAGGGCCAGGAGGCGCTCGCCGAGCTCGCCCGGTTCAGGTCCGAGTACGGCTTCCGCGGGGTGAAGTTCCACCCGCCCGCCCAGGGCTTCTCACCCGCGGATCCGCGGTTCTTCCCGATGTGGGACCTCATCGTCGAGCAGGACCTCGTCGTCCTCGCGCATGCCGGGCACACCGGCTACGGAGCCGGCCTGCCCGGCGGGCGGGGCGTCCGGCTGACGCACGCCCGGCCGTTTCCCGACTTCGAGGTGCTCACGACCGCGTTCCCCCGGCTGCGGCTCATCTGCGCGCATCCGGGGTGGCCGTGGCACGACGACCTGCTCGCCCTGGCGATGCACAAGTCCAACGTCTGGATCGACCTGTCCGGCTGGTCCCCCAAGTACCTGCCGCCCTCCGTGGTGCAGCACGCCCGGACGCTGCTGAAGGACAAGGTCCTGTTCGGCACCGACTACCCCGTGATCACTCCCAGCCGATGGATCGGCGACCTGCGCGACCTCGGCTTCTCCGACGCGGTGCTGGACAAGGTGCTCTACCGCAACGCGGCGCGCCTGCTCGGCATCGAGTGACCGGCCCGCACCGTCCGTACCCCGCCGCCGACGGCGGCGCCGACCGAGGAGGAACCCTCCGATGACCCGAGGAAAGATCCCGCCCACGCCCCCGGACGACGACCGCGTGATCTGGCTGATGATGCCGGGCGGCGACCGCAACATGATCGTCAAGTCGCTGAAGTACCGCCCCGACGTGATCATCCCCTGCCTGGAGGACGGCGTCGCCTACGACGACGAGGCGAAGAAGGCGGCCCGGGAGGTCCTCGCCGACGTGCTCGGCGGCGACGCCTTCGGCTCCCGGGACGTGCTGGTCTACCCGAGGATCAATCACCCCAGCGGCCCGTACTGGCGCGACGACGTCGACGTGGTCGTCGGCACGGAGGCGACGGGCATCGTCATCCCGAAGACCGAGAGCGCCGACGAGGTGCGCACCGTCGCCGAGTACGTCGCCGCGGCCGAGGCACGGGCCGGACGCGCCGAGGGCGCCGTCCGGATCGTCGCCATGATCGAGACCGCGCGAGGCGTCCTGCGCGCCGAGGAGATCGCCTCGGCCCACGAGCGCGTCCGCGGTCTTCTGTTCGGCCGCGAGGACTACAGCGCCTCGGTGGGGCTGATGCGACGGCACGCCGACAGCCTCGCCGAAGGCTCGCCCGAACTGCTCTTCGCGCGCAGCGCCGTGGTGACCGCGGCGCAGGCGGCGGGCGTGGAGGCCATCGACGGCGCGGCGTTCACGCTGGTGGACGAGGAGTACATCGCGCGCGACGCGAGCCTGACCGCGCGCCTCGGTTTCACCGGCAAGCTCGCCGCGCACCCCGCGCACGTCGCGGGCATCCGCGCCGCCTACACCCCCGACCCCGGCGACCTGGAGGCGGCGCGCAAGATGCTCGAACTCGAACGGGAGTCGGCGGCCGCCGGCACGGCCGCCGTGGGCGGCGTGGACGGCATGGAGGTCACTCCTCCGGTCATCGCCCAGGCGAAGCTGCTGGTACGCCGGGCCGCGTGGGCGGAGGCCGGCCTGCGACGCGGCGGAGAGCTCACATGAGCGCCTTCGATCCCGCCCGCCGCTTCGCCGGACGCGAGTGCGTGGTGACCGGCGGCGCCTCCGGCATCGGCCGCGCCGTCGCCCTGCTGATGGCCCGCGAAGGCGGCACCGTGCAGGTGTGGGACCGCGACGCCGACGCGGCGGACCGGATGCGCGAGGAACTGCGGGCCGCGTCGGACCTGCCGCACGGGTTCCGCGTCGTCGACATCACCGATCCCGACGACGTCGCCGCGGCCGCCGAGGAGCTGCGCTCGCGCTCCCCGCACACCCACGTCCTGGTCAACTGTGCCGCCATCGCCGCCCCCGGTCCCATCACCGGGCCTTTTCTGACGATGCCGGAGAAGCAGTGGCGCCCGCTCATCGAGGTCAACTTCGTCGGGCACGCCCGCGTCCTGCAGGCGCTGCTGCCGGGGATGCTCGACCTCCCGGGCGGCGCGGCGGTGGTCAACGTCATCTCCGACTCCTACCTCGGGCACGACCGCAACCTGGCCATGTACGGGGCGGGCAAGGCCGCGCTGGCGTCACTGACCAAGACCCTCGCCCGCGAGCTCGGCCCCCGGGGCGTCCGGGTGAACGGCGTCTCGCCCAGCGCGACGAGCACGCCCAGCACGGACGAGTGGCTGGCCAAGTACGGCGACCGGATCGTGAAGATGTATCCGCTGGGACGGGTCGGCACCCCGGACGACCAGGCGCAGGTCATCGCGTTCATGGCGAGCGACCAGGCGTCCTGGGTCACCGGCCAGGTCCTTTCGGTCAACGGGGGGTTCCTGTGATGGGAGAGGGCATCACCTTCCGGCGACGCGAGGACGTCGTCTACCTGGGCTTCGACCGCCCCGACAAGCGCAACGCCTACAACCGCGCCGTCCTGGACGCGCTGGACGAGCGTCTCAGGGAGATCGCGGCCGACCCCTCCGTCGGATGCGTCGTCCTGCACGGGGACGACACCGCCTTCTGCTCGGGCGGCGACCTGCGCGAGGTGCTCGACCTCGCCGAACAGGGCGCCGACGCGCTGCGTGAGGGCTGGTTCGCGCCGCTCCTGCGGGTGACCCAGCGCCTGGCGACTCTTCCGGCGCCGACCGTGGCCGCCGTGCGGGGCCTCGCCCTGGCCGGCGGGCTGGAGCTCGCGCTGTGCTGTGATCTGCTGGTCGTCGCCGACGACGCGCGGCTGGGCGACCAGCACATCAACGCCGGGCTCATCCCGGGAGGAGGCGCCACCGACACGCTCGTCCGGCGGGTCGGCGCCCAGCGCGCCAAGCACCTGATGCTGACCGGACGCCGCATCTCCGGCCGTGAGGCCGCCGAGCTCGGGCTCGCGCTGTGGAGCGCACCGCGCGAGGAGTTCGACGCCGAGGTGGAGGCGCTCACCGACGAGATCGCGGGCAAGCGCAGGGAGGCGGCGCGCACGATCAAGCTGCTCGTGGGTCCGGACCTCGATCCCGAGGCCGTGCGCCGCGAGCAGGACGTCGCCGCCTACGACATGAGCGGTGAGGCCGTCCTGGAACGGCTCCGCAAGTTCGGCTCCCGCTCCCGCTCCGGCAGCGGATCGGGCTCGGGAGGGCGCGGACGATGACCGGGGCTCGGCCGGCGGGCGACACGGAACTGGCGCGGGACCTGCGCCGGGCCGTCCCGGGCCTGACGGTGCGGACCGGCAGCGCACTCGACGCCTACGGGCGGGACGAGGGCTACGCGCGCCGGGGCGCGGATCTGCGGCCGGACGCCGTGGCCCTCCCGGCGTCCACCGAGCAGGTGTCCGCCCTGCTCCGGTTCGCGCACCGCGCCCGGATCCCCGTCGTCCCCTGGGGGTCGGGCACCTCCCTCGAGGCACAGGGCCTGGCGCTCCACGGCGGGGTCACGGTCGACATGCGGTCGATGAACCGGACCCGCCGCCTGCTCCTGGACGACTTCGAGATCGAGGTGGAGGCGGGCGCCCTCTACGAGGACGTGAACGCGCGGCTCCGTCCGCACGGACTGTTCTTCCCGCCGAACCCGGGGGCGCCCGCCACCATCGGCGGCATGATCTCCAACAACTCCAGCGGCAGCCGGGCCGTCAAGTACGGCGTCACCCGCGACCACGTCGCCCGCCTGGAGGTCGTGCTGCCCGACGGGACGGTCACCCGGCTGGGCAGCCGGGCCCGCAAGACGGCGTCCGGGTACGACCTGATGGACCTGGTCATCGGCGCCGAGGGCACGCTGTGCGTGATCACCTCCGCCGTTCTGCGGCTCACGCCCGCGCCCGACGCGCGCCGCGGCGCGGCCATCCGGTTCCCGGACGTGGACGCGGCGGCGGCGCTGGTCGCACCCGTGCTCGGCAGCGGCGCCCTGCCGGCCAGCCTCGAACTGCTCGACGAACGGGTCGCCGCCACGCTGGCGCAGACCAGCCCGCTGCCGCCCGGGCCGGGGGCCGTCCTCCTCGTCGAGTGCGACGGGCAGGACGCGACGGCCGTCGAGGCGGAACTCATGGGCATCACCGCGCTCGCGGAGGAGGACGGCACCGTCCTCCCCTTGGGCCAGGACGACTTCCGCGAGGTCATGAAGGCCCGCAAGACATTGGGGTGGGACCTCGTCAGAACCGCCGGGATGCGCACCCTCAAGCTGCTGGACGTCGCCGTCCCCCTGTCGGCCTACGCGGCGGCCGTCCGGCACGTGTACCGGGTGCTGGACGACCTGGAGCTGACCGGCTACGTGCTGGGACACGCGGGAGACGGCAACCTGCACGTCCTCATCGCGAGCGACTGGCGGGACACTGCCCTGTGGGACCGCACGCTCCGGGCGGAGAAGGAGATCGTCGCGCACGCGCTGGACGCCGAGGGCACCATCACCGGCGAGCACGGGATCGGCGCGGCCAAACGCCACCTGCTGGAGGCCGAGCACGGCGCCGCGGTCGCGCTCATGGCGGCGGTCAAGAGGGCCTTCGACCCGCATGGAATCATGAATCCGGGCAAGATCCTGCCCTCCGGCACCCCGTCGGAGACGCCATGACGCCCCCCTCATGCGCCACGTCTCCCCGGCCCCCGAAAGGCGGAACGATGACGGAGCGGACCTGGGTGGTGGTGACCGGCGCGAGCCGGGGCATCGGCAAGGCGATCGCGGGACGTCTCATCGAGGCCGGTCACGGCGTGGTCGGCATCGCCCGCGACCGGCGGAGACTGGACGCGGTCCGCGAGGAGTTCTCCCGGGCCCACGGCGCGCGGGTCTTCGAGCCCGCGCCCCTCGACCTGGCCGACCCGGACGCGGTCGACGCCTTCTGGAGCCGCGCGGGAGAGGGCAGGACCCTCGCGGGCCTGGTGAACAACGCCGCGCTGGCCCCCTACGGCCCGGCCGAGGAGCTGCCCGCGTCCGAGGTCACCGCGCTGCTCGACGTCAACGTACGATCGGTGTACCAGTGCTGCGTCGGTGCGTTCCGGATTTTCCGGGAGCAGGAATCCGGCGGCGCGATCGTCAACATCGCCTCGATCGAGGCCCATCTCGGCACCCGCCTGATGGCGGCCTACTGCGCGAGCAAGTTCGCCGTGCGGGGGCTGACGCAGGCGCTCGCGGTGGAGTGGGCGCGGCACCGGGTGCGGGTCAACTCGGTCTCGCCGGGACCGGTGACCACCGACATGACCGCGCACCTGGCCCCCGGGACGAAGGGGCACGAGCACCTCGTCCGCCGGACGCCGATGCGGCGCTTCGCCGAGCCCGGCGAGGTCGCGGGCGCGGTCGCCTACCTCATCGGCCCGGAGTCGTCCTTCGTCACCGGCACCGACATCGCCGTCGACGGCGGTTTCACCGCCTGATCCCGGAACCGAGTGTGGGAGCCACGATGAAGATTCCCGTCCCCGACATCTCCCCCGAGGCCGCGGCACGGTACCGCAGGGAGGGACTGTGGGGGCCGCCCCGGCTCGCAGTGACCCTGGAGGCCCATGCCGCCGAGGCCCCGCATCGCGCCGCCGTCGTCGACACCTACGGCGCGCATCTCACCTACGAGGCGTTCGCGCGGGCGGTGCGCGCGGCCGCCGCGTGGTTCCGCGGGCACGGAGTCGGCCACCACGACACCGTCGTCGTGGCCCTTCCCAACTGCGCGGACTACGCCGTGGCTCATCTCGCGCTGAGCCGGCTCGGTGCGGCGTCCGTCCTGCTCAGCTCCCGCGAATCCGTCGCGGACATCGCCTCCGCCGCGCACGAGACCGGCGCCCGGCTCGTGCTGGTCGCCGAGAGCCCGCGGCGCGCCGCCCCGGTGGCGGAGCTGGCGGCCGCCGGCGTACCGGAGACGAACACAGTGATCGTGTCGCCGGGCCGGAAGCCGGAGGACTCCGAGTCCGGCGGTACACCGCTGCACTGGCCCGGTCACGACGCGCTGACCCGCGCGGACGTCGCGGACGACGAGCCCGGCCCCGTCGACGTCGACGGCTCGGACATCGAGCTGATCGTGTTCAGCTCCGGCACCACCGGAAGCCCCAAGGGCATCGCGCACACCTACGACGGCGCGGGCGCCAGCCTCCGCGGCTGGCGCGCCGCGCTCGGCCTGACCTGGCGTGACGTGGTCTTCTGCCCCGCGACGCTCGGGCACGTCGGCGGGTCCCAGTGGGGACTGCGCACCGCCGTCCTGCTCGGCGCTCCCCTCATCCTGATGGACCGGTGGGACCCCGCCGCGGCGGCACGGCTGATCGGCGAGCACCGCTGCACGTACTCGCTCGTCACCCCGACCTACCTGATCGACCTGATGCGCCTGCCCGCCGAGCTGCGGGCGCTCACCTCCTCCTTCAGGATCTGGGCGGTCGGCGGGTCGCGGATGCCGGACCGGTTCGTCCGCGACGCGGAGGCGATGCTCGGCGGGCAGGTCCTGCGCGGGTTCGGGATGAGCGAATGCTTCATGGTCACGATCAACCGCCCTGACGATCCCCCGGAACGCCGGATGACACGGGACGGCCGCGCCCTCCCCGGCTGCGAGATGGCCGTCTGGGACGCCGAGGGAAACCCCGTCGGCCCCGGTGAGCCGGGCGAGCTCGTCGTCCGCGGCCCGTCGCTGACCGGCGGATACTTCACCGACCCGGAGGAGACCCGGCGGGTCTATACGCGGGGCTGGCAGCGCACCGGCGACATCGCGACGATCGACGAGGAGGGATTCCTGTCGGTCGTGGACCGCCGCAAGGAAGTGATCATCCGGGGCGGCGAGAACATCAGCCCGCAGGAGGTGGAGCAGTACCTCGCCACCGACCCCGGCCTGCCCGCCCTCGTGGTCACCTCCGTCCCCGACGACCGTCTCGGCGAGCGGGCCGCGGTGGTGTATGAGGGCGCGCCCGGCGCGCTCACCCTGGACAGAATCCGCAAGGTCTTGGAACGCGCGGGTCTGGCCCGCTACAAGTGGCCGGAAGCCGTCATCGCCGTGGACGCTCTTCCCCGCACGCCGCTCGGCAAAATCCAGCGCGGGAAGGTCAGGCGGATGATCTCCTGAAAGCAGGGGACCCGGTCCGGGAAGCTACCGACCGGCCAGTATGATGGCCGCGGCCGCTCCCGCGATTCGCGGGTGACAGGGAAACCAGAGGGCATCGGGGAGGACGATGGCGTATCACAAGGCGGCGAACAAGACGAAGGAACGGCTCACCGATCACGCGATCAAGCTGTTCGCCCGGCGCGGATACGACGCGGTCACGGTGGACGAGATCGTCAAGGCCGCGAAGCTGACCAAGGGCGCCTTCTATCACCACTGGCCGTCCAAGGACGACTGCCTTTCGGAAATTCATCTGTCCTTCGTCGACTACGCCCACGGCCGTTTCGCCGCCATCATGGAGCAGTCGACCGACCCCGACGAGCTGATCCGGGCGCTGATGGGCGAGCTGTTCGAGCAGATCCGCGACCACCGCAACCGGGTCGTCGTCCTCTGGGACACGCGGCGCAGCCTGCCGAAGGCCAAGTCGGCCCTGGTGGAGAGCAAGAAGGACGACATCCGCCACTTCTTCGCCCAGGCCATCGAGATGGGCCAGAAGCAGAAGATCTTCGACAGCTCACACGACCCGCGGGTCGCCGCCCAGGGCATCTTCGGGATGTGCATGTGGGCCTACCAGTGGTACGACCCCAAGGGCCCCAAGACCCACAAGGAGATCGCCGACGGTTTCGCCGACCTCGTCCTGGCCGGTCTGCACCACGCCCCCGACAGGCGGACGTCCGAAGCGAGATAGGCGGGACAGGAGGGCGTTCGGCGGCACCGCGGTCAGGTCGGCCGCTCTCCACCCTCGTCACCGGCCGAAGCTCGCGGGAACCAGCGAGCGAACCGGTCTCTTTGCATCTCCTCGCAGTTCGCACCTCGTCGGAGAGGGACCCCGCAGGCCGCCTCGTCTCGTTCGCCGCGCCGGCCCTCTCGACCCCGGCTCTCCCTGCGCACCTGCGTCACAGGCATGAAGTCTCCTCTGCCCCGAAGAGGGTGTTCTCTGCCCCCACCAGCGTCTCCACCAGCGCCGAACCCGCGCTGTCGCCTTCGCTTCCTTTCGCACTGGCGGGTGGTCGCTCATGGACCGAGCCCTCCTGTCAGGCCCGAAGCCGATGCAAGAGAGGCCGGCACTACACTCGGGGACACCCGGGACAGAGCGTCAGCCGACGTTTGTCCCAGGTGTGAAATTTGTCAACAAACGAAATCTATAAATTGGAGAAAAGATGGGTTACTCCATTGATCAGTTGGCGAGGGAAACCGGCCTGAAGCGGTCCTTCTTGGCCAGAGCCTTCAAGGACGCCCTGCACATCGCCGGCGGCGACAGAGTCGCAGCCATGGATCTGCTGATCCAACGCTTGGAGATGTGCATGGAACTGGTGTCCATGGGGGTCGACTTCAAGCAGGCGTGGAAGGGAACCGAGTTCGCTTCCGGAGTCAGGCTGAACAGGATCCTCGCCAACGCGGCGCGGAACGCCGGCTCCCTGGCCTCACGGGCGAGGGAGATCGGAAAGCGACTGCGCAAGTAGGTTCGGGTTCTGCGCCTGACCCGTCGGGAGCACGGCGGTCTGTCACCGCTCGCGCTCCCGATCGCGAGTGACGCAGGCATCCGTTGCTCGCGGTGACCGGCTCACGATCCACGGATCGTGGGAGTCAACGACGGCCCGGCGCATGCCGGGCCGTTCTTTCGGTCCGTCGAGGCCGAGACATGTGCGGGGGCGCCGCCGGGAAGCCGGACCGTGACGACCAGGCCTCCGGCCGGGCGGGGGGCAAGATCGAGAACCCCGTCGTGGGCGCGGACGATGCTGTGCACGATCGCCAGCCCGAGACCGACGCCGGCGTGCTCGTCGGTGCGTATGCGCTGTGTCCCGCGCTGGAACGGCTCGGTGAGCGTCGGGAGCAGGTCCGGGGGGACCGGCCGCCCGGTGTTCTCGACCCGGAGCACGTTCTCGCCGTACCGCGACTCGGTGTGGACCGTCACGGTGCCGCCGGACGGAAGGTTGTGGACGATGGCGTTCTGCACCAGGTTGGTCACCATCCGCAGGAGAAGCTCCGGCGAACCGAGGACCAGCGACTTCTCACCGGTGACGTCGAGCGTGATCCGGCGCTTCTCGGCCTGGGGAAGCAGCGTCTCGGCCGCCTCCTCGGCGACGAGGGACAGGTCGACCGCCTCCCGGGTGAAGCTCCTGCGGTCGGCGCGGCTGAGCAGCAGGAGCGCCTCGGTGAGACCGATCGCCCGCGTGTTGATCGTGTGGAGGCGTTCGACGAGTTCGTCCCGGCCCCGTGCGGGGTCGGCGCGGGCCGCGTCGAGAAGGCTCTTGGAGATGGCGAGCGGGGTGCGCAGTTCGTGGGACGCGTTGGCGGCGAACCTCTCCTGTTCGGCGACGTGGGCTTCGAGCCGTTCGAGCATGGCGTCGAACACGTCGGCGAGTTCACGGAACTCGTCCTGACGGCCCGGCAGCCGGACCCGGTGGGACAGCGACCCGTTCGCGGCCAGCCGCGCCGCCTCCGCGATCCGGTTGAGCGGCGCGAGCATCCGGCCGGCGAGGATCCAGCCGCCCACGAGGCCGAACACCACCAGGAAGGCCATGGCCGCACCCGCGGCGGGAGCGAAGCCCCGGACGAGCTCGTCGCGTTTGGGCCCGATGATGAGCACGACGCCGGACCGCTGCTGAATGCGTTCGGGCGGCAGCTCGGGCACCCAGCGCAGGACGAAGACCCAGACCACGGCGATGAGAAGCGCACCCGCCAGCATGAGGAACCCGGCGTAGCTCAGGGTGAGTTTCAGCCGTGCGCTGAGCCCCGGAGGCCTATCCACGACGGCCGCCGGAAGGGACTCGGCCCGCGCCGGTGTCGATCCGGTAGCCGACGCCCGGCACCGTGGCGATCAGCCAGGGTTCGCCCAGTCGCTTGCGCAGGGCGGAGACGGTGATGCGGACGGCGTTGGTGAACGGGTCGGCGTTGGCGTCCCAGGCCTTTTCCAGAAGCTCCTCGGAGCTGACGACACCGCCTTCGGCGGCGACGAGGACCTCCAGCACGGCGAACTGCTTGCGGGTGAGCGCGACGTAGCGTCCGTCGCGGTAGACCTCCCGGCGGAACGGGTCGACCCGCAGACCCGCGATCTCCCTGACCGGCGGCCGGGCGTACGCGCGCCGCCGGGCGAGCGCCCGCAGCCGCAGGACGAGTTCGCGAAGCTCGAACGGCTTGGTCAGGTAGTCGTCGGCCCCCAGCTCGAACCCCGAGGCCTTGTCGTCGATCCGGTCGGCGGCGGTGAGCATCAGGATCGGCATGCCGCTGCCGGAGGCGACGATGTGCTTGGCGACCTCGTCGCCCGAGGGCCCCGGGATGTCGCGGTCGAGGACGGCGATGTCGTAGTCGTTGACGCCCAGCAGTTCCAGGGCGGTGTCGCCGTCCGCCGCGAGGTCGGCCGCGATCGCCTCACGGCGCAGGCCGTCGCGGACGGCTTCCGCCAGATACGGTTCGTCCTCGACGATGAGCACGCGCATGCCGTCGATGCTAGGAGACGGCGCATATCGTCGGCGTATCGAAAATCGCATACGCGCTCGCAACACCGCCGCGCCTTGACTGGCGGCATGATCGCGACACCACCACAGGCGACCCCGCCACCGGCGCGGCCGCGCAGGCGCCGGATCCGCCGGCTGCTCGCCGCCGGCCCGCTCCTCGTCCCGGTCGTCGTCGCCGCCGCGTTCGGCCATCGATCGCTGAACGCCTCGTCTCCCACGCCGTCTCCCACTCCCGAATCCCTGTGGTCGTCTTCGACGGCGACGTCCTCCCCGTCCATGCTCACGCCGTCGTCGAAGCCTCCGAACGGACGCCGGGGAATCTTCGGTGAGGACGACGGCGTCGTCCCCTACGGCGCGACGGTGTTCGACGACGTCCCGGCGGTGACCAAGCTTGATCGGGATCTCCTCACGGCACTGCGCCGTGCGGCGACCGACGCCTCCGCCGAGGGGATCGAGTTCTACGTCAACAGCGGCTGGCGCTCCGCGCAGTACCAGGACTGGATGTTCCGCCGGGCGGTCTCCCAGTACGGCTCCGAGGCCGCCGCCGCCCGGTGGGTGGCGACGTCGGCGACGTCCCTGCACGTCGCGGGGAAGGCGGTCGACATCGGGCACTCCGATGCCCAGTCGTGGCTGGCCGAGCGCGGCGCCAGGTACGGGCTGTGCCGGATCTACGGGAACGAGCCCTGGCACTACGAGCTGCGGCCCGACGCCGTCCACCGCGGCTGCCCGCGCATGTACGCGAACCCGGCCGAAGATCCGAGGATGCGCCGGTGACCGGTGAAGGAGAGCAGACGATGACGCTGCCGGACACGGCGGAGCCCGGCCGGGACGAAATCGGCGACGGGCGAGCCGACCGCCGTGCCCTCCGGGACCGCCTCCGCGTCGTGCTTCGGCCGGACGTCTGGAGGCGCGGCCCGGTCGTCGCGGCACTGGCCGTGCTGCTGGGCCTGCTCCTCGCCCTGCACGGGCTGATCCCGAACCGGGTCGGGAACATCGGAAGCCTGGTGGAGACCTTCCTGCCATGGTTCGGCATGTTCGTCCCGGTGCTCCTTGCCGGGGCGGTGTGGCGGCGCTCCGCCTCCGCGGCGGTCGCCGTGCTGTTCCCGGTCGTCGCCTGGCTCGGCCACTTCGGCGGGCTGCTCCCCGACAAGTCCCACCCTGGCGGCGACCTCACCGTGGCCAGCCACAACGTCGGCGCCGCCAACCCCGATCCGGTGGGCACGGCCCGCGCCCTGGCCGGCTCCGGGGCGGACCTGCTGGCCCTGCAGGAACTGAGTGCGCAGCACAAGGACACATACGTGAGGGGGCTGGCCGCCGCATACCCGTACCACACGGTGCTGGGCACGGTCGGGCTGTGGAGCAGGTTCCCGCTGTCGGAGGTCCGCCCGATCGACGTCCTCTTGGACTACGGGCCTTTGGCCGCCACCAAGACAGCCGAGGAGAAGCTGGCCTACAACCGGGCACTGCGCGCCACGGTGGCCACGGAGCACGGGCCGTTGGCGGTGTACGTGGCCCACCTCTCGTCCGTCCGCGTGACCCCGAGGTCGGGTTTCTGGACGCCCCACCGGGACAGAGGCGCGGAGGCCCTCGCCAAGACCCTCGCCGCCGAGCGGAACAAGCGGATGGTGCTCCTCGGCGACCTGAACGGCACCTTGGACGACCGCGAGCTCGACGGCATCACCTCGCGGTTGCGCTCGGCCCACGACACCGCCGGGAACGGCTTCCACTTCACGTGGCCGGCGAAGTTCCCGTTCGTGCGGATCGACCACGTCCTGATACGCGGCGTGGAACCGAAGAAGGCGTGGGTGCTGCCGGCCACCACCAGCGAACACCGTCCGGTGGCGGCCGAAATAGCCTGGTGAGCGGACGTTCCTCAGGCACTTCGCGCGAGCCGGGACGACTCGGAACGCACCTGCGCCGCCGCGGGCCTGTCCGCCGGGTCCTTCGCCAGAAGGCCCATCAGCAACGGCCCAGCGGCTCCCCCGCATGAAGAAGATATCGGCCGGGCATGCGGCTTCGGAGAGGCTCTTGCACATTGACATGGCCGGGTGACCACGCCCGCAGAAATCGGCCCCGGGCGTCCCGGCGTACCCCGCGAACCTGGGCACCGCTTCGAGGCCCATGCCCCAGGCCGCTCGTCCACGACCGGGGGACGCGCCCGATCGCTGAAGGCGGAGAGATCGCAGGGGCCGCCACACGGAGATCGAAGAGCAGATGCCCCGACCTGGGAGTGCCGGGGACCCCGCCCCGGGCTTGCCCTCCGAAACGACGAAGGACCAACGGGGAAGCGGCGGATGCCACGACCACGTTGGTCCTTCGTCCGACGTGGAGCTGAGGGGATTTGAACCCCTGACCCCCTCGATGCGAACTACCTGCCTGCCCTTGGTCGGGAGCAGTTCACCCTGATCAACCGTACGGTGGTGATCGTCTAGGTGCGCCGTTGTTCGGGTGCGTTGCTGTACTTCTGTGCTGTACAGCAACGCGTCCGAACGCCTGGCCCGCAAGCCGAGGAGACCCAGGCGAAATGTGAAGCGTTTCGCCAGAGCGGAACGTTCGGGTGGACGGATGCGGCCTTGACCGGGGCGGCGGGCTGCTAGCCTTGCCCGGCTCCGGGCCCGCTTGCGGCTGCCCGGCATCGGCCCGGGAGCAGCCCGCCGGAGGGGCCCCCGGTCAAGGACGCATCCGGCCACCGCACGCACGAGGAGCGAACGTCCGGACTGCACGCCGCCCGTGGGCCGATCGACGAGCGGCTTCACCTTCCGATGAGGGCTGCGTGGATGTGGTCGTCGAGGTCGGCGACAAACGACTCGGACCGCCAGGGCTGTAATTCCATCCGCACCTGCCGCAGCCGCTGGGAGGGCACTCGGCCACGGGTGGTGGCCGTGAGGTCAACGCACTCGTGCAGTTGTTCGGCCGCCTGCTCGGCCGCGCCAGAACCGCCGGCACGCAGCGTCGCCAAAGCACGATCGGTCATCACGATCGCGCGTTGTACGGCGTCCCGCGACCTGGTGAGCATCTGAGCCGACTGGGCGAGCCGCTTCTCGGCTCGTTCCGCGTCGCCCAGGAAGATTCCGCAGATGCCCTCGAACCCGCTGAGCCGCCCCTTTGAGAACACTCCCGTCATTGGATCATCAGCCGTGTCGGAGTCAAGGTCATGCCATGCCAGGTGAAGTGCCGCCTGTGCATGCCGGTCTTGGGCAGATGTGCCACGGGCTGCCATCTCTGCCTGCAAGGCATGAGCCCGCGCGCGCATGAGGCGGCTCGGCCCGCTGCGAGCGTCCTTGACGGCGGCGTCGGCGATACGTCGGGCCCTGGCGATATCGCCAGTGGCGTAGTACACGACCATGGTCTGGCTGGTGCGGATGAGGGCGCGGTGGGACGGGGCCGAGGCATCGGCGATGCTGACCGCTTCGTCGTAAAGCGCCAGGGCTGCGCCGTCGTCACGCGTTTCGAACGCGAGCCGCGCCGCAAGTGCGTATGCGCTGCTGGCGATCTGGCGGAGTCTGGTCCGCACGGGCGCCGACTGTTCGCCCGCGAGGAGATGCCGACAGGCATCGACGACTCCGGCCTGGGCGAGATGCAGCCGTACAAACGGCATCGTCCCGATCTGGGCGTTGACTCTGTCGCTGGCGGCGGCGAGTTCGTCCAGCAGCGGGAGATCAACTGTGTCCGGCCGCGCGATAGCGGCGGCGAGGTGTTGGCGCAGGTGCGTCCCCAGGAACGTCAGAAGGTTTGTCCCGGTGTCGGTGACCGCCGCAGCAGTTGAGGTAGCGAGGTCGTCGAGCCGGTCTTGCGGGATGCCGTACGACGCCAGGGCGGTCAGCAGCTCGCCGAAGTCAGAGCCTGATCCCAGGGCGACCGTACCGGTCGGTGTGCGGGCGTACAGGTGGGCGAGCAGCATCTGGTATCGCTCGTCCGGCGGATGCTGACCCGCCTCCCAGCGGGCGATCGTACGTTTGATGCTCGCTGGCCTGGCAGCGGCGATGCGTGCGAACCGAAGTCGCGTGGCCAACGAGCGCAGCTCGCCCGCCAAAGCATCCCAGGACAGGCCGCGAGCCTCGCGTAGTCGGCGAAGAATCCGCGCGCCCTGCTGCCGTTCGCTGCTCACCGTCGCAGTACACCACCGATCGTGTTACTACACGGGCACAATCAGGCGAGGCTTTCCCTGGCTCGCCGCGTAGTCGAGTGTGTAGATGGTTCCGCTGCCGGTGCTGTTGTCCGCCCGGGGGAAGCCGATCACGAAGTCACTGCGGTCGACCATCCAGCGGTTGCGGGCGTAGTAACCGGGCGTGCGCAGCTCTCCGCCCAGCTCGACGAGTTCGTCAAGTCGCCCGGTCTCACGGGCGGTCGCGATGGCATGCCGTGCATCCGCCGGCTGGTCGACGACCTTCGCCGGGACGGCCACCGTGAGAGCGACCTGGGTCTCGCCAGCCAGCCACAGCAGCGCCAGAGAGTCGATGCCCTTGGCTCCGCCGAGATAGAACCGCGTGCCGGGAGACGCGAACGGCCGGACGTATCGCTCGAACAACTCCCTGTACTGGTCGAGAGCCCGATGACTTGTAGATCGCGTCCCCGTGATCGTGACCGCCTGCGACATCCGCGCTCCCATGTCATCAGATGTCATCTGTTGACGCTCCGCCGTCGCCGCTGTACTGGCGCCATGGATGAAACGCCACTCGCCAAGC
>DATCLF010000213.1:0-16178 GCA_036564055.1 Spirillospora sp.
AGCACTGACAGGCTCCCGCGGCGGCCCGTGCGGGGAAACGCTCCCGCACGGGCCGCTCGGCTCAGAGGCCGCACCGGAGTTCCTCGGCTCACTGGACGACGAGGTGCGCGAGCCTGGTGCGCCGCGCGGGCGCGTCGTGCTCGCGGACGGCCCTGGCCAGCGCCGGGCCCGCGGCCTGCACGACCGACAGGTGCCGCTCCGCCAGCCCGAACGCGGCGGCCACCAGCGGCCGGGACAGACCGTCCGGCGACAGCACCGCCACCACGGCGGGCCGCCGCGTGCCGCGCGCCCGGCCGACCGTCACCGCCCACCCGTGGCGCAGCCGCACGGCCTGGTCGGGCGCGATCACGGCCGGACCCGCGGGGAAGGCGACGTCGAGGCCGTGGGAACCGCCGCCGGTCACCACGCCGGTCTCGCCGGGCGGCGCCTGCGGGAGCGGCGCGGCGACCACCACCCGGTCCCCGGGGTCGAACCCGCCGAACCGGCCGGGCCCGGGGTTGAGCCGTTCCTTCAGCGCGGCGTTGAGGGCCCGGGTGCCCGCGTCGCCGCCCGCGGTCGGCGCGACCACCTGGACGTCACCGGCGGCGACGCCGAACACCCGGGGAATCGAGTCGGTGACGAGCTGCACGACCCGGTGCACCGCCTCGCCGGGGTCCGCGGCGGGCACGATGACGACCTCGCGGTCCGGGGCGTCGACGGCGGCGAGGTCACCGCCGCGCACCGCCTCGGTCAACACGCCGATCGGGCCGGACGGCTCCGCGGCGTCCAGGGCGACGACCGGGACGGTCTCCGACGCCTCCAGGTCGTCCAGCGGACGGCCGGGGCCCTCCGGCGGCGGCGCGCCCGGCTCGGCGCACAGCACCAGATGGGCGCCGTCGGGGCACGCCTCGGTCAGCACGGCCGCCACCTCGACGTCGAGCGCCGAGGCGTCCGTGACGACGATCAGGTCGAGGTCGAGGGGACGCTGCTCGCCTCGCCCGTACACCACGGCGCCGGGCGCCGCCGGGTCGTCCCGCGGTTCGAGAAGCCGGTGCAGGCTGGTGACGGTGACGTCCGCCCCGTCCGGCAGCCCGGCGCGCAGGCCGACCGCGGCGAGGTCGGTCGGCGCGGCGACCGCCGCCCGCACGCCCCGGCCCGCGGCGGCCGACACGATGCCGAGCGCGGTCCGCGCGAGGTCGCCGGGCGTGCCGCGCAGGACGCTCACACCGGTGCGCAGCGCGGCGGTGAGGGCGAGGGAGCGGTCCTCGGGCAGCCCGTCGCGCAGTTCTTTGACGGCGGCGTCGTCCAGCAGCGGCGCGGCGGTGAGCGTGAGCCGCTGGAAGCCCTCGGCGGCGGCCTCCTCGGCGAGCGCCCACCGTGTGACGCCGAGCGTCTCCTCCGGCTCCGGGAGCTCCTCGTCCTCGTCGCCGTCCAGGCCGGGGTCCTCCGTCAGGGCGACGACGTCGGCCTCGTCCAGCGCGGCCTCGACGGCGCCCCGCGGATCGGGGATCCGCGCGCGTTCCAGCGCGGCCAGCACGTCGGAGGCGGGCGTGACGGTGTGCCCGGCCCGCGCGGCCTCGGTCAGCAGGTGCAGGACGAGGGCGCGGCCGCGGCGCGGGTCGCCGGGCCGGGCGTCGTCCCCGAGGACGGCGCGGGCGAAGTGGTCGGCCTGCGCGGGCCGGACGCCGGGGACGCGCAGCAGCCGCCACGGGTCGGCGCGCAGCCGGGACGCGGCGTCCCCGCCGAGGGCGGCGCGGGCGCGGGCCGTGAGCGTCGCGGGCACGCCGGTCGCGGCGAACAGGTCGGCGAGGGCGCGCGGGTCGTCTCCCGAGCCCGGCGCGGGCGCGTCCGCCGCGGATGGACCCGCCGCGGACGCGCCCGGCATGGACGCGGCCTCGCGCGGCCGTTCGGGCACCGGGTCGGGCACGGGCGCGGGAGCGGATTCGCCGGGGCTGCGATGCCGGGCCCGGGCGGCGGCCTCGGCGGCGCGCAGGACCTCGGCGGCGCGCGCCGCCCGTTCGGCGGGAGAGAGCCCGGAATCGTCGCTTCGGTCGTCGGTCACAGGTTTCCCGTCGGCGGCGTGTCAGGGGCCGGACGAGGTGTCGGAGACGTCGTCCAGCGCGCTGCGGATCTCGTTCGGCAGGGTCAGGTCCTCGCTGTCCAGTATGGCGGTGAGCTGCGCGGCGGTGCGGGCACCGACGATCGGCGCGGTGACCCCCTCCCGGTCGCGCACCCACGCCAGCGCCACGGCGAGGGGAGAGCGGCCGAGACCCTCGGCGGCGGTCACCACCGACTCGACGATGCGGGCGCACTCCTCGTCGAGGTAGGGCTGGACGAAGTCGGCGAAGTGCGGCGCCGCCGCCCGCGACCCGGCGGGGATGCCGGTGCGGTACTTGCCGGTGAGCACCCCCCGCCCGAGCGGCGACCAGGGCAGCAGGCCCGCCCCGGCGTCCAGCACGGCGGGCACCACCTCCCGTTCGATGTCGCGGCGCAGCAGCGAGTACTCCAGCTGCGCGGACACGATCGGGGCGCGGCCCGGCCAGGCCCGCTGCCAGGCGGCGGCCTTGGCGATCTGCCAGCCCGCGTAGTTCGACACCCCGACGTAGCGGGTGCGGCCGGACGCGACCGCCTCGTCCAGCGCCGACAGCGTCTCCTCCAGCGGCGTCGCCGGATCGTAGACGTGCAGCTGCCACAGGTCGACGTGGTCGAGGCCCAGCCGGTCCAGGGAGGCGTCCAGGGCGCGGAGCAGGTGCCGGCGGGAGCCGTCGTAGCGTCCGTTCGGCCTGATCGCCGCCTTGGTGGCGATGACCAGTGCGTCGCGGTGGACCGTACCGCGCAGCAGGTGGCCGAGGATCCGCTCGCTGTCGCCGTCGTTGTAGACGTCGGCGGTGTCCACCAGAGTGCCGCCCGCCTCGACGAACGTGACGAGCTGCGCCGCCGCCTCGTCCGGGTCGGTGTCCTGCCCCCAGGTCATGGTGCCGAGGCCCAGTCGGGACACCAGCAGCCCGCTCCGCCCGAGGTGACGCTCCTTCATAGGCGGTCAATGTAGCGGTCCGCGGCGACGGGCCGGGAAGCGGGCGACACGCCCCCGCCGAGGCGCCGCGCGGGACGAGCGAGGGAGGAAAGAGGCTGGTGGCGGGTCTGACGATCGGGCCGGACGCCGCTAAAGTGCCCAGGCATGTCATCCCCATTTCCGAATAACTCACCGTATGGGCCCGGCGGTGGCGGCCTGCCGAACGTGAACCCGGTGTTCGGCGCCGGACCGCACAACGACCCCGGCTTCTTCGCGTCGATGCGCAACGGGAGCGTGCTCGGCAGGCTGCGCATGGTGGTGCTCGTCATGACGGCGGCCCCCGTGCTCATCCTCGCGATCGTCCCGCTGATCGTGCAGGGCGGCGGCGACACGCCGCCGTGGGTCTACGCCCCGTCGGTGGTCCTGGCGCTGGTCGCGCTGCTGGTCGGGCCGCGGGTGCCGCGCCCCATGGGAGCGGGGGTGGACCCGGACCAGACGGCCAGGACCGCGCTGGCGATGTTCCAGCAGGCGGTGCTCATGCGGTCGGCGCTGGCCGAAGCCGTCATCATCGCGGGCCTGCCGATGGCGATCATCGGGGAGAGCGCGCTGGTGTACGTCGCGGGGTTCGTCCTCGGCTACCCGCTGCAGCTCTGGCTGGCGCTGCCCACCCGGAGCACCGCGGAGCGCATACGGCGGCGGCTGGAGGCCGAGGGCGCCCAGTCGCACCTGTGGGCGGGGCTGCTCGCCACCGCGGCGCCGCCCGGAGGCCCCGGCGTACGGTAAGGGCGTACGGAAGCAGGACGGCCCGGAGGCGGACCGCCGGAGGACGCCGCCCTCCGGCGGTCCGCCCGGCCGGAGAGGAACTCACGGGGAAGGCCGAGGCCGGGGGCGGGGGCCCGAAGGTCAGAGCCAGCCGCTCTTGCGAAGCCTGCGGAACAGGACGACGCAGCTGACCGCCATCACCACGAGGACCAGCGGATAACCGAACGTCCAGTGCCGTTCGGGCATGTGCTCGAAGTTCATGCCGTAGATGCCGGCGATCGCGGTGGGCACCGCGATGATCGCGGCCCAGGCGGAGATCTTGCGCATGTCCTCGTTCTGCCGCTTGCCGAGCAGCGCCAGGTGCGCGGCGAGGATGCTGTTCAGCAGCTCGTTGTGGGCGTCGACCTGCTCGTCCACCCGCAGCAGGTGGTCGAGGACGTCGCGGAAGTACTCGCGGGTCGTGCCGCACTCGGGGACGCGCCCCCGCACGATCTCCTCCATCACGGGGACGAGCGGGTCCTCCGCCCCGCGGAATTCCAGGACCTCCCGTTTGAGGGAGTAGATGTCGGCGGTGACGTCCCGCGCGCTCGGGTCGAACACGGCGCGTTCCAGCCCGATGATGTCGACCTCGACCTCGCGGGCCACTCTGCCGTAGTTGTCGACGACCTCGTCGCACACCGCGTACAGGACGGTCGTCGCGCCGTGCCTGAGCAGCTCCGGGTTCTGCTCCAGCCGTTCGCGGACGGGACCGAGCGGGTTGCCGGCGCCGTGCCGGACGGTGACGACGAAACCGGGGCCGAGGAACAGCATGATCTCGCCGACCTCGATGTCGGACGTCGCGTCGACGTACGACAGCGTCTTCAGGACGATGAAGAGCGTGTCGTCGTAGCGTTCGATCTTGGGCCGCTGGTGCGCCGACACGGCGTCCTCGGCCGCGAGGGGATGCAGGCCGAGTTCCTGCCCGACGAGGTCGAACTCCGCCTCGTCCGGTTCGAAGAGCCCGATCCACACGAACGAGCGCGGTTCCCGGCGAGCCAGGGCGAACGCGTCGCTGATGTCGCCCTCGAGGTCGCGGCGCGTCCCGTCCGTGTAGACGGCCCGGTCGACGATCACACCAGGCATTGTCCCGCATCCGCCGGGACCGCTCGCGCCCCGGGCGCGGCGCGTCCTCCGCGGTGCGCGGACCGAAGCGCGTCTCCTACAGTGGCCGCTGTGACCACCCTCCTCTTGATCAGGCACGGCCTGACCGCGATGACCGGACCCGTGCTCGCCGGGCGGACGCCGGGGGTGCGCCTCGACGACCGCGGCCGAGCGCAGGTCGCGCGGCTCGCCGAACGCCTCGCGCCCGTCCCGCTCGCCGCGGTCGTGACGAGCCCCCTGGAACGTTGCACTGAGACCGCCGAGGCGATCGCCGCCGGGCGCGACGGACCCGCCGGGAAGGTCGAGACCGACGAGCGGTTCGCCGAGGTCAGCTACGGCGACTGGACGGGACGCCCCCTCAAGGACCTGGCCTCCGAGCCGCTCTGGCGGGTCGTGCAGGAGCACCCGAGCGCCGTGCGGTTCCCGGGCGAGGACGGCGAGTCGCTCGCCGCGGCGCAGCACCGCGCCGTCACCGCCGTCCGCGACTGGAACGCCCGGATCGCCGCCGAGCACGGCCCCGGCGCCCTGTACGCGGCGTGCAGCCACGGCGACATCATCAAGGCGATCGTCGCCGACGCGCTCGGCCTGCACCTCGACCAGTTCCAGCGCATCCAGGCGGATCCGGCGTCGCTCACCGTCATCCGCTACACCGAGACGCGGCCGTTCGTCGTCCGCGTCAACGACACCGGAGGCGACGTGTCCGGTCTCGTTCCGAAGCCGGAGGAGGACGGCTCCGGCGAGGACGGACTCGGGCCGGGTGACGCGCCCGTGGGCGGCGGCGCGTAGGGTCGGTGTCATGCCCGTCATCTCCTACGACCAGCCGGAGCGTTTCGTCGCCGGCGCCGTCGGGCGGCCGGGTGAACGCACGTTCTACCTGCAGGCGCGCTCGGGCTCGCGCATCACCAGCGTCGGCCTGGAGAAGTTCCAGGTGACGCTGCTGGCCGAGCGCCTGGAGGAACTGCTGGACGAGGTGCTGCGCCGCAGCGGCGGGAAGGCCCCCGTGCCCGCCGTGGCCCCCTCGGAGCTCAGGGACGACGGCCCCCTCGACCAGCCCGTGGAGGAGGAGTTCAGGGTCGGGACGATGGCCCTGGCGTGGGATCCCGAGGACGAGCGGGTCGTCATCGAGGCACAGGAGGTCACCGAGGGCGGCGAGGACGCCGAGGTCGGCGAGGACGATCCCGCCATCACCGTGCTGCGGGTGCGGATCAGCCCCGGGCAGGCGCGCGCGTTCGCCGAGCGGGCCATGAAGGTCGTCGCCGCGGGCCGTCCGCCCTGCCCGCTGTGCGGCCTGCCGCTGGACGCCGAGGGCCACGTGTGCCCGCGTCAGAACGGGCACCTGGGCTGATGGGCACCCGGGCCGGAAGGGCCGCCTGGGCCGAGATGACGCCTCCGCTGTACTGGATCGTGGAAGGTGCGGCCGGGAGAATGAACGCATGACGCAGTCCTTCCGGGACCGGGCGCCCGCAGACGACGCCGGGCACGGCGACCCCGGACGCAGCGTCTCGCCCCGCGACACCGAGGCCGCCGAGCGGCTGCTGTCGAAAGGGCGCCTCAGCGTGGAGGGCAGGCTCGTCCAGGCCTCCAACGCCACGCTCTACTGCTCGATCGAGTACGAAGGCGTCACCGCCGCCTGCGTCTACAAGCCCGTCGCGGGGGAGCGGCCGCTGTGGGACTTCCCCGACGGCACTCTCGCCGAGCGGGAGGTCGCCGCCTACGAGGTCTCCAAGACCATGGGGTGGGCGACGGTTCCGCCGACCGTGCACCGCGACGGCCCCTACGGGCCCGGCATGGTGCAGCTGTGGGTCGAGCCCGACCCCGACATCGACCTCGTCGCGCTGTCGCGCTCCGACGACGAGGCGATCCGCCGCATGGCGGTGTTCGACGCCGTCGTCAACAACGCCGACCGCAAGATCGGCCATCTGCTGCCGCCCGGCGACGGCCACGTCTACGGCTGCGACCACGGCGTGTGCTTCTCGGTGGACTACAAGCTGCGCACCGTCCTGTGGCAGTGGCGCGGCAAGCCCCTCACCGCTGAGGCACTGGAGGCCCTCGCCCGCGTGGACGCCTCCCTGCGCGGCGGCCGGCTGGGCGCCCGCCTCGCCGAGCTCCTCACGCCCGAGGAGGTGGACGCCACCCGCCGCCGCGTGGAGCTCATGCTCAAACACCGGATCCACCCCTATCCGCCCGAGGACTGGCCGGCCATCCCCTGGCCGCCGCTCTGAGCGTGCGGCCGCGGCGCCGGCCGCCCCGTCCGCCGCGTCCACCCCGTCCGTCGCGCGCGTCCCGTCACCGGACCCCGGCATTCGTGCGTTCTCGCGCGAATGCTCCAATGAGGGCATGTGCACGGCGATCATCAGTGTCGACCCCGCCTCCCCGGTCCCCGTCCTGCTGGTCGGCGTGCGGGACGAGTTCGTCGCCCGCCCCTGGGAGCCGCCCGGGCGGCACTGGCCGGACCGGCCCGCGCTCGTCGGAGGCCGCGACCTGCGCGCGGGCGGCACCTGGCTCGCCGTGGACCCCGGCGCCCCCCGCGCGGGGCTCGTGCTGAACGGACGCGGCCGTCCCGCCCCCGAGGAGCGGCGCGTCTCACGCGGCGGCCTGCCGCTGCGGGCCGCCTCCGGCGAGGCGCCGCCGCCCGAGGCGGACCTGCCGTCCTACGACCCGTTCCACCTCGTCGCCGCCGAACCCGGCCGGGTCCGGCTGTGGGGCTGGGACGGCACCGCCCTCGCCGCACGCGACCTCGGCCCCGGCCTGCACATGGTCGTCAACAGCGGGCTGGAAGGCGAGGACCAGCGGGAGGGCGCCACCGAGGACGCCTACATGGCGGCGCGCCTGGCCCACTTCCGGCCCCGCCTGGCCGCCGCGAAGCGTCCCGAACCCGGCCGCGACGACTCCGTGGAACAGGCGTGGGGCGCCTGGCTCGACCTGGTGAACGGCGACGGTCTGCCCCGCACCGACCGCCGCGCCCTGCTCCCGCTGCTCGACCTCGGCGAGGGCCGGGTCTGGGGCACCACCTCGGTGTCCCTCGTCGCGCTCGCCCCGTCCGGCGTCCGCTACGACTTCTCCGCCGCGCCCGGCGACCCCTCGGCCTGGACCCGGGTCCTGTAGCGCCGCCGGGGGAGCGGGCCCGGTTCCGGGCGTCCGGCCGCGCGACGGTGACGTTCGGTGCTACCTTGGCCACTCAATGCGAACTCGGCGGCGTTGCGGGGGCCCGGGGGCCCGCCCCGGCACCGGCCCGGAACGGGTGCGGGGCCCGGTGCGGGCGCGCAGCCCGTCCCGCCTCGCGTGGGAGCGCTTCCGGCGCGACCGGGCCGCCGTCGCGGCCATCGTCGTCCTGCTGGCCATCACGGTGTTCGCGGTGCTGGCGCCGCTGTGGGAGCACCTGACCGGCCATCCCTACGACGCGACGTTCCCCGGCACGGGCCTCGACGCCTCCGGGCAGCCGCGCGGACCCTGCGCCGAGTTCCCGCTCGGCGCCGACCAGCTCGGGCGCGACGTCCTCGTGCGCGCCGCCTACGGAGCCCGGATCTCCCTGGCCGTCGGGGTGTCGGCGGCGCTGCTGGCCGCCGTCGCCGGAACCCTCACCGGAACGCTCGCGGGCCTGGCCGGCGGACTCGTCGACACCCTGCTGTCCCGGCTGATCGACCTCACCCTCGCGCTGCCGTACGTGCTGGTCGCGATCCTGCTGTCGACCACCTTCCGGATCTCCACCGCCGGCGCCGGGATCACCACCACGATCCTGGTGATCGCGTTCTTCTCCGTCGCCGCGTTCGCCCGCGTCATCCGCGGGCAGGTGCTCGCGCTGCGGCGGCAGGAGTTCGTCGACGCGGCCCGCCTGCTCGGCGCCTCCAAGGCCCGGATCATGGTCGCGGAGATCCTGCCGAACCTCACCGCGCACGTCACCGTGCTGACCGCCCTGCTGATCCCGTCGTCGATCGTGTTCGAGGCGACGCTGTCATTCCTCGGCGCCGGCGTGCCGCCGCCGATGCCGAGCTGGGGGTCGATGCTGGGCGAGGGCGGCGACGTGTTCCAGACGGCGTGGTGGCTGCTCGTCGTCCCCGGCGTCCTGCTGCTGGCCACCACGCTGTCGTTCACCGTGCTCGGCGACGCCGTCCGCGACGCCCTCGACCCGCGCGGACGCCGCGCCGCCCGGAGGTGACGGCGATGGCGTGTTTCGCCGCCCGCCGCCTGCTGCACGCCCTGTTCGTGCTGTGGCTGGTGGCGACGCTGGTGTTCGTGTTCGTGCACCTGTCGCCCGTCCCGGTGGAGCGGGTCATCGGCGGGCCCCGCGCCACCCCCGAGACCCTCGCGCAGATCCGCGCCAACCTCGGCCTGGACCGCCCGTTCCTCATCCAGTACTGGCGCTTCCTGGGACGGCTCCTGCGCGGAGACCTCGGCAACTCCTACATCAGCGGCACGCCCGTCACGACCCTCATCGCCGCCCGGCTCCCCACGACCCTGTGCCTGATCGCCGGCGGGGGAGTCCTGTGGTTCGCCGGCGGCGTCGCCCTCGGGACGCTCGCCGCCGCCCGGGCGGGCGGCGTGTGGGACCGCGTCGTGTCGGCGTTCGTGCTGACGGGACTGTCCACGCCGCCGTTCGTGCTGGCGCTGGCGCTGCTCTACCTGTTCGCGGCCGGGCTCGGCGGCAGCGGCGTCCACCTCTTCGAGGCGGGCCCGCCGCTCCAGGAGAACTTCCTGCGCCGGATGACCCTGCCGTGGATCGCGCTGGCGCTGCTGATGCTCGCCACCTACTCCCGCCTCACCCGCGGCGCGATGCTGGACGTGCTCGGCGAGGACTACGTGCGCACGGCGCGCGCCAAGGGCCTGCCGGAACGCCGCGTCGTGGGCCGGCACGTGCTGCGCCCGGCGCTGACCCCGGTCGTCACCCAGTTCGGCATCGACCTCGGCGCGCTCATCGGCTCCACGATCGTCATCGAGAAGGTGTTCGGGCTGCAGGGCGTCGGACAGCTCGTCCACGGCTCCATCGCCGTGGGCGACACACCGGTCATCATCGGGGTGACCCTGCTGGTGACGCTGTGCGTGATCATCGCGAACCTGGTGGTGGACCTGTGCTACCCGATCCTCGACCCCCGCGTCGAGCTCCGGTGACGGTCCCCTTGGCGACGGTTCCGCCCGGCACGGACGCAAACGGGCGACCGTGACGCACGGGCATGATCGCGGAGTAATCCGTCGAGGTGCGCATGGATAAGCTTTCCGTATGCGATCGTGGCCCGCCTCCGATGTCCCCAGCCTCCCCGACGCGGGACTGCCCGCCGCGGCCGGCCCCCTCAGACTTCACGACACGGGGACGGGAACGGCGCGGCCCGTCGGCCCCGCGGGTCCGGGCGGCACCGCCCGGATGTACGTGTGCGGGATCACCCCCTACGACGCGACCCACATCGGGCACGCCAACACCTACGTCGCCTTCGACCTCGTCAACCGCGTGTGGCGCGACCAGGGCCACCGCGTCCACTACGTGCAGAACACCACCGACGTCGACGACCCGCTCCTGGAACGCGCCAGGCAGACCGGCGAGGACTGGCGCGAGCTGGCCGACCGGGAGATCGGGCTGTTCCGCGACGACATGACCGCGCTGCGCGTCCTGCCCCCCGACCGGTACGTCGGGGCCGTCGAGTCGATCCCCCTCATCATCGAGATGATCGAAAAGCTGCGGGGCCGCGACGCCACCTACGAGGTCGACGGCGACATCTACTTCCCCGTCGCGGCCGACCCCTCCTTCGGGCAGGTCAGCCGGCTGTCCCGCGAGGAGATGACGCCGCTGTTCGCCGAACGCGGCGGCGATCCGGGACGTCCCGGCAAACGCGACCCCCTCGACGCCCTGCTGTGGATGGCGAAGCGCCCCGGCGAGCCCTCCTGGCCCTCGCCGTTCGGCGAGGGCCGCCCCGGCTGGCACGTGGAATGCTCGGCGATCTCCATCGAGCATCTCGGCATGGCGTTCGACGTCGAGGGCGGCGGTTCGGACCTGGCGTTCCCCCACCACGAGATGAGCGCCTCGCACGCCCAGGTCGCGACGGGCGAACGGCCCCACGCCCGCGCCTACGTCCACGCCGGCATGGTCGGCCTGGACGGCGAGAAGATGTCCAAGTCGCGCGGGAACCTCGTGTTCGTGTCGAAGCTGCGCGAGGCCGGCGCCGACCCCATGGCGATCAGGCTGGCACTGCTGGCGCACCACTACCGCTCCGACTGGGAGTGGACGGCCGGCGGCCTCGCCGAGGCCGAGGCCCGCCTCGGCCGCTGGCGCGCCGCCGTGGCCCGCGCGTCCGGCGCGCCCGCCGCCCCCGTCGCCGCCGCCGTCCGCGAACGCCTCGCCGACGACCTCGACGCCCCCGGCGCCCTCGCGGCGCTCGACGCCTGGGCCGCCGCCGACGGCGCCGACGAGGCCGCCCCCGCCCAGATCAAGGTCGTCGCCGACGCGCTCCTCGGCGTCGCGCTCTGACGTCCGTGCCGCTCGGTGACCGGGTCGGTGAGCGAGCGGCGTCAGCGCATCACGTAGCACTCCCATCCGGACGGGTCGCCCGGGTCGCCGGTCAGCCGCGCCTCGGCGTCCGGGCGGTACTGGGACGCGCACACCTGCGTCATCGTGATGGGGGTGTCGACGCCGATGCCGTCGCTCGGGCGCACGCAGTACCACTCACCGGAGCGGAACCGGGCCTCGCGGCCGCGGGCCCTGCAGTACGCGTGCGGGTCGGGGGAGCCCAGCACGACGGCGGTGGGCGGCGGGTCGCTCGTCGGCGCGCCGCCGCCGTCGTTGTCGTCTCCGCCGCCCGGCCGGGTGTGCTCGCCCCGGTCCGGCGCGGTCGGCCGCCGCGAGTCCGGTGACCGGCTCGCGCGACCGCGGCCCGCGCCCGAGGGGGACCGCTCGGGCGACGGGGAACGCGGGGCGGCGGGGGTCGTGACCTGCCCGCCCCGGGTGACGTCGTCCTGCGGGGTGCCGTCCGCCCCGTTCAGCAGCGTGTACCCGCCGGCGCTCGCGAGCGCCGCGACCGCGCAGGCGCCCGCCGTGGCGGCCACGGCCCGCCACGGCCGGCGTCGCCGGGGACGGCCCCCGCCCGATGACGGGCCCGGCCCGGTGGACTCGCGCGGCTTGACGGCGGACGCGGCAGACGCCGCCTGATCGTCGGACGCTGCGTGATTGTCGGACGCCGCCCGCTCATCGAGTGCGGTCGGCTCGGCCGCCGCGTGCGGGGCGGCCGGTGCCGGACGTCCGGCCGCTCCGGAGGGCTGGGTCGCCGCGGGCGGCAGGGTGTCGTCCCCGGCGACGCCGCTCGCAGTCTCGGGGGAGGACGGCGCGGGGGAGGACGCCGCGGTCGCGGAGTCCTCCGCCGGCGTCCCGGCCGCTCCCGGCGAGCCGGTCGAGCCGGTCGCGATGACCTCGGCGACCGCCGGGTCGAAGGCGTCCTCGTGGCCGACGAGCCGCAGCAGCAGCTGGGCCGCGGTCGGGCGGCGCGCGGGGTCCTTGTCCAGCGCCGCCGTGACGAGTTCGCGGAGCTCGCCGTCCAGGTCCCCGAGGTCGGGCTCGTGGTGCAGCACCCGGTACATCACCGCCGGGATGGAGTCGGACCCGAACGGCGGCCGCCCCGTCGCCGCGTACGTGATCGTCGCGCCCCAGGCGAACACGTCGGACGCGGTGTCCGCGCCCGTGCCCGACACCTGCTCCGGCGCCATGTAGGCGGGGGTGCCCACGGCGCGGCTGCTGAGCGTGCCGGCGGTGTCCAGCACCCGCGACAACCCGAAGTCGATGACCCGTGGGCCGTCCGGCCCGAGCAGCACGTTGTGGGGCTTCAGGTCGCGGTGCACGACGCCGGCGCGATGGATCGCCGCGAGCGCGCCGGCGGTGCTGACGGCGAGCCGTTCGAGGGCGCCGCCGCGCAGCGGACCCTCCTGCGCGACGTGCCGGCTCAGCGACGGGCCGGGGACGTACTCGCTGACCAGGTACGGGGTGTCCCCGGCGACCTCGGCGTGGAGGACCTGCGCGGTGCAGAACCGGGCCACCTGCTTGGCGACCTCGGCCTCGCGGACGAACCGCGCCCGCGCGCTCTCGTCGTCGTCGAACTGCACCCGCAGGAGCTTGACCGCGACGCGTTCGCCGTCCGGTCCCGCGCCGAGGAACACCGTGCCCTGCGCGCCCGATCCGAGCCGCCCGAGCAGCCGGTAGGGCCCGAGGCGTTCGGGGTCGTGCGTCTGCAGCGGCTGGGCCTCCGGCAACGAAGGACCCCCTTCCTTCGGTCGTGGCCGGACCCGCCCGAGGCGGTCCGTCCCCCGTGATGAGCAGAGCGGCCGGGTGCGGTCGGTGCGCGCGGTCACCCGCAGGTTGGGCACGGTTACACAAGTCCCGCCAGTTTGTACAGGACCAGCGAGCCGGCGACGGCCACGTTCAGGCTGCTGCCGCATCCCACCATAGGGATCTCCACGGCGAGGTCGAGCAGGTCGAGCGCCTCCGCGGGGATCCCGGACTGCTCGTGTCCGAGCACCGCCACGGTGGTGGTGCGTGCCGGAGGCAGGTCGGCGAGCCGGATCGCCTCGTCGGCCAGCTCGACGCCGATCACCCGGCTGCCGGTCTCCCGCCGCCGTTCCAGCCAGCCGATCGGGTCGTTCACCCAGTGCACGCAGGCGGGCTGCCGCAGCGTGTTGCCGCGGGCGAGGGCCTCGGGCACCCAGGGGAACCGGGGGACCGCCAGGCACGCCCCGACCGCGTCGCAGGTGCGCAGGAGGGTTCCGAGGTTGGCGCCGTGCAAGGGCCACAGCGGCGCGGCGATGAGATGGTTCCAGCAGCGGTGGGGGCGTCCGCGGCGGCGTCGCCGCAGTTCACGCGGGGTCCGGACCCGGATCGCCGGGCCGCCGGGGCGGCGGCTCACCGGCCGCGGGCGTCCTCGCCCTCCGAGACGTGGCCTTCCGGGAGACGGGGGGTCGGCGTGCAAGCCATGCCGGGCGCACTTGGCGGCGTGCGCGGGCCATCACCGGGGATGTGATCCGTCCCCGAGTCTAACCCCGGCCGGAGTCGCGGCGCCGCAGGTAGCGCTCGAACTCGCGGGCGATGGCGTCGCCGCTCGCCTCGGGCAGCTCGGTGGCGTCCTTCTGCTCCTCCAGCGTCCGGACGTAGTCGGCGACCTCGGAGTCCTCCTCGGCGAGCTCGTTCACACCGTGCTCCCACGCGCGGGCCTCCTCGGGCAGCTCACCGAGCGGGACGGTGACGTCCAGCAGGTCCTCGACGCGGCGCAGCAGCGCGAGCGTCGCCTTGGGGGAGGGAGGCTGCGCGACGTAGTGGGGGACGGCCGCCCACAGCGACACCACCTCGAAGTCGGCCTTCGTGCACGCGTCCTGCAGCACGCCGAGGATCCCGGTCGGCCCCTCGTAGCGGGCGGGCTCCAGGTGCAGGGTGTCGACGAGCCGGGCCTCGGACGCGGCGCCGGTCACCGGCACCGGCCTGGTGTGGGGGGAGTCGGCGAGCAGCGCCCCGAGCAGGACGACCTTGCGGACCCCGAGCTCCATCATGATCGCGATGAGCTCGCGGCAGAACGACCTCCACCGCATGTTCGGCTCGATCCCGTGGACCAGGACGACGTCCCTGCCGCTCGACAGCCGCGCCCACGACACGCGGGTCGTCGGCCAGGTGATGCCGCGGGTCTCCCCATCGGCCATCTCCACGATCGGACGGGTGACCTGGAAGTCGTAGTAGTCGTCGGGGTCGAGCTCGGCGACGGGCACCGCCTCCCAGGCGGACTCGAGATGCGCGATCACCCCGCTGGCGGCCTCCCCGGCGTCGTTCCACCCCTCAAAGGCGGCCACGAGCACCGGATCCACGAGTTCCGGCACGTCTTCGAGATCGGCCACGCCCTGCCTCCTTCCGACGACGCCCACGTACAGCACCACCGGCGGGGGCCGCATTCCCGGGGGCGGGGGCCCCGCTCGTGATCGGTGACTGTCAGCCTACGTCCTGTCGATGACCTACCCCACCCTCCCGGCGCCAGACGCCCGCCCGGTACGCCCGCAGCAGAAAATCCGAAGGATGTTCGCGCTACTTGCCGTCGGTGGTGCGCACGATGAGGACGTCGCAGGGCGACCGGTGCGACAGGTTCGCCGGGACCGAGCCGAGGATCCGCCCGGCCAGGCTGTTCAGCCCGCGGTTGCCGACCACCACGAGGTCGGCGCGGCGTTCCCTGGCCAGCTTGGCGATGACGTCGACGGCGTCGCCCTCGACCGCGACCTGGTCGATGTCGGTGGCGCCCGCGGCGACCGCCCGCTCCCGCGCGGCGCGCAGCGCGTCGTCGGCGGGCGTGGACCCCTGTACCTTGTACGCCAGGTCCCCGAGCCGGTCGGCGGCGCTGGCGCGCTCCCGTTCGGGCATGGGGCTGTAGGCGGTGGCGAGCAGCAGGGTCGCGCCCGTGGCGGCGGCCAGCTGCGCGGCGCGGTCGACCGCGCGGAACGAGGAGTCGGATCCGTCGGTGCCGACGATGATGATGCGGTACGCGCTCATGCCGTTCCTTACCGGATAGTAGGTTGCTGGGGGCACGGTATCGGTCCGGTGACCCATCCGTCACCGTCTCTTTGCACGACCCGTCCAAGAGCGCGCCCGGCGCGGGCGCGGCGAGAGCGACACCCCGGAGGGAGCACTGTGACCCGTGGCGGCCCGCAGGCCGTGCTGTTCGACATGGACGGCCTGCTCATCGACTCCGAGCGCGTCTGGCTGGAGGTCGAGTCGGAGGTCGTGGCCTGGCTGGGCGGCGAGTGGAGCACCGCCCACCAGGAGCACCTCGTCGGCGGCTCGCTCGACCTCGCCGCCCGCTACATGCTGGAGCTGACCGGCGCGGACGTCGCGCCCGAGGAGGTCGCCCGCCGGATGCTGGACGGCATGGCCGAGCGGCTCGAGGCCTGCGTCCCGCTGATGCCCGGCGCCAAGGACCTGCTCGCCGACGTCCGCGCGGCCGGGATTCCCGCGGCGCTGGTGTCCTCCAGCCACCGCAGGCTCCTCGAACCGGTGCTGGACGCGGTCGGCCGCGAGCACTTCGCGTTCAGCATCGCCGGCGACGAGGTCTCCCGCACCAAACCCGACCCCGAGCCCTACCTCACCGCCGCCGCCCGGCTCGGCGCCGACCCGGCCCGCTGCGTCGTCCTGGAGGACTCCCCGAACGGCGTCGCCGCGGCCGAGGCGGCGGGCTGCGTGACCGTCGCGGTCCCCGGGGTGCTGCCGGTCCATCCCGCGCCGGGCCGCACGGTGGTGGCGTCGCTGCGGGAGGTGACCGTGGAGTGGCTGCGCGCCCTTCCCGCC
>DATCLF010000214.1:0-18464 GCA_036564055.1 Spirillospora sp.
GTGCACCGCGGTGCGCTGGCGTCCATGGAACGGCTGCCGCTCCCGTCCGTCGACACGGTCCTCGCCGGCGCCCGCCACAGCGTCCTGGTCCTGGAGGACCTCGTCGACCACGGGAACGTGGGGTCGATCTTCAGGTGCGCGGCGGCGCTCGGGGTCGACGCGGTCGTGCTGTCCCCGCGGTGCGCCGATCCGCTCTACCGCCGCGCGGTCAAGGTGTCGATGGGGGCGGTGTTCGCGATCCCGTACGCCCGCATGACGAACCGGCGCACCGACCTGGGCAAGGTGCGCGCCGCGGGCTTCACCCTTCTCGCGCTGACCCCGGACCAGACGGCCACGCCCATGGACGAGGTGTCCGCGGGCGACCGCGTGGCTCTGATGCTGGGGTCGGAGGGCGACGGCCTGTCGTCCCACTGGCTGGACGAGGCGGACGAGCCGGTGTGCATCCCCATGAGCCCGGACGCCATGGCCGCGGGCGTCGACTCCCTCAACGTGACCGCGGCGGCCGCCATCGCGTGCCACAGCCTCGTCCGGCTGCGCGGACGGGACGACCGGCCCCAGCGGCGCTCACGGGCGCGACGGCCCGGGCGCGCCTGACGAACACGGCCCGCCGTCGCGGCCGGTCACCGGGCGAACATGCCCTTGCGGGGCCGCCGGTGCGCGCCCTTCACCCGGGTCGCGGCGCCGGCCGCGAGGCGCCGCCTGCCCAGCCGCAGCTGCGTGAGCAGCAGGGCGAACGCCACCAGGAGCGCCGCCAGCCACGCGGCCTGGGTGCTGGCCATCCGCTCGAACGTGAGGTCCTGCGCGACGGGCGCCTTGTTGCCCTGGAGGTGGCTCTGCGGCGTCGCCGGGGCGCCGCCGGGCGCGACCGACGGGCTCGGCGCCTCGATCTGCGGCAGCGCGACCTTCGGGTCCCGCGGGTCGAACGAGGAGTTCGGCTGCGGAGGGACGACCCCGGTGTCGGACGCCGATGAACCGCCGCCGGCGGAGCCTCCGCTCGAACCGCCGCTCGAACCGCCGGAACCTCCGCCGCCGGACGAGGAGGGTGACGGCTTGGCGGTGGGCTTCGCGGTCGGTTTCTTCGTCGGCTTCTTGGTCGGCGACTTGGTCGGAGACGACGGTGCGGACGTGGGGGTCTTCGTCGGTGTCGGCAGCACGAACGAGACGGTGGCCGGGTCGGAGACGTCCTCGACCTCGTCCGCGCCGACCGTGACGGTGACCGTGACCTTCTTCGTCTTCTCCGGGGCTTTCAGCGTCCACTTGAAGACCTCACTCTCCCCGGCGGAGAGGTCTCCCGCGACGCAGGCGTCCCCCGTATAGGGGGCCGCGCAGCTTCCCGTCAGCGCGCCGACGCTGACGGTGACGTCCTTGACCCGGACGTCGGCGACGGGCCCGCCCTCGGCCGTCACGACGGCGGTGACGTTCACCGGGTCACCGGCGTCGGGATTCGCGGGCTTGGTGAGGACGTCCAGGCCGAGCTTCCCCGGCGCCGGGGAGGCCGAGCCCGACGGGGAGGGGGACGGGGACGGCTGTTCGCCGGCGATGGCCGACGCGCCGCCGGCGGCCAGGACGGCCGCCGTGCCGAGCCCGACAAGGACTGGTTTCACCGCTGGTCGGCAGACCACTGCCGCAGCACCTCCGTCGCATCGCCGTTGAAGCGTCCGCCGCTCCCGGGGGTCGTGTCGGGAGTCATGCGAACATGAAAGGACGGTTCGAGGCAACCCCGGCGGAACGTCAGATCACTTCCTCCTTGACGTCCTCCACGTCCGACCGGGGAGCCCACGCCTGCCAGACGCCCAGGTCGATGCGGTCGAGGCCGAGGCTCTCGGCGACCGGGGCCCGCCCGCCGGTGTACTCGACCCGCAGCCAGCCCTCGTGCTCGCCGACGATGACGAACGGCTCGCCGCGCCAGCGGCACGTCGTGCGGACGTAGCGCAGGTCCTCCACCTCGGAGGCGGGGACGATGCGGCGGTACCGGCCGGGACGCAGCTCCTCGAACCCGTCCGTCGGGGTCGGCGTGTACAGCCTCACCTCGCCGTCGGCGCCCGGCGCGGCCTCGAAGTCCCGGCCGAGCCACCGGGCGATGTACCCGTCGCGGATCACTGCGCCGCCTCCGTCCTGCCGCTCCACGCCTCGGCGTTCGCGTCCGGCCGCAACCAGGCGAGCCGGTCGGGGTCGTACATCGCGATGAACCGCTCGGACCGGTCCCTGCCGAGGTAGTACATCTCCGCCCCGAACGGCAGGCGGACGCTGTCCACCTTGAACTCGCGGATCGAGCCGGCGCTGCCCGGCGCGAAACCGGTGCCGGTGAACGGCGGCCGCTCGATCACCCAGCCGGCCTCTCCCCAGGAGGCCATCTCCTCCTCGTCCCGTCCGCCGAACGGAATCCGGTAGAGGTCGGGACAGTAGGCGGGCCACCGGATGACGTACACGCCCTCGTCGTCGGGGGAGAAGGGCGACCCGTCGTAGAGGAGCCCCAGCGCCTCGTAAAGCTGGACGGGCGTCTGCAGCTCGGCGACGTCCGCGGTCAGGTGGACGAACCCTCCGACGCGGTCGTAGCCCTGCTCCAGGTACCAGGCGACGTGGCCGTGCGGCACGACCTTCTGCATGATGGCCGGCGACGGGACCGGGTCCTCCAGCTCCTCGGGCGGCGCCTGCGCGGCCGCCTCCCGTCGCGGCGGCGGCACCGGAACCTCCTGCCGCGCCGTGACGAGCCCCACCCGCACGGCCCACTCGCTGAGCGCCCGCACCTGGTCGCCGCGCAGGGACGCCCCGATGCGCGTGCCGGGGTTGAGCAGCATCGTCCAGTCCTCGCTGGGCCACGCGCTGATCAGCTCCCTGAAGTCCGCGTACACGAACCGGGACTCCGGCAGCACCTCCCGCAGCCGGACCAGCGAGGTGAACACCTGCGCCTCCGACGGGTTCCGCAGCGCCGCGTCCCACCGGAACTCCCGCTGCACCGGCGTCACCTCGGGCGGCGCGTCCTCGGGGATCGGCACGAGGACGTTCGCGTGCAGCAGGACGCGCAGGAACGCGTCCGAGTCGCCGCTCAGCGCGGCCTCGTACAGCTCCTGGTCGATCCTGTTGCCCGGTTCGAACGCCGGCTCGGGCCGGTCCGCGGCCCGCGGGGCCTGCGCGCCGGCAGGGGCGTCACCACCGTGCGGAGGCGTCCCGTGATCGGGACCGGGCCCGCCGCCCGGGCCGGGGTCGGCGCCCGCGCGCGGTTCGCTCTGCCTTGCGGGACCGCCCTCCGCGCCGTGCGGCACGGCACCGCCCGCGTGGCCGCCCGGCATGGCCGGTGCGGCCGGTGCGGCCGGTGCGGCGCCCGTGTCGGCGCGCCCGCCGGGGACGCCGGGTGCCCCGGGACCGTTCGGAGCCGTCTCGACGCCCTGGGACGCGGGCGTCGCGGGCGCGCCCGGCAGCGTCCCGTCCGGCCTCGCGGGGGCGTCCGGCGGCTGCGCGGCCCCCGTCTCGGGTGCTCCCGGTGCGGTCGGCGCCGTCTCCTGCGGGTCCTGCGTTCCGGAGGCGCCCACCGGTGCCGGGGGAGCGTCCGGCGTCCCGGGGGCGCTCGGCGCGTCCGGGGCCGCCTGACCTTCCGGTGCCGGGGATGCGGCCGGGACGGCCGCGGCCGGCGCCGCGTCCGGGGTTCCGGGTGCGCTCGGGGCGCCCGCGGCCGGTGCCGGGGCGTTCGGCGCCGCCTCGGGTGCGCTCGGCGTCGCGGAGGGGCCGGGTGTCCCCGGTGCCGGTTCCTGCGATGCGGCCGGGGACGCCGGGGCGCCCGGCGTCCCGGTTCCGGGGACGATCGGTGTCTCCCGGGTGATCGAAGCCTCCTGAGGACTCGGCGCCTCCTGATGGCCCGGTGCTTCCCGGTGGCCCGGTGCTTCCCGGTGGCTCGGCGCCTGAGCCCTGGGCAGGGGGGACTCCTGCGGTGCGGGAGAGTCGGGGACGCCCGGGGCCCCGGTCTCGCCGTGCGGGGGTCCGGGGGGCGTGGCGGGCGGGGCGGCGTGCTTGCCGGACGGGCCCGCGGCGTCCGCGTCGCCCGGCGTCGGCAGGCCGGGCACCCCCTCGGCCGCGGTGCTCAGCGGATCGCCCTGCGCGGCGTGCTCGCCCTGAGCCGTGTGCCGGCCCTGCGGAACGCCCGCGTCCGCGCCCGGGCCGCCCTGCCCCGGGTGGCCGCCCGGCGGGACCGGCGCGCCCGGCGTCGCCGCGGGAGCCTGCGCGGTGTCGTGGGACTCGGCCGGTGCCGCGGGTGCCGGGTCGGCGGCGCCCTGGGAAGCGTCCTGCCCGGAGGGCCCGGACGGGACGGGCGGCGCCACCGGAACGGCGGGCGTGTGCGGAGGCGGCGGCGTGGACGCGGACGGCGGCGCCGCCGGCTCCTTCGCCCGCGGTCCGCCGAGGGAGCGGACCTTGTCGCCCGGCATGGTCGCGTCGATGGGCGTGCCGGGGTTGAGGACGAGGTCCCAGCCGGTGTCCGGCCAGGCGGCCACCATGTCCAGCAGGGTCGGCATGATGAAGCGGGACGAGCCGATCGCCTCGTTCATCCACTTCAGCGACGTGAAGATCTGGATGGCGGGGCGGCCGTGGACGCGCACGGGCCGCCACGGGAAGGCGGGGTCGTCCGGCGGGGTGCCCCACGGCGTGTCGGGGTCGGCCGGCACGAGGACCTGGGCACCGAGAAGGATCTTGAAGAAGGCGTCGGTGTCGCGGCGCCGGGCGGCCTCGAACAGACGTTTCTCGATGTCGTTCTGGGGTTCGAAAGCGCCGGTCATGCGCTGGGCGGCGCGCTGGTCGGCCCACGTGGCCAGGCCGGGAAGCTGCTGCGCGAGGATCGTCCCCCCGGCGGGGGAGCCGGAGTTGATCGCGAGCGCCCAGTCGTGGTCGGGCCAGTAGCGCAGCACGATGTTGAACGGCAGGGAGATGGACTCGGTGCCCGTCCCGGCGGAGCGGGCCGCCTCGGCGAGCCGCTCCTGCGAGGTGAACACCGGGACGACCGTGGAGCCGTCGACCTCGCGGGTCTGCCACGGGAAGCCGGGGCGTCCCGGACGCATCGTGAAGTCGGTGCCCTCGGGGACGGGCAGCAGCACGTCGGTCGCGGCGAGGGTCTGCAGGAAGAGGTCGTGGTCGTTGTTGGCCGCGGCCCGCAGAAGCTCGCGTTCGACGTCGTTGGCGGGCTGGAACTCCTGCCGGGGCGACTCGCGCCGCAGGTCGCGGTGCTGGTCGCGCAGCTCCTCCCAGGGCGCGGGCGCCCGGCCGGCCTGCGGCGGCCGCGGGTCGCCGCCGGCGACCTGGCGGACGAACCAGGCCGGAAGCCGCGCCTCGATCGGCAGGGCGGCGGCGACGCCGCGGGCGGGCACGTCGATCGCGAGCCACCAGCGGTCGTCCGGCCACGACTCGGCGACCTCGCCGAACCGGACCGTCACGAAGTGCCGGTAGGACGGCCCGAGGCAGGTCCGCATCGCGTGCACCGAGGTGTAGGCCAGCACGTGTACCCGGCCGTCCTCCTCCTGGGTGAGCCAGGTCGGCCGCACCGTGCCCGACAGCATCCCGTCCACCTGGTCGGGCGGGACGGGGATCACGAGCTCGCTGCCTGCGATGAGACGGAAGTAACCTTCCTGGTCCCCGGCCCGCACGGTCTCCTGCAGACGGTGTTCCAGATCCGACGTGGGTCGCCACGCGTCCGCCACGGTCGCCACCCCCTGTTTTCTCCGTGCTCGTCCCGCGCGACTGCCTACGCTACATGGGCGAACAGGACCAAAGAGCCCACTCACCCGACGGTGCGGGAGAGTTCGCAGGTCAGCGCGCATCAGCCGTGTGACGGCCCCGGGCGGGGGCGTCCGGTCCGCCCCGGATCCCCGCGCCGATGCGGCGAAGAGATCACCGCTTGCGGCGGGATGCGGAAACATAATCCGCGGCCCGTCCGGGTTCAAGGACCGGACGCGGCCGAGCGGGAGGTGCGATGGGCTACGGGATGATCCGGGCGGCCGTGGGCGCGACGGTGCTCGGCGCGGCCGTCCTGCTGACCGGCTGCGGGACGGTGAGCGCCGGTCCCGACGAGGTGTGCGTCGACGCCGAACGGGCCTACGAACAGTACGTCGCCCAGGTCAGGAGCGTCCCGGCGGCCGAGCCCGCGCGGTGGCGGCAGCCGACCGAGAGCCTCGCCCGCCGCCTCGACGAGCTGGCGGACGAGACCCGCGACGACGACCTGCGCACGACGCTGCGGACCGAGGCGGACAGGCTCCGCGACGCCGCCGCGGCCGTGGGCGGCGGCGACGTCGCGCAGCTCAACACCGTGATCTCGCAGGCACCGGCCAGGATCGGCGGCGCCTGCGACTGACGCCGGGGCGTCAGCCGAACGGGCCGGGGCGGCCGATGCCGCCTCCGCCTTCGCCCCCGCCGCCTCCGCCGCCCGGGCCGCCGGGGTCCTCACCGCCCCCGCCTCCACCGGGGTCCTCACCGCCGCCGTCGCCGTCGTCTCCGCCGCCCGGGCCGCCGGGCCCGTCCGGAGGCAGGCTCGGACCCGTCGGCGGCGACGGGAACTGCGGGTCGTCGGAGCCGTCGCCCGGCGGCCGCTGCGGCCCGCCGGTGCGCGGCGGCCGCGTCCCGTCCGTGCGGTCGCCGTCCGGCGATCCGGTCCCGCCGCCCGGCCGCATCGACGGCTCCCCGAACGACTTCGGCTCGAAGTTCATGATGTTCACCGCGTCGGTCATGTAGGTGCGCCAGATCTGCGCGGGCAGCGCACCGCCGTACGCGCCGTAGCCGGGAATGTTCAGCGGCTTGCCGTCGGCGCGGAACATCGCGACCGTCGTGGCCATCTGCGGGATGAACCCGTTGAACCAGATCGCGCGGCCCTTGTCGGTGGTGCCGGTCTTGCCGGCGACGTCACGGCCGTCGGGAAGCCGCGCCCCGGTCCCGGTGCCGGCCCGCACGACCTGCTCCATCGCGTACGTCGCGTCCCGCGCGTTCTGCTGGCTGAGCACCCGCTCGCCCTTCTCGGTGAACGTGCGCTTGTGGTCCTCGTTGTCGGTGACCGACTTGACGACGAACGGCTGCCGGAACACGCCCTCGGACGCGAACGTCGCGAACACCCCCGCCTGCTGCACCGGGTGCAGCGACACGATCCCGAGGGGGAACGTGGGAGCGCTGCGCTGCTCCGGCTTCATCTGCGACTTGGGGATGCCCATCTTCTCGGCCATCTTGGCGATCTTGTCGTTGCCGATGTCCTGGCCGAGGTTCACGTACGCGGTGTTGATCGAGTTCTGGGTGGCGGTGACGAGGTTCACCGTCCCGAAGCTGCGTCCGCCGTCGTTCCTGACGGGCGTGCCCGCGAAGTACTGCGGGGAGCTCCCGTCGTAGGACGAGGCGAGCGTCTTGCCGTTCTCCAGGGCGGCGGCCAGCGCGATCGGCTTGAACCCGGACCCGGCCTGCGCCCAGTCGCCGAACGCGCTGCTCAGCGCCTCCTCCAGGTAGCCGCGCCCGCCGTAGAACGCGACCACCTGCCCGGTGGCCGGGTCGACCGACACCACCCCCGTGCGGATCTTCTTGCTCATCCCGGCGGGGGTGTTCTGCCGGACCGCCCGCCGCATCGCGTCCATCAGCCGCTTGTCGAACGTCGTGGTGATCTTCAAGCCGCTGCGGTTGATCTCGTCCTCGCTGTAGCCGCGCCGCTCGACGAGCTCCTTCTTGGCCACGTTGACCATGTAGCCCTTCTGGCCCTTGAGCACGTCGGTGATGTGCTGCTCGACGGGCTCGGGGAACTTCATCGACGCGACCTGGGAGGAGGTCAGGTAGCCGTCCCGGACCATGTTGTCGAGGACGGACCGCCACCGCTGCTCGGCGAGGCCGCGGGCCTCGCCGGTCGGGTCGGCGAAGTAGCTCGGCTGCTGGATCGCGGCCGCGAGGTAGGCGCCCTCCTCGGGCGTCAGCTTCGAGACGTCCTTGTTGTAGTACGCCTTGGCGGCCGCCTGGACGCCGTAGGCGTTGCGTCCGAAGTAGATGGTGTTGAGGTACTGCTCAAGGATCCAGTCCTTGGACTTCTGCTGGTCGACCTTGAGGGCGACCATGACCTCCTTGAGCTTGCGGGTGATCGACCGCTCCTTGCCGATGCCGCCGTAGTAGTTGCGGACCATCTGCTGCGTGATCGTCGAGCCGCCCTGGAGCTGCCGTCCGCTCACCGTGGACCAGAACGCCCGCGCGGTGCCCGTGATCGAGACGCCCGGGTCCTTGTAGAAGGTGCCGTTCTCGGCGGCGATCACCGCGTTGCGGGTGCTCTCCGGGACGCGGTCGAGGTCGACGGCGTCCCGGTTGACCCCGGTCTTCGCGATCGGGGTCTTTCCGTCGGAGTAGTAGAACGTCGGCCCCTGCGCGATCGCCTTCTCCTCCGGCGACGGCACGGGGGTGAGCAGGTACGCGACGGCGAACGCGACGATGCAGAACCCGATGAAACCGAGCAGGACGAACAGCGTCCTGCGCAGGACGCGCGACCGGCGGCTGCGCTGCCTGCGGGAACCGCCGGTTCCCTTCGCCCTGCGACCGCCCCGGGGCGGTCCACCCCGTCGGGAAGGTGAGGACGGAGGCGTCGAAGCGGGCATGGTGGTGGTATCACCGTTCGCCGTCGCCGCGACACGTTCCGAGGCCATCGTCTTGTCGGTGCCGGTGTCTTCGGTGTCGGTTTCGGTCGTCTTGCCGGGTGTCTTGCCCGTCGTTTCGTCGGTCGCTTCGCCGGTCGCGGCGCCGGCGGTGCCGCCGGTCGCGTCACCGGCTGCGTCGACGGTCGAGGCCGGATCTCCGGCCGGGGTCGTTTCGTCGGCCGGAGGCGCGGCGCCGTCCGGGGCGCCGGTGAGGTCCGAAGATGTCGCGCCATCCCCGGACGAGACGGTTTCCGGGGAATTGTTCTCTCGGGTGGCAGATATGTCGTCCACGTGGTCGAATTCTGCGTCCTGAGCGGATTCTTCCGAGTTCGGAGTCGGTTCGTCGGCCGCGGGATCGGCGCCGGCCGGCGGCCCGGTCGCGGCGTCCCGCGGGACGTCCCGCCGGTCCGACTCGCCCGGACCCGTGGGCCCGCCGCCCTCCGGGTCCTTTTTGCCGTTGCTCACAAGCCCCCCGTGATTATTGCGCTGCCGACGATACCTGAGGGGATCCGTGCGAAGGGGCGTGCAATGCGCACTCCTTTGGCCTCCCATTGAGAGGACGGTCAATGTGTTGCTCAGGTTGTCGTGACGGACGTCGCAGACCGGTCTTCCACGGAACGCGGACCCTCCGGAACGCGCGGCGGCGGGGCACCCGGGTCGGTGCCCCGCCGCCGTCGTCCCTGACGTTCGTCCAGGCCGCGCCGGTCCTGGCCCTATTTCTTGATCTTGGCGAGGACATCCACGACGAACACGAGGGTGTCGTCGCCCTTGATCTGGGGCGGCATGCCCTCCTTGCCGTACCCCTCCTTCGGGGGCAGGACCAGCAGCACCCGGCTGCCGACCTTCACGCCGGTGAGCCCCTTGTCGAAGCCGGGGACGGTCTTGCCCATGCCGATCGGGAACTTGGCCGGGGTGCCGGACTTCCAGCTCGAGTCGAACTCCTTGCCGGTGTCCCAGATCGTCCCCTGGTAGTTGACGACCGCTTCGTCGCCCTTGGCCAGCGCCGGGCCTGCTCCCTCGACCAGGGTCTTGACCTGCAGCTCGTCCGGGGCGTCCCGGTCGGGGATCGTCACCTTGGGCGCCTTGCCGTCGCCCTTGTCCTCGACCTTGGGCAGCTTCTTGTCGTCCTGCTTGATCTCCTTGCCCTCCGGGCCCTGCTTGTCGTGGACGACGGCCTGGATGTCCGCGACGAACACGATCCAGTCGGACTTGGTCAGCCCGAAGTCGGCGCCGTCGTTCCCGAAGCCCTCCGACGGCGGGATCTGCAGGACGACGCGGCTGCCGGCGGTCTGGCCGACCATGCCCTCGTCGAAGCCCTTGAGGCGGCTCTCACCGACGACGAGCGGCTGTGTCGGCTGCCCCTGGGCCTCCCGCTCGTAGGAGGAGGCGATCTCCTTGCTCTTGCTCTTGACCGAGCGGTCCTCGTCGCTCTTGTCCTTGGACCATTGGTAGAAGACGTACTGGGCGAACACGGTGTCGCCCTTCTTGATCGCGGGTCCGTCGCCCTTGATCGGGGTGGACACCTTGCGCTTGCCTCCGGGCGCGAGGCTCGTGGGGATCTCGACCTTGGGCTTGGACCCGAACCGCCCGGTCACCTCGATCTGCGGCGGCGGCCGGTTGATCCACCACCAGACCAAACCCGCGAGCAGGGCCCCGGCCAGCACGAACGCGAGGATCATGAGCCTGCGCCGCCTGCGCGCCTGCGCGGCGGTCAGCGCCGAGGGCCGGTTGAGCCTGCTGCCGCGCCCGGCGCTGATGCCGTGCGGCGTGAACTCCGGGGTGCGGATGTTCCCGGCGTTCGGGATCTGCGCCTTCGCCTTGGTCGCGGGCTTGCCCCCGGGCTTGTCATCCTCGGACATTGTTCCTCGCTTGCTCCGGGCTCGACGACGTCTCGAACGGGACCACCATTCCAGGGCCGGTCTAAACACGGCGTGAAAACCGTGCGCAGAGGCCGACCTGCAATCTACAGGCCGCCACGGCCGGCGTGGAGCCGTGCCGGACGGCCACGCGCGGCGGCCGGACCGACCGCAATCTACCCGGCCGTCGGGGGGAGCGCGGCTCCCGTCCGCGGCCCGCCGGGCAGGCTTGCAGCGTACCGGCCGCACGTCTCAGGCGGCACCGCCCGACCCGCTCCCGAGGACCGCCGTCCGGACTCCCGGACAGAAGGCGTCGTACTCGGCGTGTGTGTAACGGACGTACCGGGACTCCGCTCGGCTGGACGCGCGACAGGCTGAGCCAGGTCTCTCCCAAAAGGAAGTGCCGCCGATGACGGGGGCGGGAAGGTCGTCCGGGCAAAGTGCCCTCTCCGAGGCTCAAGATCGAGCAGCATCCTCGGTACCTGGCAGGCCCGAGGGAGCCCGAAGGCGCGGGCTCGACCGGGCTCGACCATAGGAGAAGAGCCCGGCGCGTGGTGGCGCCGGGCTCCAGTGCGAGGCCGCACACCTGCACGGGTGCGCAGCCCTACCTCTTGGGGGTCGGGCTCATGCCACCGCCGACGCTCCTTCTCGGTTCGGCGACCTACGCGGTGCCGATCGAGAAGAAAGTGACGGCGGGCGTCAGCATGTGTTGCCGAATGCACCCCAAGCATGTCGCAGAAGATGCGTTCGCGGGTCAGCTTCCCTCCGGGGAGACGGATAGGAATGGATTCCGCCGGCGGGGACTCAGCCCCAACGAGGTAGTAGAGCCGAGAATTGCTACGGCTCCGCTGGTCCGCGCCCAGGACGGCGATTCGCGCGCAGAAGCTGCCCTTTTCGTCTGGCGCGAGGAGCTGATTCGGTTCCACCGAGCAGAACATCAGCGAAGTGTCGAGGCTCAGGTTCATTTGCTCCGCCGCCAGACGAAGCCGCTCCTCATCCGTCCTCGTGGGAGGGAGCAGCACCGTCCCCGCAAAGGTGCGGAGACACGTGCTCAGGTTGAACGCGCCCGTGGCGAACGCGGAAATCGCGAAGTACTCCTGTGCCTCCGTGATCTTCACGAGCGACTTGGTGTCCACGCCATTCAGAGGGCGATCGGAAATTTGGTTTGTCATCCCTTTTCCTGTCTTCTTCGTCGTGTGGAGTGCACGATTCCCGCCTGGTGCGGGTCGGGTATGACCCTGCCGGGGAGACGATGTCGCGCAAGTGCGCGATCCGGGCGGGGAGTCCTGCTTGATCGGTAAGGCGGGGGTGTCCCCGTGGTTTCGCTCGCTGTGAGGGCGTTGGGTGGCAGGGTGGGAGCGTGCGTGTGGCGACGTGGAACGTGAATTCGGTGAAGGCGCGGTTGCCGCGGCTTGTGGGGTGGTTGGAGGAGACGGGGCCGGACGTCGTCTGTCTGCAGGAGACGAAGTGCCGTGCCGACCGGTTTCCCGCCGCCGAGGTAGCCGAGCTGGGGTACGAGACCGCGGCGCACGGTGATGGCCGCTGGAACGGTGTGGCGATCCTGTCGAAGGTCGGTGTCGAGGACGTCTCGGCCGGCTTCAGGGACGAGCCCGCCTACGCCGGGGAGGACGACGGGCAGTTGCAGCTTGCCGAGCCCGCGCTCCTGGTGCCGGAGGCGCGTGCGATCGGTGCGACGTGCGGGGGTGTGCGGGTGTGGTCGCTGTATGCGCCGAACGGTCGCGCACCCGGCTCGGCGCACTACCGGTACAAGCTGGAATGGTTCTCGGCGCTGCGGGACGCTCTGGAAGCCGAACTCGCCCAGGGAAGGCCTTTGGTGGCATGCGGCGACTACAACGTCGCGCCCACCGATGAGGACGTCTGGGATCCGTCAGTGTTCGTCGGCTCCACCCACGTCACCCCGCAGGAACGCCAGGCGCTCGCCGACCTGCTGGATCTCGGCCTCCACGACGTGGTCCCGACTCCGATGAAAGGCCCCCACCCATACACGTACTGGGATTACCGCGCGGGAATGTTCCCCAAGAACATGGGCATGCGCATCGACCTGTTCTACGCGACCGCGGACGTCGCCGAGCGGGTCCGCTCGGCCTACGTCGACCGTGAGGCGCGGAAAGGGAAGGGCCCGTCCGACCACGCTCCCGTGGTGGTCGATTTCGACGCCGTCGGCCTCGTCTGATACCGCCTGGCCTCTGACGGAGAAGCGGACGAGGGGCCCGTACGCGTCGGGCCCCTCGGGACCGCGCACCTGAAGCGCGGACTTCTTCGGTCAGCTTCGGCTGTGCCGAGGCACGACCTCGTACGTGCCCGAGCCCTTGGTGAACCGGACCGAGAGCACGGAATTCTCCTCGGCAACCTCCGTCGTCGCCTCTCTGCCCATGTAGCAGACGAGCCTGTAGGAGCGCGGGGCGTCGACGGTGACCGTCAGGGGCTCCGTGTTCTCCTGGGCCGCCCCCGCGGAGGCGGGGCCGGTCGAGGCGGGTTGAGCGTCCGCGCGTGCGGACTCGCGCGCCGTGGTCGGCGTCGTCTGGAGTCGGAGGACGACTACGTTGCGCTCTTCGACCAGCTTGGCGCTGTCGACCACGTGCTGAGGACCTTCGATGGTGACCCGGATGGCCGGCCGCTCGGTGAACCGCACCGTCACGGTGCGGTCAAGGATCACGCCGCGAAGTCCCATGCCCATGGGCGCGTGAAGGGTGCGTTCGGGCATCCCTACCTCCTTGGTGTTTGGTTTGTTCGCCTACGAAGATGACCGTCCGCTGTACTGCTCATGGCGCAGGGCATGAAGCAGGTCCGTGCGTAGGGTGCGCTGAGAGGAACGTGCCCGACCTTGCCCTGTACGGTGGTCGACGGGCGCCGTGGGCCTTGGTCAGGAGCCGGGACGGTGGACGTGACGGCGGGCGAGAAGAGCGCGTCTGCCGGAGGCGGCGTGGTCGGTCTGCTCCAGCACGGCGAAGTCGCCGGGGAGCAGGCGGGCGGGTTCCGACGGGCCGAGACACCACTCGGGAGGCAGGTTCGGACGGTCACGGCGGGCCTGACGGGTGAACGCCTCCCACGCCAGCATGCCGCCGGGCAGGACGACCTCGGCGGACCGGTCGAACACGGCGCGGTCCCAGAAACCGGTGCACAGGACGAGCGCGTACCCGGGACGAGGCGGCCGCCAGCCGGACAGGTCGGCCTGCACGAGCGTGATCCGTTCCGCCAGGCCGCGCCGCCGGGCCTCGGCGGCGAGCCGGTCCAGCGCGACCTCGGAGACGTCCACGGCGGTGACGCGGCGCCCGGCCGCGGCGGCGTGCAGGGCGCTCCCGGACGGCCCGGACGCGAGGTCGAGCACCTCTCCGTCCGGCAGGCCGAGCGAGAACGCCCGCTCCGCGAGCGGATGGACGGGGGACAGCCGTGGGGCGTCCCCGTACTTGGCGTTCCACCGGAGCCTGTCCGGGTGGTCGGCGAGCTCCGGCGGGACGCGCTCCGGCGACACAGGGTCCATGCGGAGAATCTAGGACACCCGCGCCCGGGGCGGACGGTTCAGCGGCGTTCCGCGATCAGAAGCATGAACAGCGCCGTCGGGAAGCCCTTGCGCCACCACGGGTCGTCCCGCAGCCGTTCCAGCGGCGGATGCGGCTCGCGCAGGTCCGCGATGACGAATCCGCAGTCTCGGAGCGTTCCAGCGTAGAACTCGAGCGGCCGGAGCCACGATGTGATCATCGAGGGGGACTCCAGGCCGTCGACCAGGAACCGCTGGTCGATCCCGCGGGGGGAGAAGTACTGCGACGCCGGGACGCTGTTCATCGCGCCCTGCTCGGAGTTCTCCACGTAGAAGCACGGATGCAGGGTCAGCAGCACCAGCCGGCCCCCGCTCCTCAGGACCCGCGAGAACTCGCCGAGCGCGCCGCTGGGGTCCGCGAGGTGGCTGAACAGGTGGTTGCAGACGATCAGGTCGAACGCGTCGTCGTCGAACGGCAGGTCGTCGACGCTGGCCCGCACGAACGTGATGGCCTGCGCCTCCGGATGGGCGGCGGCCGCGTCGATCAGGCCCTGGGAGACGTCCACCCCGGTCACGTCCGCCCCGCGGGCGGCGAGGGTGCGCGAGAGGTACCCCTCGCCGCAGCCCGCGTCCAGGACGCGCAGCCCCTCGCACGGGCCGATGGCGTCGAGGACGGCCGCGTCGGTCAGCTCGGTCCTGTACCGGTCACGGCCCTCCCTGATGATCTTGACCCAGTACTGGGCGTTCGCCTCCCATCTCTGCCGCGTCAGATTCGCCATGGACTGCGCCGTGTCCTCCACCGGCTCCCCATTCTTCGAGCGTCGGTCAGGCGATGCCTTTGAGCTGCCGGACCAGCCTGTTGCAGGTCTGCCTGATCCGTTTGTCGCGGCAGTCGGCCCCGCGCCGTTCGACCGCCCGGATCAGGTCGGCGATCCTTCCCCCGAAACCGGGATCGCGTTTCAGCGCCAGCGGGATGTACGTCGACACCAAGTAGTAGACGTAGGCGTCGTTGTACTCCTCGATCTCGCGCAACACCTCGGTGGCCGTATTGCGCAGCGACAGGGAGCTCGGCAGGGTGAAGTCGCTGCTGATACGGCCGTCTCTGGTGTAGGTCGGGAACGCCCACTCCTCCAGCGCCGCGTACACCGGCGTCGCGTCGAGCTCCCTGCGGTACCTCTCGGCGAGCTCGATGTCGTTGGAGCTGATCAAAGAGCCCATGACGACGCCGCGCATCATGAACGCGGTCTGCCGTCCGGGGACCTCGAAGCCGAGGTCGGCCTCCGGTGTCCCGGTCACCTTGCTGACCTGGTGCGTGAGGATGTTCAGCGCCAGGATCGAGTGGAACGAGTAGGTCTTGCGGTTCAACCGGGGCGCGAGTTCGATCGAGGACTCGAACAGCGCCTGGGGATCGTCGAGGAGCCCGTTCACCGGGTCGGGGGAGTAGACCGCCTCAAGGGCGCGGTCCTGTTCGCGGCCCCAGAAACGCGCGATGAACGACGAGGTCTTCTGGTTCGCCTCACCGCGCATGATGTGCAGGGCCGCTTCGAGGGCGTTCAGCAGATGCTGCTGCGCGACGTCCGACCGCTCCAGGGCGGCCACGTCGACGGTGAGGCCCTCCTCGTGCAGGTCGTTGATCAGCGCGTCGCGCCTCTTGCGGACGGCGTGCGCCATCGAGTACTCGGCGATTCCCGGCACGGACGACATGAGGCTCTGCAGCGACCGCCCGCTGATCCGGTCGAGCCACTCGGTGTTGTCCCAGAGGCGGAAGATCGTGCTTTCGTCGAGCCCGGAGAAGGCCGCCACGTCGGACATGTTGAGCCCTAAGTCCCGGCTGATCTCGGAGAGGGACTTCGGCTCGCCGTCCGCTGTCATCACTCGCCCCAGATGTGGCATTCGCTGGATCCTCGATCGTAGCGAAATGCCGCGTGCGGGGAACCCTCCGCCGGCGAAGAGGCCGGCGGGCGCGCGGGTCCCGTCGCCGTACGGCACGAGGGCCGCGGCGCACGCGCCGGTCTCGCGCGTGGGTCGGGTCATGGCGGGGTGCGTCATGGTGCTCACGGCGGGCGTCACCCCGGTACGCGTCCGATGCAGGCGAACAGCGGCAGCGGGTCGGCGGCCCGCGGGACGGACGGCGACGGCAGCCGGATCGGGTAGGGCCCGGTCATCTCGAGGCTCGCGACGATCTCGTTGATCGCCTCCTCGTCGCGCGGCCAGAACGGCAGGTCGGGGTTCTGCGGCAGCCCGGCGATCGGTTCCAGCTCCGGCGTCCGCTCCGTATGGGTGATCACGATGTGGCTGCCGGGCGCCAGGGCGGCGGCCAGCGCGCGGACGACGCCCGCCGGGTCGTCCTCGTCGGAGACGGTGTCGAGGACGCCTCCGAGCAGGACACCGACGGGCTCGGAGACGTCGATGACGTTCCGCAGGCCGGGCGCGCCGAGCAGCGCGGCGGGGTCGCGGACGTCCCCCTCGACCGCGGCCGTGCCGTCGTCCACGGCGAGCAGCGCCCGCGCGTGCACGAGCACCAGCGGGTCGTTGTCGACGTAGACGATGCGGCAGGACGGATCGACCCGGCGGACGACGTCCCCGATGCCGGAGCCGCAGGGCCGCGGCAGCCCGCAGCCGATGTCCACGAACTGCCGCAGTCCGGCGTCCTCGGCGAGCCGCGCCGCGGCGTCGTCCAGGAAGCCCCTGTTCGCCTGGACGACCCGCTGCAGGACGGGGCACCGGCGCAGGGCCCATTCGGCGAGCTCGCGGTCGGCGGCGTAGTTGTCCTTGCCGCCGAGGAGGTAGTCGTACACGCGGGCGTTGCTGGGCGGCGGCCCGTCGCCGTGCTCCGGCGGGCCGTCCTCGCCGTCCGGCGGGGACTGCGCCCTCCACCGGAGGAGCTTCGGTGTCGGGCTCCGCGTCACGCCGGCCGCCATCCTTCCCGGACGCCCATCCCGAACCAGAAGGTGAAGGTGCCCTTCTTGCCCCGGCCGGTGCCGAAGTCGGTGGCGAGCGCCTTCACCAGCGCGAGCCCTCGCCCGTGCAGCGGTGGCTGCTCCTCCGCCACGCCCTGCGCCGCGTCGGGCCGGCCGGGTGCGGGGCCCCCGTCGGTGACCTCCACGCGGACGTACCGGTCGACGTGCAGGACCGCCAGCGCGATGGTGCCGTCGCGGCGCGGCCTCGCGTGCAGCACGGAGTGCGTCACGACCTCGCTGGTGAGCAGCTCCAGGTCGCCGAGCTCGGACCGGTCGGCGCCGAAGTGCTGCCCGATCAGCTCCCGGACGTAGGATCTGGCGAGCCGCACCGCGGCGGGCGTCGCGGCGAGGTCGATCTCGCCGAGGACGCGTCCCGCCGACTTGCCGTTGCGGCTGGGCCAGGCGGCCGGGCCGGCGAGTTCCAGCGAGGGCGCGGGCGCCAGCACGGACGCGCCGGACCACGCTTCTGAAGGGTTCATGGCGGTGTTGGCTTCACGTCTCCGTGTCGGGCTGTAAGCGAACATCGGTTTTCGGCCGGTCGAGGAGCGGGCGAGTCGGACGGGCGGCGGCATGGACGGGGCAGTGGGACAACACACACTCTGACGTACTGAACACCGTCGAGTCACCGGCACTTGCACGGATGCAAGGACCCTGTGCCACCCTGCGGACCGTCACCGTCCGTCGGTGATCCACCACGGCCCGCCCGGCCCGGACGGCACGTCGGCGCAGGTGGCGGCGAGGCCGCCTCATCGTCTCAGCGCAGGTAGTGGAACGAGGGCTTCGGGTGCATGAGGAAGTCGTGGTGGGAGATGTTCCACGCGTAGGCGCCGGCCATGGTGAAGGCGACGACGTCACCGGGGGCCAGGGGCGGGACGGGGACGTCGCGGGCGAGGACGTCCTTGGGCGTGCAGAGCTGACCCACGAGGGTGGCCCGTCCCGCCGAGCCGTCCGCAGCCGGGGCGGAGCCCTCCGAGGTCAGGGCGGAGCCGTTCGAGGTCAAGACCTCGAAGGGTTGGTCGTGGCCCTTGGTCACCGGGGTCCGCAGGTGGTGGGTGCCGCCCCGCAGGATCACGTAGGTCTCGCCGCGGGTGGTCTTCACGTCCAGGACGTCGGTGACGTACCAGCCGTGGTAGGCGGTGAGCGAGCGGCCCGGCTCGATGCGCAGCCGCGCGCCCGTCCCGGGCAGGGCGGCCGCGTACGCCTCCCAGTCGAACACCCGCTCCGGCGCGTGGTAGTCGACGCCCATGCCGCCGCCCAGGTCCAGCTCCGGGTCGTCGAGGTCGGGCAGGTGGGCGCGGAGCCACGGCAGCGCCCAGTCCGCCACCCTGCGGGCCAGGTCCGCCATGGCGGCGGCGTCGTGCGCGGCCCAGGTCAGGTGGGCGTGCAGGCCGCGCACCCGTACGTGCGGCGCGCCGGCCAGCAGCGGCAGGCAGGCGGCCAGGGCGTCCTCGTCCATGCCGAACGGGCTGGCGGCGGCCTGCCTGATGTCGTCGCCGGGCAGGCCGGGGTTGACGCGCAGCAGCAC
>DATCLF010000215.1:0-1641 GCA_036564055.1 Spirillospora sp.
CTGTTGGACGTTCTCGCGGGCGGCGGAACGGAAACGGCCCCGCCGGGGCGGGGCCGTTCCGAGCACCTGAGGCTTCTCGCGCGCCTAGCGGCGGCTGCGGGTCCGCCGGCAGGTGTCGGTGTCGCGGACGCGGATGCGCCCGTCGTCGTACTGGAACAGCGCCTCCGTCGTCCAGCGGCCGTTGCGGCAGGTCGACGGCGTCGTCGCGAAGTTCCGCTTCTTGCGGCCGCGACCGGACGAGATGCGCCCGACGCGGACGTTGAACTTCGTCAGGATGCCCTCGCCGAACGGCGTCGGGAGCGGCTGCCGCGGGACGTCGACGGTCAGCTTGCGACCACGCAGCTTGCCCTCCAGCACGAGCGTGAGCGGCAGCCCGCCGGCCGCGCCCGTCACGTGGAAGAGGATCCCGTTGCGGGCGTTGAACGCCCGGATGTCGAGCGAGATCGGGTCGATCCCGGTGAGGCCCGTCACGGCCTCGGCGCTGCCGGTGCCGATGCGGCTACGGCTCGGGCAGCCGTCCGGGCCGTCGCTGCGCAGCACCGCGGCCGAGCAGGTCGGGCGGACCCGGGTGTTGAAGCGGGTGCCGGCCGCGAAGGTGATCGTCACCCGACGCGCGGCGCGCGGCTTGCCGGTCGCGTCGGCGGTACCGGTGCTGTCGATGCTGGCCGAGAAGCCGGTCAGGGTCTTCGCCTTCGTCGTCGTGTAGTTGAGCTCCCAGACGACTCCGTCGTTCTCGCCGGCCGATGCGGTGCCCGCCAGCGCCAGGCACGCCAGGCCGGTCAAAGCGGCGATCACATACGTACGCACAACTGCCCTCCTTGGGGGGTTAGGGTGAGGGTGAGGCCTCACCCACTCTAACTCCCCCATTCGCGGAACGCCAGAGCGGGATAGGCCGCCGACGGCCGAGTCTCCCGCGCCTCCATCCTCGGCTCAACGGGATGGATTCTTGAGCGTGGGGCGAGTTCGTGCCCCACCACCGCGCGTGCGCGGGCGGGGGCAGCGCGACGCCCGGCGGGGACCGAGCAGCTCCGCTCCCCCGCCCCCTCCCCCACGCGGGCGTCGCGGACGGCCTCCGCGCGCCCCGCAGGCCGGTCCGGCGCAAGATCGGTGATCCTTTCCGGACGATGCGCGTCCCCGTCTCCAGCGAGCTCCACGTCCCCGAGATCCCACGCGGGCTGGAGTGGATCAACGTCGCCTTCATCAACGTCGACCACCTCGTCGGCCGCGCCTGCCCGCTCGTCGAGTTCTGGGACTTCGCCCGCGTGAACTCGCTGCGGACGCTCCCGTACATGAAGGCCTGGCACGAGCGCTACCACGCGCACGGCCTGCGCGTCATCGGCGTCCACTCCCCCGGCTACTCGTTCGGCCGCGACCCCGGCGCGGTGCACCGGGCGGTCGAGCGGCTGGGGATCGAGTACGCCGTCGTGCTCGACCCGGACTTCGTCGTCTGGCGCGAATTCGGCAACAAGGGCTGGCCCGCGCGCTACCTCTTCGGCCCCGACGGCAAGCTCCGCTACCTCCACTACGGCGAGGGCGACTACGAGGAGGCCGAGCTCGCGATCAAGGACACGCTGCGCGAGCTGAACGCCGAGGCCGAGCTGCCCGAGGGGACCGTGCCGCCCGTCCGGCCCGAGGACGCGC
>DATCLF010000216.1:0-6749 GCA_036564055.1 Spirillospora sp.
GTCCGGCGGGACGCGTCCGCCACGAGAACGTCGTCGACGGGCACGCCGTCCCGCTCGGCCATCGCCAGCAGCCTGCTGCGCAGCGGCCCCGGCTCCAGCGAGTGGAACCGGTTGAACACCGGCTCGACGGCGATCGGGTAGATGAACGACACCAGCAGGACCAGCAGGAACCCGCCGGCGGCCGCGCCGGTCCACCAGTAGCGGGGGAATCGGCGCACCACCGTGTACAGCAGCAGCAGGGCGACCGTGGTGAACACCCACGTGACGCCGAGGGACCTGAGCTGGTCGAGGAGCCACTCGCCCCAGCCCTGCGTCGACAGCCCGTAGCGGCGCAGGACCGTCTCGCGCCAGATGCCGAACGGGAGCCCGGCCGCGCGCAGCAGAGCGGTCAGCGACACGGCCCCGACGATCACGCGCAGGAACCGGCGGCGGGTGCGCGCGGTCGTCCAGCCGACGAACCGCGCGCCCAGCGGGGTGAGACCCAGCGCGAGGACGACCGCGAGGCCCGCGACGAGGCCGGTGTAGGCGGGCGGGTTGAGGGCCGAGTCGAACGCCCGCGAACGGGCGATCTCGGCGGGGGAGAAGTCCCGCGCCGCGTCGGGGTCCACGTTCCCGCCCGGAACCGGGCCGGGCAGCGGGTCCCACGGCGTGGTCAGCGCCAGGACGGCCGCGAGAACGGTGAACAGCACCGCGGCGGCGACGGCGGCGGCGATCCGGGGCCGCCGCGGGGACGGGACCGCCTCCTCCCGCCCGTTCCGCTCATGTCCGGCCGCGTGCCCGTCCGCGTTGTGCCCGCCTGAGTTCGCGTGCCCGTCTCCGGCGGGCTCGTCCGGGCCGGTGCCGGACGCGGCCGGTCCCGTGCCCGCCTCTGCCTCGCTCACGTGAGCTCCTTCACCAGGTAGTCGCGCCACAGGGCGATGAAGCGGTCCCGGGTGAGCCCCAGCACCTCGCGCAACGCCACGGCCTCCGGGACGCGCCCGGCGGTCCGGTAGAGCCGCACGAGCGTCGCCTCACCGTACCGGGTCGCGACCATCCTGCAGGCGAGCCAGGACTCCTGGTAGGCCTGGGACAGGCGCGCGGACTCCCCGGAGAACGCCTCGGCGGAGGGAAGCGCCGACGGGACGCGTCCCGCCGCCACCTCGCGGCAAAGCTCCCCGGCCGCCGTGCGGGCGTCGATCCTCGTCCTGAGGTAGCCGACGTAGTCGGCGAAGCCCTCGATCAGCCACACCGGCGTCGTGCGGTCGCGGGCCCCGCCGGTGGCGACGTGGGTCAGCTCGTGGGTGAGCACCACGTCGCGCCCGAGGGCGTTGAGACGCCCGAAGGTGCCCGGGGAGATGACGATGCGGTCCTCGCCGCGGGCCCGCGCGGCGGACGGCGTGACGGTGGCGAGCGCCGCGATCCCGCGGAGGTTCTGCCCCGGGCCGGCGAGGGCGGCCGCCATGGCGGGGTCGGCGGGGGCGAGCGCGACGACCCGCCCGGCCCAGCCGGTGCCGACGACGCCGCTGACGACCGGGACGGCCGCGTCCAGACGCGCGGCGATCTCCTTGAGCCCGGCGGCGTCGCCGATGACGAGGCTCCGGCGGCCCGTGGCCACCGTGACGTCCCCGCCGTCCCAGATCGCGGGGTCGTCCCGCAGACCGTGGGGCGACCCGTCCCCGACGATCGTCCACGTGCCCGAGCGCCGGGTCAGCGCCAGATAACGCGTGCCGACCACGTCGCCGCGGTCGAAGCCCCGCAGCCTGTGACGCACCTCGACCTCCACGACCGCGACGCCCTTGTCGGCGTCCACCGACTTCGGGGCGACGACGCGTTCCCTCCAGCGTTCCAAGGGGAGCCTGCGGAGGTTGCCGTAGATGCGGGCCTGGGCGTCCTGGAAGGCGGCGGGCGCGGAGGCCGTCGTGGCGAGGAACGCGGCTCGGTCGCCGTCGCGCACGGCCCGCGCCCGGTTGGCGAACAGGGGCTCGGCGGCCCGGGGGTCGAACGGCCCGGATGCGTCCGCGGAGCCGGCACGGGGCGCGCCGCCGTCGCCGGACCGCCGGCCGAGGAGGGCCGCGCCCCCGGCGAGGAGGCAGGCGGCCCCGGCCGCGCCGACGGCCAGGGCCCGGCGGCGCGAAACGGGGCCGCCCGGCTCCGTTCCGGTGCCGTCCGGCTCGGTCGCGCGATCGCTCGGCCCCGTGGCGCGTCCGGGGTCGTCCTCCATGGCGTGATCCTATGCAGCGCCGGATTCGTGCAGTGTGGGCGGCGGACGGTCAGGACCGGTAGCGGGGGTAGCCGTAGCCGACGACGGTGCCGGTCGGGCGCTGCCTGATCCGGACCGCGCCGTCGGAGTTGCCCTCGACGGCCTCGATCGTCCCGTCGTTGATCTTCCTGGTGACGATGCCGATGTGGACGATGTCGTCGACGTTCTTGCCGCCGTTCCAGGCGTAGAAGACGATCGCGCCGGGCCTGGGCTCGGTGCCCCAGCGGTCCTGCTCCTGGAACCATCTGGCGTGGGCGATCGTCCAGGCGTCGCTGCCGAACTGGTCGGTGAACCCGAGCCGGTCTCCCAGCCACGAGATGAACATGTCGCACCACGCGGCATTCCGGTACGCCTCGACGGATCCGCCGTCGCGGGCGACGGTCTCCTTGGCCCGACGGCTCTCCATGTACCACCGGTTGTACTTGGTCTCGCCGTTGGCGTCCTCCGTGGTGCCGACCTGGGACCGGGCGAGTTCGATGGCCTGCGCCGCGGTGGGGCGGGCGGGCAGCCGCCCGGGTCCGTTGGCGGGCGCGCCCCTGCCGGAGTCGTTTCCGCCGCGGCCGCGGGCGTCACCCTCGCGGCCGTTCCCGCGGTCGTCGCCCTTCGGCCTGTTCGGGTCTCCGGACGCCTTGCCCTCGGCCTTTCCCTTGGACGCGGACCTGGCGCGGTCCCCGGTGTCGTCCTTGCGGCCGTCGTCGCCCTTGCCGGCCTTGGCGTCGCCGCGGTCGGCGGTGATCTGGGAGGGGGCGAACGGCAGCGCCGACGCCTGGGCGGTGGCCGCGGCGGTGCCGAGGACCACGGCGCCGACGATGACGCCGCCGGTCGTCCGCCACGTCAGCGAGGCGGTGCTCGGTTTGCGGTGCCTGCCCGCCGGTCTGTGCGGCAGGCTCGGTGACTTGAGGTGTTTTCCTTGTGACTTTCTGCGATGTGCGCCTGGCACGGGGGATCTCCTCTTCCATGGCGCCTACCGGGTTAGCTGACGGGTTCGGGCGTGGAAGCCGCCCTACGGCCCGGCGGGCGGGCCGATTCACCCCGAAGGACACAGGTGGGTCCCCGGCTCCCCGTCCCGCGCGCGTCTGGGCACGGCGGACGGCGGATTCGGCGGTGGCGGGCCCGGGGGCGGGCGCGCCGCTGTCGGTTGGGGTCTTTGCGCCGGGCGGGGGCGCCCGCGCGGATCACAGAGTGATCAGAGGGGGATCAGAGGGGGAGAGACGGGCGTGGCCGCAAGGGGCGACCACGCCCGGGCAGTGGTGCTGGTCTCACTCCTCACTTTCTTCCAGACGCCTACCGGGTTAGCTGACGGGTTCGGGCGTGGAAGGTGGCCCTACGGCGGCTCTCACCGGTGTCCCGGGAGAGTCGCGCCGATTCACCCCGGCCGCCGGAATGCCCGTCCGGGACGGTCCCGGACTCCGGCGCAACTGGGTCCCCGGTTCCGCGCGTGGGCGGATTCGGCGCCGCCGCTGCGATCGGTTCCGCGGGCGCTGGGCGCCCGTGCGCGAGACCCTTCTCCCGCGCGCGAACGAGCGGCTCCCGATGTTTCCGTACTGATTTCCGTGCTGACGGCGACCCCGTGCCCGGGACGCCGCCCGTGGCCTGACCCGCGGTGTCCATCGCCGCCGCGCTCGCGGCGCCATGCCCGCCGGGGCGTGCGCACGGTGGAGCGGGGCCGGCCGGGTCTCACGTGAGACGGTCGTCGGCACGTCGGTGCCGGGGGCGACGCATGGAGCGCGCCGCCGGGGAGGAAGAGGCGCGTGGCTCGCGCCGTCGGTCACGCGGGCGCTGGATGTGCCGCGTGATGCAGGTGCGCCCGGTGGGCGTAGCGGGGCCACGGCGTCTGGAGGGCGCCGTGAGTGGTGACAAGGTACCAAAGCCCCAATAGAACGCAAACCCCGACAAAATCAACAACGGACCAGGTCAAGACCCGGTCCGTTGCCGAAGGGAGTCGCTCCGTCACGCCCGCCGCGGGGCGCTCCGGGGCACAGAGACGTCAGACGCGGAGACGTCAGACACGGGGACGTCAGGGACGCCCGGCACCGTAGTAGTTGTTGAGGTAGTAGCCCGAGGTGATGCTCACGATCTCGACGTTCTTGCCGGTGCGCGGCGCGTGGAGCATCTGGCCGTTGCCGACGTACAGGCCCACGTGGCCGAGGTTGTTGAAGAACACCAGGTCGCCGGGCTGCAGGTTGCTCTTGGCCACCCGCTTGGTGGCGGCCCACTGGGAGTTGGTGGTGCGGGTGATGTTCACGCCCGCGGCGGCCCACGCCTTCATGGTCAGGCCGGAGCAGTCGTAGGCGTCCGGGCCCTCGGCGCCGTACCGGTACGGCTTGCCGAGCTGCGCGTAGGCGAACTCGAGCGCCTTGCGGGCCGGGCCGCTGGCGGGGCCGTTGTAGGTGCCGCCGACACCGCCCGAGCCGCCGGAGGTTCCGCCGCCGAGGCGTCGCAGCAGCGCCTTCTGCTTGGCGACCTCCTTGTCGAGCTGCTTCTTCTGCTTCGCCAGCTCCTGCGTCTTGGCCTTGACGTCCTCGTAGGCCGCCTTCGCCTGCTGCTCCTCACGGCGGAGCCGCTGGGCGGTCGCGAGGAACTGGGTGAGCTGGGAGCTGCGCTCCTGCGACAGGTGCGAGAAGACCGCCGCCTGGTCGAGGATCGCCTGCGGGTCGTTGCTGCCGACGAAGCCGGTCACGCCGGTGGTGTCGCCGTTCTTGTAGGCGTCGGCCGCCATCTTCGCGATCCGGGAGCGCTGCTCCTCGAACTCCGCGTTCTCCCGCCTGCTCGCCCTGAGCGCCGACTGGTACTTCCGCTTGGCGATCTTGAGCTGTTCGCGCAGCTGGTTGTACTTCTCGACCTTGTGGTCCATCTGCTCGGCGAGCTTGTCGAGCTTCTTCTGGACCTGCGCTCGGGTCGGCTGAGGGTCGGCGTGCGCCGTCACCGGGGGAGCCGCGAGGGAGACCGCGACGGTCAGCCCCGCGACGGCCGCCAGCCGCCGGGAGACGCCCCTGCCCGCCGAGCCGTCTCCCCGGTCGCGCCGGTGCGCCGTTTCCCCGATGAGATCTTTGGCCACAGTCGGTTTCGCCTCTCTCGTCCAGGACATCAGCGGCTGACATTAGCGAGGCGCAACAACCGTCACAACCGGTTCTTCGTTCTTTAGTCGACTTGATCGAAGAACGCCCACTTTCCGTGGCGACATGACAACGGGGCGCGAGGATTGCCTTATGGCAGGCTTAGCGGAACCTTATGGCTCTGGACGGTGATTCACGTGCGGAGCGCCCTCGAACGGGCTCGGGCATCGCCCGCGGGCCGGCCGCGAAATGGCTTCGGAACCGGCCTCGGATCGGGCCTTGGGAACGACGGGAGAACGGCCCGGGGATTGGCCTCAGGAACGGCCGAGGCGGCGCAGCAGCAACGTCGACGGGCAGGGCCGCGCATTGGCCCGCCGCGCCGCGTCGGCCACCTCCCGGTCCGACGACACGACCACCACCGACCGGCCCGGCGGCTCCGCCCGCACCAGCTCGGCGATCAGCTCGTCGGCGGTCTGCCCCGGACGGCTGAACAGCACCCGCACGCCGCGGGGCGCCGCGATCGCCACCGGCGCGTCCAGGTCCGCCCCGTCGAACACGCACGTCACCTCCGCGCGGGTCTGCGCCGCCAGCCCGCCGAGCCCCGACAGCAGCCGGCTGCGCTGGTCGGCCAGCGGCAGGTCCCCGTACCCGGACTTGGTGACGTTGTATCCGTCCACGATGAGGTGGACCCGCGGGAGCGTGAGCAGGCGGTCGAGCAGCTGCGGATCGCTGTCGGACAGCGCGCGGCCCGGAAGCGCCTGGTGCGCCTGCCCGCCGGGCTCCAGCCCGCCCACCGCGTCCGCCGGGCGGCCGATCGTCGACGGCAGCGCCAGCTCCCTGCGCACGCCCTGCGCCGCGTCCATCAGCGTGTCGAGCAGGATCCGCAGCCGCACGTCGTCGACGTTGCGTCCCTCGCGCGCCGCCCGCTTCGCGGCCTCCGCGGCGGCCTCGGCCTGCTCCGCGCGGGCGCGCAGCCTGCGCAGCTCCTTCTGCGACGCGGCCGACGCCTCGCGCGCCGCCTTCAGCTCCCGCTCGCTCTCGCGCGCGAGCCGTCCGGCGCGCTCCTCCGCGGAGCGGTACCGATTGCGCGCCTCGTGCAGCTTGCGGCGCAGCTCGGCCACCTCCGCCTTGGCCTCCCGCAGCTCCGCGCGCAGCCGCTCCACCTCGGCGTCGCGCGCCGCGCGGGCGGCGGCCAGCTCCTCCTTCAGCGCCGCGACGCGGCGTTCGTTGGCCTCCTCCTCGGACGCGGACGCCGAGCGCTCCAGCTCCTCACGCGCGGCCTCGACCAGACCCGTCCACCCCTGCGGACGCAGCAGGTAGGCGATCGCCGCCACCCGCACCGGATCGGCGGCGGGCGGCACGTCACCGCCCTCGACCGCCTCCACCAGGTCGGCCTGCGACTCGCGCAGCGGCTCGGCGACACGGACGCGGAACGCGGGATCCTTCTCCAGCAC
>DATCLF010000217.1:0-27697 GCA_036564055.1 Spirillospora sp.
ACAGCGAGGGGGCCACCACCGAGACGGCGTTCGTGCTCGGTGAGCTCTACCGGCGTCAGGGGGCGTGGAAGTTCCGCGCGGTCGGACAGGGCTACGACACCGGGCTCGCCGGCCTGGCCACCGACTTCGGCATCTCGGTCGACGATCCCGGCACCGGTCAGCAGGCCCCGCCGCCCCCGCCGCCGCAGCAGCACCAGCAGCCCACTCCGCCTCCGCCGCCGCCCGCGCAGCCGCAGGCTCCGCCGCCGCCCGTGCAGCCGCCCGCGCAGCCGCAGTACGCGCCGCCGGCCGGAGGGCAGTACGCGCCGCCGCCGCCTCCGCCGCAGGGCGGCCAGTACACGCCGCCCCCGCCTCCGCCCGGTGGGCAGTACACGCCTCCGCCTCCGCCGCAGGGCGGCCAGTACGCGCCTCCGCCGCCGCAGCCGCCCCAGCAGCCGGGCGGCAAGGTGTCGCTCACCAAGAACGCGCCGTCGGTCTCGCTCAAGAAGCACGGCGCGACGTCCGGGCACATGCGGGTGAACCTCAACTGGTCCGCCCGTCCCGGCGCGGCCAAGGGGTGGCTCGGCAAGCGGCGCCGCGGCGTCGACCTCGACCTCGACCTGTGCTGCCTGTGGGAGCTCCAGGACGGGAGCAAGGGCATCGTCCACGCGCTCGGCGACATGGGCGCCCTGGACCGCCCGCCCTACATCCAGCTCGACAAGGACGACCGCACGGGTGCGATCGAGTCGGGCGAGAACCTCTTCATCAACCTCGACTACACCCAGCACTTCAGGCGGATCCTCGTGTTCGCCGAGATCTACGAGGGCGCGCCCGACTTCCGCGGCCTGGACGCCACCGCCACGCTGTTCCCGGTGAACGCGCCGCCGATCGAGATGCGGGTGAACGACTGCACGGACGCGTCCCGTGACGTGGTGCTGGCGCTCATCGAGAACGTGAACGGGGAGCTCGTCGTCCGCCGTGAGGGCAGGTACGTCCTGCCGCCCCCGGGTCGTCCGGGCTGGGGGAAGATGATGGTCGACCAGGCCTACGGCTGGGGCCTGGAGTGGGTCCCCGCCCGCGGCAAGGACTGAGACGCGCGGCAAAGCGAGCGCGAAGAGACGCAACACGCGCAGAGACTGAGGACCACGGGGCCCGCTCGCACATGAGCGGGCCCCGTGCTTCAGGCGGCCTTCACGGTGTCGGCGAGCTTCTTGTCCCGGGCCACCCGCACCAGGGCGGCGGTCAGCCGGGCCAGGTCCTTCTCGGGCACCAAGGAGGCGAGCTCCCCGGGATCGGTGGGCAGCCCGAGCCGTTCGGCGCCCTTCTTCACCTGGTCGTCGACGTAGGGGCGGAGCCAGGGCCAGATGGCCTGGGCCTCGCGGCAGAAGATGTCGACGCCGGTGGGGCCGATGCCGGGGAACTCCCGCAGCAGCGCGGCGGCCTTGTCGCGGTCGCGTCCGGCCTCGATGGCCAGGCGCCTGAGGTCGCCCTGGTACTTGTCCAGGACGAGTTCGGCGGTGTCGCCGAGGCGTGAGGCGGTGCTCTCGTCGTAGCGGACGTAGTGACCGCGGCCGAGCGCGTCGACGCGTTGCTGCCACGTCATCCTGCTCAAGCCGCGCGCCGTCCCGCCTCCCGCCTCGAACAGGGCGCGTGCCGCCGAGATCGCGATGTCGGAGGAGATGCGCGCGCTCAGCAGATTCGCGAGGACGAGCAGTTTGAACAGCGCCCCCGGCTGGTCCTTCAGGGGTATGCCCGCCTCCTCGGCGAACGTCTCGCCGGACTCGCGCAACAGCTTCCTGACGACGGTGTCCATGACATGCACCTCCCGTTGTCGCGCTTTACCCGGGTGGGCGGGAATGACTCACCGGGAAGGCGGCAGCGGCGTCACAGCAGGCTGAGCTGTCCTTCTCCGGCGAGCGGGTCGCGGTGCTTCTTCAGATGCCGCCAGCGCGGAAGGTCGTCCAGATACGACCAGGACATCCGGTGATGCGGTGTGGGCCCGAACTCCTCCAGGGCCTTCTGGTGGGCGGGGGACGGGTAGCCGGCGCTGTCCGCGAACCCGTATCCAGGGTATTCGCCGTCCAGCTCGGCCATCAGCCGGTCGCGGTGGACCTTCGCCAGGATCGATGCGGCCGCGACGGTGACCGACCTCTGGTCGGCCTTCACCTCGCAGCGGACCCGCCAGGGGTGGCTCAGGAAGTCGTGCTTGCCGTCCAGGATGACCACGTCGGGCTCGACGGGCAGCGCCTCCAGGGCGCGCACGGCGGCGCGGCGCAGCGCCTCGGTCATGCCGACCTCGTCGATCTCCTCCGGGCCGGACGCGGCGACGGCGTGCCCGGCGAGCCAGCCGGGGAGCAGGTCCGCGAACGCTTCGCGGTGACGCTCGGTGAGGAGCTTGGAGTCGGTCAGCCTGATCGTGCGCGTGCCCCGGCCCTCCAGGACGGGCGGCGGGCTCAGGTCGGTGACCGCCGCGCACACGACGACCGGGCCCGCCCAGGCGCCGCGGCCGACCTCGTCCACTCCCGCGATCCGGATGGGGCGGTCCCTGTCCGGTGACGCGGCGCGCAGCTCCTCCTCGATCTCGTACCCCGCGGTGCGCGGGGCGTCGCTCGCGACCGGGACGGCGGGATCGAGCCCGGGGAGGGCATCGGAGCCCGCGCGGGCGGGATCGGTCCTGGAGTCGGTCAAGGAATCTCCTCGAAGATAGCTCGGGAACGCGGGGACGCCGCGATGGCGCGGCTCGGTCGTTCCTCGCCGTCACTTCTGCGGAGGCGCCCGGCGTCACCGATCGTAGGGTGCGCGATGCCTCGGACGCCGGAAATCCGCGCGCGTCCTCCCTGCCGGACATCGATCCGTCAAATGCGGCCGGGGCGCGTGGTCTCGCGTTTCTCTCAGAGACGCGTCATGGGGAGTCAACGAACCGGACACGGGGAGTCCCGTTCCGGGCGGTCCTGCGCTTTACTCGCTTCTGATGGCTTTGTTCGGCAGGTCGCGCTCCCGCCCGGTGAAGGACGCCGTGGCACGGGACTTCTTCGAGCGTGTGCGGTGGCGGTACTTCCAGATCACCCCGGGCGTGCGGTTTCTCGCCGACGTTCTGATCGTCGCGCTCGCCGTGGCGGCGGCCGTCGTGCTGGACGGTCCCGTGCTCGCCGTGGCCGTGGTCAGTGTGACGGCGCTGATCGTGCTCGACCTGACCCTGCGGTCGCCCACGGGAATGGCGGTCGTCGCGGTCATCGCCTCCTGGGTCGCGCTGTCGATGCCCTTGGGCGACCTGTATCCGGACGAGATACGGCCGTTCTCCCTGGAACCGGTGGTTCTCCTGGCGGCGCTCGCCCTTCCGGTGGCGCTGATCGCGTTCCGTCTGCGCGGGTACAGGCCGTGGCGCACCGCACTGCTCGCCCTGGGCGTCGCCGGGTTGGTCGCGGCGGCCTTCGCCCAGGTGTTCCCTGCGGCGAGCGTGGCACCTCCCTGGGGCGCCGCCCTCGGCGTCTTGGCCTACCGGTGGGACCAGGCGCGACGCGCGGTGCCCGCCGAGGCGTACGAGACCGGCTGGGTCCAGGAACAGCAGAGCCCGGCGGGGGACGCGGGATCACGCCGGGGACCGGCCGGGCCGGAGCGGCGGTCACGGATCGACCGGCCCGACAGGACGGACAGGGCGGACAGGGCCGACGGACCGGGCCGTCCGGGGGGCACCGGCGGCGACGGCGGCGTCGCGTCGCCCGCCGCGCGCACCGCCCCCGGGCAGCGCGCCGCCGCCCGGGCCACCGCCGCCGATCCCGCCGCCGGCGGCGGCGAGACCGGGCCCCGTCCGCAGCGGGTGCCGGAGGTCTCCGTGGCCGAGGCGCTCGCCGAACTGGAGGACATGATCGGGCTGGAGCCGGTCAAACGGCAGGTCCGCTCCATCGCCGCGTCGATCGAGGCCGCGCACATGCGCGCGGCCGCCGGGGTGCCGACGGAGAAGCCGATGCGGCACTTCGTGTTCGTCGGGCCGCCCGGGACGGGCAAGACGACCGTGGCCCGCGTCCTGGCCAAGATCTTCTACGCGTTCGGGCTGCTGCCGGAACCGACCGTGGTCGAGGCCACCCGCGCCGACCTCGTCGGCGAGTACCTCGGCGCCACAGCCGTCAAGACCAACCGGCTCATCGACTCCGCCCTCGGCGGGTTGCTGTTCATCGACGAGGCCTACAGCCTGGTCAACTCCGCCGACGGGCAGCCCGACCGGTTCGGCGACGAGGCCGTGCAGACCCTCCTCAAACGCGCCGAGGACGACCGCGACAACCTGGTCATCATCCTGGCGGGCTACGACGCGCAGATGGCCGAGTTCCTCGACTCCAACCCCGGTCTCGCGTCCCGGTTCGACACGCGCGTGCACTTCCCGTCGTACCGTCCGTCCGAGCTGCTCCAGATCGCCGAGTACCACACCGCGCTGCGCGAGGACCGCCTCGACCCGGAGGCCCGGCGACGTCTCGCCGAGCGCTTCGAGGAGATCGAACGGCGCGGCATCGTCGACGAGCTCGGCAACGGACGGTTCGTCCGGTCGCTGACCGAGGCCGCGGCGCGCGCCAGGGACGTCCGCGTGGTCGACGCCGTGGCCGCGTCCGACGGGTCCGCCGAACCCAGCGCCGACGACCTGGTCACCCTGCGGGCCGAGGACGTGGAGGCCGCGTTCGCCGAGGTCACCGAGCGGTACCGCGGGTACGCCGAGACGCCGACCCTGGACGAGGCCCTCGGCTCCCTCGACGCGATGATCGGGCTGGAGCCGGTGAAGCGGCAGGTCCGCGAGATCGCCGCGCAGCTGCGGGTCGCGCGGATGCGGCAGGAGCAGGGCCTGGTGACCCGGCCGCCGACCCGCCACTTCGTGTTCACCGGCCCTCCCGGCACCGGCAAGACCACCGTGGCGAGGGTCCTCGGCCGGATCTTCGCCGCGTCCGGGCTCCTCGCGCGGCCCGAGGTCGTCGAGGCGCAGCGCGCCGACCTCGTCGGCGAGCACCTCGGCGCGACCGCGCTGAAGACGAACAAGGTGATCGACTCGGCGCTCGGCGGGGTCCTGTTCATCGACGAGGCGTACTCGCTGAACAACCCCGGCTACTCCGGCGGCGACGCGTTCGGCGCGGAGGCGGTGCAGACGCTGCTGAAGCGGGCCGAGGACGACCGGGACCGCCTCGTCGTCGTCCTCGCCGGATACGAGGCCGACATGGACCGCTTCCTCGCCTCCAACCCCGGGCTCGCCTCCAGGTTCGACGTGCGCGTGAACTTCCCGTCCTACGGGCCGGACGAGCTGCTCCGCATCGCGCAGCTCATCGCGCAGGAGGGCGGGGACCGGTGGGAGGAGCGCGCCCTGGACGACCTCGCCCTCGTCTTCCAGCGGGTGTGCGGCGCCGGTCTGATCGACGAGCTCGGCAACGGCCGCTTCGCCCGCTCCATGTACGAGAAGGCGGCCGCGTGCCGGGCGCTGCGCGCCGCCGAGCTCGGCGACGCCGCCACCCCGGAGGACCTCACGCTCCTCACGGCCGAGGACGTCCGCGCCGCGTTCGCCGACCTCGCCCACCGCCTGACGTGAGGCGCGGACGGCCCGCCGAACAGGCGCCGTCGCCTCACCGAGACAGGGCCGAGACCTCACCGGCACAGGGTCGAGACGGGCCGCCGGGGTCAGAGACGGAGCCGCCGGGTCAGAGACGGAAGCGGACCCGCTGACCCGGCCGCACCTGCGCCGCGTCGGAGATCGCGGACGAGGCGAGCACCGCGACGACGGGATAGCCGCCGGTCGTCGGATGGTCCGTCAGGAAGATGATGGGCATCCCGCTGGGCGGGACCTGCAGCGCGCCGGTGACCATGCCCTCGCTGCCGAGTTCGCCGTCCCGGGCACGCGCGAGAGGCGCCCCCCGCAGCCGGACGCCCACGCGGTTGCTGTCCGGCGACACCTCGTAGGTCGTGGACGTGAGCGTGGCCATCGCGTCCTCGGTGAACCAGTCGTTGCGCGGACCGGGACGGATGCGCAGGACCGGCGTCTCCGGCAGGGGCGGCGCGGGCGCCACGTCCACCGCGATGTCCCCCAGCCCCGCGGGGGAGCCGACCGGGAGACGGTCCCCGGGCGACAGGGGCGCGGGTCCGAGCCCGGACAGCAGATCGGTCGAACGGCTCCCCAGGACCTCGTCGACGACGACGCCGCCGCGGACGGCGAGGTAACTGCGCAGCCCCGAACGCGGCGTGCCGAACTCGACCAGCGCACCCTCGGGGACGTGGGCGGGCGCATGCGTTCCCTGGGCGCGCCCGTTGACGCGCAGCGGCGCCGGCGCCCCCGTGACCGCGATCCAGGCGTGCCGGTGGAAACGCAGCACCGCGCCGCCGAACGTGAGCTCCACGGCCGCTGCGTCCTCGGGGTTGCCCACCAGCCGGTTGGCCAGGCGGAACGCGCGCTCGTCAGCCGCGCCCGAGCACGGGACGCCGAGGTGGGCGTGGCCCGGCCTGCCGAGGTCCTGGATCGTCGCCAGCGGACCCGGACGGACGACCTCGATCACGGTGAGCCCCCCGGGACGAAACGGACCCGCATGCCCGGCCGGAGCAGCGACGGAGGATCGCGCGTCACGTCCCACAGGCGCAGCTCGCTGCGTCCCAGCAGCCGCCAGCCGCCCGGGGACGGCGACGGGTACACGGCCGCGTACCGGTCCGCGATCGCCACCGACCCCGCCGGCACCGACGTGCGCGGCGAGGCGCGGCGCGGCACCCGCAGCGCCGGGTCGAGGCCGGTCAGATAGCCGAAACCGGGGGAGAAGCCCAGGTAGGCGACCGTGTACGTGGCCGCCGAGTGCCGGCGGACGACCTCCTCGCGCGACAGCCCGGTGAGCTCGGCGACCTCGTCGAGGTCCGCGCCGTCGTAGGTCACCGGGATCTCCACCGGCTCGGCCTCGGCCTCGTCGTCCTCCGGCGGCGGCAGGTGGGGAAGCCGCGCGGCGAGACGGTCCAGGTCCACGGACGGATTCGCGACCACGAGGACGGTGCGTTCCCCGGGAACGACGTCCACGACGCCCGGCGGTGGATCCTTGCGGAGCGCCGCGTTCAACCGGTGCGCGGTCGCCAGGTCCGCGGTCTCCACGAGCAGGGCGCCGTCACCGGCCCGCAGAACCCTCACGCGAACGGCTCCAACGTGACGCCCGCCTCGGCGAGGGCGGCCCGGACGGCCCGGACCAGCGCCACGGCCCCGGGTGTGTCACCGTGCACGCAGACGGAGCGGGCGTTCAACGCGACCTCCGCACCGTCCACGGCGGTGACGGTGCCCTCCAGGGCCATCTTGACGACGCGTTCGACGACGGTCTTCTCGTCGTGGATGACGGCCCCGGGCTCCTTGCGGGAAACGAGCGTGCCTTCCGGCGTGTAGGCGCGGTCGGCGAAGCACTCGGTCACGACGGTCAATCCGTCGGCCACCTCGTGGACGGCGGAACCGGGGAGCGTCAGCAGGGGAAGCGACGGGTCGTACGCGCGGATCGCGTCGGCGACCGCGCGGGCCTGGACGGGGTCGCGGGCGATCCGGTTGTAGAGCGCGCCGTGCGGCTTGACGTAGGCCACCCGGCCGCCTTCCGTGCGCGCGATGCCGTCCAGCGCCGCGAGCTGGTAGAGAACCTCCGCGGTCAGCTCGGGTGCGGCCACGTCCATGTCGCGGCGCCCGAAGCCGGCCAGGTCCCGGTACGACACCTGCGCCCCGATGGTGACGCCCCGCTCGACGGCCGCGGCGCACACCCGGCGCATGATCGAGGGGTCGCCGGCGTGGAACCCGCACGCCACGTTCGCGCTCGTGAGCTCGTCCAGCAGCGCCAGGTCGTCGCCCAGCTCCCAGATCCCGAACCCTTCACCGAGGTCGGCGTTGATGTCGATGACCGTCATGCCCTTAGACCTATCACCAGCACGACCAGCACCAGCACGACGTATCACCAGTGGACATCACCGAAGGCGAGATGTCGACCGGCGGAACGTGCCGGAACGCGCCGAACGCGGTCCGGTCGGGCGGTCGCCGTCGAGCGCTCGCGTTCGGAAGTCTTCCTCTAGACGGCTTCCTCGCGCATGTCCTCGACCTCGTGGACGGACGCCCACGCCTGGTACACGCCGCGGTCGAACAGCTCCAGCCCGAGCCGTTCCGCCACCGTCGCCTTGCCGCCGCTGTACTCGACGCGCAGCCAGCCGTCGTGTTCGCCGAGCACCACGAACGGTTCCCCGCGCCACGTGCAGTGCGTCGTCACGTAGTGGAGGTGCTCGACGTCCGCGAGCGGTACGACCCGGATGTAACGGTCGGCCGCGATCTGCTCGAAGCCTTCGGTCCGGTCCGAGGCGTACAGGCGCACCCGGTCGCCGTCCGGGCTCGCCTCGTACTCGGTGCCGCGCCAGCGCGCGTAGTACCCGTGCCGGATGGTCATGCCCGGTCCTCGCGGGTCGCCGGAATCCGCACCCGCCAGCGGCGCCGGTCGGCGTCGTAGCCGGCCACCAGCGTCTCGCTGCCGTCCGCGCCGATCCGGTACATCTCGGCGCCGTGCGGCAGCCGCTGACTTTCGATCTTGAACTCGGGGATGGCGGGGCCGTCGCCCGGCGCGTACCCCGACCCGGGGAACGGCGCCTTCTCGATCACCCAGCCGCCGGGGATGATCCCCATGCTCCACTCGTCGATCCCGCCGAGCGGACGCCGGAACAGCGGCGGTTTCACCGCGGGCCAGCGGATCACGTGGATCTCCTCGTCGGTGGGCGAGAACGGCGACCCCTCGTAGATCAGCCCGAGGGCGCGGATCACCGCGGCCGGCGTCGTCAGGTCGAGGACGTCGGTGAGACGGTGCACGTACCCGGCGACGAGGTCGTAGCCGCCTTCGAGGTAGTGGGGCACGTGCTCGTGGCGGAGCACCTTCTGCATGACCACGATCCGGGACGAGCCGTCGTCGAGCTCGGCGTCGGCGATGGGAAGGTCACGGGCATCGTTGCGCCGGCGCCCGCGCTCGGCCGGCACGTGAGGTGCGGGCCGCGGCGTCGGCGCGGTGGGACTCGGCCGGCGCTCGCCGGGCCCGCCGTCGGACCGGTCCCGCGCAGGAGCGGGAGCGGGCCGGTGGGTGGCGGGCGCTTCCCGCCGGGGAGCGGGCGTCTCGCGGGTCGGGCCGGGCGGACTCGCCGGGGCGGGGGAGCTCTGCGCCGCCCGGGGATGCGGGATGGGAGGGAGGTCGATGGCGGTGTCGTCGGGGGAGGTCGTCGGCGCGGCATCGCGCCGGCCGTGCGCGGGCACGACGGGAAGCCCCTGCGGGTCGGTCGGCGTCGCGCGGGCGGGGTTCGGGGCCGGTGACCCCTCGCGCACCGGACGGCCTCGCGGCTCGCCCGCGGTCTCACGGGCGGGCGGCCTCGTGCCGCCGGGCGCCCGGCGTGCGGCGGGAGACGCGGGAGGCGGCGCGGCCCGCCGCTGCCGCGAAGGCCGCGCAGGAGGAGTCGCGGCGTTCTCGCTGCGCGGGTCCGGGCGGGTCTGTGAGGGATCGTCGCCTTCGGCGGGGCGCCGCCGCGTGCGGTTCTCGGAGGGACGTTCGGCCCCCTTCGATCCGGCGGGGGCGGAACGGCCGCGGGCCCGCGTGCCGTCCCGCGCCGTGTCGCGGGCCGCCTTGCGGGCGAAGGAGGCGCCCGCGACGTGGACGTCGGTCGGCTCCGGCGGCAGCGACGGAGCCGGCCGGGGAGGCTCCTCCGGTTCGAACAGCGCGTGGGCATCCAGGTAGGACGCGCTGGGAAGGCCCGGGTTGACCGCGAGCTGCCACTCCGGGTGCGGCCAGTTGCGGGCCAGCTCCGCGAGGGACGCCTGCCGGTGGTGGACCGCCTGGCCCTGGAGTGAGCGGTCCATCGCCTCGGGCGAGGTGAACGCCAGGACGTAGGTGCCGTCCCCGAACCGCGCCGTGGCGAACCGCTGGTCGTCCGGGGCGTCGGACGGGACGGGCAGGTACAGCACCGCGCGGGCGAGCAGCTCCAGATACCCCTGCTGGTCGCCGCGGTCGCGCGCCTCCGTGAGCGCGATCTCCAGCGACGGGCCGGACGGCCGGGCGGAGCGCGACGCACGGCGGTCGTCGTCGGGGACCGCGAGCGGGATCCCGAGGCCGGGCAGCGCGAGCGGCCCGCCCTCGGGGCCGGTCCGGCTCGCCTGGTAGACGAGGTCGAGCGGCGACTCGATGCCGTACACGTCACGGAACGAGCCGACCATCAGCCTGGCGACGAGCGCGCACGCCTCCAGACGCTGGACCCGGGCCTTGGAGCCGCGCTCGCGCAGCGTGTACTGACTCCACCAGTTCTTGCGCTCCACGTCGTCCGGTGGCTCCCAGCCGAGCGACCTCAGCCGCCGCTCCTGCCGCGGGGCCAGCGGACGGGGCAGGAACGCGCTGCTGACCGTCTCCGCGTCCAGCAGGCCCTCGGCCCGCATCGCCTGGGCGTAGGGCAGCCCGCTGGGGCCCTGCACGATGAGGAACGACGTGATCGGCAACCGGGACAGCTCCAGCGTCAGCCGTTTGGCGAAGTCGTTCCAGTCCACTCGGGATCCACTCTCACGTCCGTGGGCGGGGCCGTACTTGACGGTAGCCGAACGCTATGCCACTCGGCTGCCGGAGTCATCCGGCTCGTGGAGTCACTCCGCTCGTGGAGCCTGGACCGCGTCCGTCCTGACCGGCGCCCAGACGCCGCTGACGGCGTCGTAGACCGCGACGGGCTTCTCCTCGCCGTCCCCGGTCCAGCTCCAAAGACGGGTGCCGTGCGGCAGCCGGATCGGCGTGCCGGCGGGCTGTTCCGTGTGACCGGGCCGCGTGTCCGCGGAGGCCCCGAGAGGCGTCGCCGGCTCCTGCCGCGCGGGTTCGGGCGGCGCGGGTTCGGGCGGGGCGGGTTCGGGCGGCGCGGGCGGCTGCTGGACGGGGTGCTGCTGGACGGGCGGCGCCTGCGCCGGCTGCGGCTGGGCGGGCTCTCCCGGCGCGTCCGGCCGGACGGGGTCCGCCTGGGCGGGACCCGCGTTGCCGAGATCGGCCTGGTTCGGCTCGGCCCTGCCGGCGTCGGCCTTGCCCGGATCCGCCTGGACGGGGTCGGGCTGAACGGAATTCTGCGGGAGGGGCTGCGGCGGGACGGGGTCCGGCCCGGCGGGCTCGGCGGGCTCGGGTTCGGCGCTTCTCGGCGGCCTGGGAGGCTCCGGCGCGGCGGGCTCGGGCGCCGGGGCGGGCGCGGGCCCGGCCGGGGCGGCGGACTCCCGGGGCGGCTCCGGGGTCCCGGCGTCGAGCGCGGCCTGGAGATCGGCCACCGTGAACGCGTCGACCCTCGTGAAGGCCTCCCCCTCGTCGTCGTTCCGGGTGTCGGAGGGCTGGGCGTCGGAAGGCCGGGCGTCGGAGGGCTGGGCGTGCGAGGGCTGGGTGTGCGAGGTCGAGGCGCCGCCCAGCGGACCGCCGCCGCCGGGTGCCGAGCCGTTGAGGCTCGGGGGCGAGCCGCCGGCGACGGGGTTGGGTCCGGACAGGGCGGTCGGGTCGACCGTCCCGTACGGGTTGGAGGCGTTCCGCGCGGCGGGCGGCGGGTTCTCCGGGCCCCCGGCCAGGCGAGGCACGACGGACGACTCCAGCACCATCTCGCTGGGCAGACCCGGGTTGATCGCCAGACGCCAGGCGGGGTCCGGCCAGGCCCCCGCGAGCCGGGCGAACGTGATGCGCCGGTAGAGGCCGCGGTGCCGGTCTCCGGTCCGGGCCAGGGCGGCGGGCGAGGTGAAGACCGTGACGCAGGTGTCGCCGCCGATCACGACGGTGGGCAGCTCGGCGCGGTCGGGGTCCTCCACGGCGGGCGCGGTCGCGGGGAGCACCGGGTCGGCCTGCGCGAGGAGCCGCAGGTAGGTCGCGGTGTCGCCGTTCGCCTTGGCCTCGGTCAGGCGGGTCTCGAGCAGATCGGCGTCCCCCGCGGCGCCGGAGGAGGGCGCGGCGGCGGGGCCCTGCGGCGGCACGGGCGACCCCGACGGCGGCGTGCCGGCGGGCAGCGGGGAGGCTCCCGCGAGAGGGCTCCCGGAAGGGCCGAGGAGGGTCGCCGACGGTCCGGAGGTCTCGCTCAGCGAGGGACGGCGCCGGTTCACGCGTGACGGGTCGGCGATGTCGATGCCGAAGTCGGGCAGCTCGATGAGGCCCGTGCCGTGCCGGTGGAAGGACTCGTACACCAGGTCGGACGGGCGCCGCACGCCCTGCACGTCGCGGAGCGCGGTGACCATGACGTCGGCCAGGCGGGAGAAGTCCCCCTCGGTCACCGACTGCATGCCGCCGGGGGCGCCGAACTCCGGAAGCTCGGTCCACCAGTTGCGCGGTGCCGGGTCGGCGGGCGGTCGCCAGCCCGCCTCGCTCAGGACCTCCTCGTCGGCCTTCGTGAGCAGCAGCGGCCCTTCGAGGAAGTTGTTGCTCACGGCCTCGGCGTAGAGCCGGTCGGGCTCGCGCATCGCCTGGACGTAGTGACGGCTCTCCTCGCGCTCGCGCACGATGAGGATCGTGTCCCGTTCGAGCAAGGCCAGCTCACGTCCCAGCCGCCGGGCGAACTCGGACCACTCCAACAAGATCACTCCCTACGACCGGGGGCCGGTCCCCGTGCCCCCGCGAGACCATGCCCGGGGACCTGATGATTGTCGCCGTGAACGCCGTGCGCAAACCAGGAGTTCACCCGGGTGGAGGTTCGTGACGTAGCACACGTAGTGCGTCACGGAGGTCCTCGGGATCGCTTCCGCGATAGTCGAGGACGTCGATGAGCCTGTGCAGGATCTCGTGGCGCTCGTAGCCGACGTCCAGCAGCGCCTGCGCGGTCTCCCACAGTTCGGGAGGCTCGCCGTTCCACAGGCGTTCTGTGAGCCGCTCGTGCGCCTCGATGTGCTCCTCGTCGGCACCGGGATGCTCGAATTCGAGGATGATGCGGCGGTCGTCGGGGTCGGCGGGGTTGAGGGCGGACAGGTTGATGTAACCGTGCCGTCCCGACCTCCGGTGGGTTCCCGACAGGAAGGGCAGGGCGAACGCCCGGCGGGGCAGTGCCTCCAGGTCCCCGTCGGGCAGCAGCCGGTCCACCAGCTCACGGTCGAGACCGAATGCGGACGGGTCACGGTAGGCCTCGGTGAACTTCGCGGTGGCGTCCCACAGCGCGTCCAGAGTCGACCTGATGCCTTCTTCGGGCAGCCCTGTGCGCTTGCCCGCCCACCGCACCCACGCGGCCAGGACGTGGGGGATGGCCTCCTGCTCGGACGGAGACAGAAGGACCTTGCGCGGCAGCCAGTCGAGCAGGAACATCTCGCACTTGATGGGGCTGACGCGCAGCGGACGCCCGAAGTCGTGGTTGCAGCCGTAGTCGATGATCAGGTCGACGCACCGGCTGGCGGCCGACCGGTCGGAGAGATCCTCCGCCTCGTCCGAGGCGAGGAACCGCGCGGCGATCGTCGCGCGCCTGTCGGCGCCGTAGACGGGCGGCTGGGGCAGCCTCCCGCCCGGCGGCAGGATGTCGACCCGTGCCCGGACGAAGGCGTGGTACGAGCCGAAGTTCTCGTTCACCGGCGGGTCGTCGGTGGCGTTGGTGAGGTCCAGGGCGCTGCGCAGCAACGCCTTCGTGTCGCGCGGGTCCAGGTCCTCGAACCGCATCAGCGGGTTGTCGCGTCCCTCGCGGCGGCAATGGTCGAGGAGCTTGTCGACCCGGGAGGAGACCCACGCGTCCCTGACCATCCCGATCACCGGCGGGCCTCCGGTGCGTCCGTCCGGCCCGGTCACGGGCTGGACGACCCCGGCCTTGTTCCGGTCGACGAGGACCACCATGGCGTGCCGTTCGGCCCCGCCGTAGCTGTAGACGCAGATGATCGAGTCCTGGTCGCCGAAGACGTCCCTGGACACGTAGCAACCCTCGGGGGCCACCATCCCCACGCGGTCGGCCCAGCCCGGCCGGGCGACCCCGTTGTCCATGAGCTCGAGGGCGGCGCGCTCGGCCTTGGCCGCCTGCCGGGGGGTGCCCATGTAGGCCATTCCCGTGAGGAGGGCGAGCGCGGCGGGCGTCCCGGCCGCGGCCGCGTAGTCGACGAGGGACTCCCCGATGACCTCCTCGACGTCGCCGTCCGGTACCCGGTGTCCCCACCAGGAGCCGAGGATCTCGCTGACGATGAGCTCGGCGTCCAGGGGGCTGCGGACCGCCAGCAGTTCGCGGGCGTGCCGCAGCATTCCGTCGAAGATCGAGGAGACCTCGTCGGGGAGCGTCGACCCGGCCCGACCCGGGTCCGCGGGGGAGGGTTGGCGGCTGCGGGGACTCACCCTTCTAGCCTCTCAGATCCGGCGCGGGACAATGCCCAGGACACGAAGGCCGAACACGAAGGATAAACACGAAGGATAAAGGCCGAACACGAAGGATAGACGTCAGCCGCCGGCCCTTACCGCAGGGACGCGCCCGGAGGGCGGCTCCGACTTGAGGACGCCGGTGAGGTGCTCCCGCGCCATCCGCTCGACCCTGGCCGGCGTCGCCTCCAGCCCGAGATGCGCCATGCACGCCTGGACGTCGGCCACGCACCGGTGCACGGCGTCCCGCGGGAAGGTCGTGAACTCGTCGCTGAGCCTTTGCGTCAGGGCTTCTCGGGTTTCGCGGTGATCGGCCAGTGCATGCATCTGCGCACACCTCCGCGCACGGGTTTCCGGCGGAGACGGCGCACGGCGAACTCAGGACCCGCCTGTCACCGCCTCAACGTCCCATTTCAGCGCTTTTGGGGGGAGAGTCAAGACGTTCCAGGAGGTCGTTCGGCAAATTCTGAGGCGCCCTCACCCTGCGCCCTCACCCTGCGCCCTCACCCTGCGCCCTTGCCCTGCGCCGACGTGTGACCGTCCGCCGTGCCGGCCTCCGTGCGCTCCGGCCCCGCGCCATCCTCCGTTCGCGAACGCTGCCAGGCGTCGGCCCAGCCCGCGTGGTGGCGCAGCGCCCAGTCGAGCTCCACGTGCCCGGTGAGCAAGCCTTGCAGAGCGCCGCGATCCCGGAACGCCTCCCACAGGTGCCCGGCCGTGACCACGACGATGAGGAGGAACAGCCAGTCGTGGACGAAGGTGGCCCCCGTGCGCCAGCGGTCGCCCCACGGGTCGGGGAAGGTCATGATCGCACCGGTGCCGAGCATGACCAGGATGGCGCCCGCGGTGAACGCCGCATTGAGTTTCTGTCCCGCGTTGAACTTGCCCACCGGGAAGAGACCCCGGCCTTGCAGCACGAGCCTGCGGTCCCCGCTTCTCAGCCAGCGCCAGTCGTGCGGTGCGAACCTGTTCAACCTCCCCAGGTCCGCCCTGAAGGCGCGTGAGAAGAGCCCCAGAACGATCGGCACCGGCAGGGCGAACCCGCACCACACGTGGACGGTCTTGACCGCCTCACGGTGCCCCACCAGCGTCGACAGCACCGGCAGGTAGAGCAGCGCCGCCGTCGCCAGGCAGACGACCATCAGCAGCGCCGTCGCGTGGTGGACGGCCAGTTCGGCGCGCGTGAACCGCTGCAGCCGCACGCTGCGCCGGCCATCACGTGGGGCGTCGTCCGCCCCGGACATCATCTCCCCTGGGGACATCGTCTTACGTGGGGGCATCGTTGCGCCCGTTCGACCGCCCGACCCAGGCGTGCACGTCGTATCCGAGCTCCTCCCAGTAGCCGGGGATGAGCTCGTCGGTCACTTCGATGCCCTTGAGCCACTTCAGCGACTTGTAGCCGTACATGGGCGCCACGTAGAGACGCGTCGGACCGCCGTGATCGTGGGTGACGGGCTTGCCCTCCATCTGCGTCGCGATGATCACGTCTCGTCGACGCGCCTGGTCGAGGGTGAGCGACTCGGTGTACACGCCGTCGAACGACGTGAACCGCACGGCTCGCGCCTTCGGCGACACCCCGACCGCGTCCAGCAGGTCGGGAAGCGCGACCCCCGCCCACTCGACCTTCGGGACCCGCCAGCCCGTCACGCACTGGAAGTCCCTCGTCAGCCTGGTCTGCGGGAACCGGGCCAGGTCGGCCATGCGGAACGCCTGGGGCCTGTCGACGAGACCGCCGACGGTCACAAGGTGCGTGGCGGGACTGTGCCGTTTCACACTCCCGGTGACGGAGTAGTACCGGAACCCGCCGGCGGCGGGCAGGAAGTCCCCCACGCCGCCCACCGGTGCCAGGGCCCGGTTCACCCCGTCCTGGACGGACGCTCCCACAGCGACGCCCGCCGCGCCGAGGCCGAGCATCCCGAGCACGACCCGGCGCCCGACGGGACTGCCTTCTCGCTCGTTCACGCCCTCATTCGAACACCGCGCCCCGCACCTCGCCAGGATTCCGCCGTTCTCGTAAGACTTCGGACACATCTGACCCCGGCCCTAAGCTGAGCACATGGTTCACCTCGCACAGCGTCCGGAAGCCGATGAGCTGCTCGGACGCAGCCCGCTGGCCGCCCTCGTCGGCATGCTGCTCGATCAACAGGTCCCCATGGAACGGGCGTTCACCGGTCCCTACACCATCGCGCAGCGGCTCGGCGCCGACGACCTCGACGCGCACGAGATCGCCGCCTACGACCCCGAGCGCTTCGCGGCCCTGCTGTCGGAGAAGCCCGCGGTTCACCGCTACCCGGGCTCGATGGCCAAGCGGATCCAGCAGCTCTGCCAGTACCTCGTGGAGAAGTACGACGGCGACGCTGAGAAGGTGTGGCGCGGCGTGGGCACCGGCAAGGAGCTGTTCGAGCGCCTGCACGGCCTTCCGGGGTTCGGCAAGCAGAAGGCTCAGATCTTCTTGGCGCTCCTCGGCAAGCAGTACGGTGTCCGTCCGGAAGGCTGGCGAGAGGCCGCCGGCCCTTACGGCGAGGAAGGCTCCTACCGCTCGGTGGCAGACGTGACCGACCCCGATTCACTGGAGAAGGTCCGAGCCTTCAAGGCCCAGCAAAAGTCCAAAGCCCGGCCCTGACGCACCCGAACAAATCCCAGGCCCCACCCGTCACCGCTCAACGTCATATTCAGCGGTTCAGGGGAAACATCGCGCCGCTCCGGCAGGCAATTCGGCCCTAACTCTGTGTCGGAGGGTTGCTGTCACAGCCGACATCGGCATGCTTCGCTTGCGCCCCGCTCGCCGTTGACGGCCACTGCAGGCGCCGACCCGGCCGAGCCCTTCGTGTCCGGTGAGCATGACTCATGACTGGAGTACGCCGCGCTCCCGGAACGTCTCCCGCGTGCGCCCGCCATGGCCGCGACACCGCCATGGTCACAGGGCCTGGGAATGCGGGAAGAAGGAATCGAGATCGACCCTCACCCAACACGGACTGTGGAAGAACTTCTGTCGGTGCGGTGAGAACACGGACACGATTTCGTGGTGGCCTCCCGGATTCTGCTGATTTTCGCCGAGCAGCCCGATCCCGAGGCGTTCTTGGACTTGATCGAGGATTTTGTGGGGAGCGGCGCCCCGCCGAGTGGGTGAACGGGCATGTCCGCCGGGGCGAAGCGCACGTCTGGGTGACCGTCGACCCCGGCCTGGTTCCCGAGGTCGAAGCGGAGCACAGGCTGGAGCGCGAGGAGAAGCTGGGCGTCACCCCGCGCGGTGTGGTGGAACTGCAGATGTCCGGGGGCGTCCAAGCCGATGCCCTCGCCATGGAGGTCATTGAGGCGGCGGCGCGGCGCTGGCATGTCGTCGTCGGTGACGATCACGGTGGCCTCCACACCGTCGCAGAACTGTGCAAATGGGACAGATTTCCGTTCGGAGGCATGTGACACACAAGGCCACCCGCGCCCCACGGAGAGAAGAATGCGTCGATTGGACCGGTCCTAGCTCACCCGCCAAAGCCCACCAAGAACAAGCCACTCACACGCCCCATGCCACAAACCGCGCAACGGGAATCCCTTCACGACGACGCTGGGTATGTGCAATTCGCAACGTGGCCGAGTCGGCTCTCAGAACGTGGACGGGACATCGGCCACCTCCGCGTGTCGGGCGGCCGGAGGTCGCTCTGCGACCAGAGGCCGCCCGACACGCCCGCGCGGGAGGCCCGTTTCGCAAGACGCGGAGCGGATTGCGAAACGGGCCTCCCGCGCGCAACGGGGGGTTCCAGGGGGGTCGCCCCCTGGGGAGCAGAGCCCCTCAACACACCCACACAACCGAAGTTGACGCCCTGTGATGCTCAAGGGTCGTAACATCTCCTACTCGCCGTCACGATGGACCTTCGTCAGGGCCTTCGGAGACGGTGTCCGAATCTTGCGTGTTCGTCTGGGACCGAGGGGGCGAGGATGTTCATCAGGGGTTCCGTAGTCGGCGAACCATCGGGATGATGAGTACCTGACTTCGACCGGTGTTGTGATGGAGGCGGGAGCGTTAGCCTGCTCCCATTCACTCATAGTGATGAGAACTTGTCGCGCGGTACGGGACCCTCTGGGGCGGAGGTGGTGTCCATGAGCACCGGGACGTCCGTTCCGCATCCTCGGGTCTCAGGGGTGGAGGGGCGGAGCATGGATGCGTCCGACGCCGCGCTGTATGCGACCTTGCTGACGGAGGCGCCGGCCGGGCTGGCGTTCTTCGACCGTGAGATGCGCTGCCGCAGGGCGAACGACGCGCTTGCCGAGCTTCTGGGCGTGCCCGTGCGGGACCTGCAGCGGGGCAAGCCGTCCGAGGTGCTGCCGGAACCGCTGGCGGGGGCGTTCGAGTCGGCTCTGCGCACGGTGATCGCCGAGGACCGCACGCTGGCCGACGTCGACCTGGTGGTGCCGGCGGCCGCGGAGCCCGCGGGCCCGCCGGCCCCGGTGCCGGGGGAGGCGGTGGGCGCGGGCCCGTCGGTGGAGGGGCGGATCCTGGCGTGCACGTGGCTGCCGGCGAGGAACGGCGACGGCGCGCAGCAGGGCGTCGTCCTGACGGCGCTGGACGTGACGGAGCGGCGCAGGGCCGAGGAGGTCATCCGCCGCAAGGAGCAGCGTTACCGCTCGCTCGTGGAGGCGAGCGCTCAGGTGGTGTGGGTGGCGTCCCCGACGGGCGCCGTGCTCGACGACGCGCCGGAGTGGCGGGCGATCACGGGACAGACGCCGGACGACTACGCGGTCGGCGGCTGGCTGGCGGTGGTGCATCCCGAGGACCGTCCCCGCATCGAGGCGGCGTGGCGGGAGTGCACGCAGGAGAACCGGGTCTTCGAGGCCAACTACAGGATCCGCACCAGGAGCGGCACGTACCGGCACTTCGACGTGCGGGCCGTGCCCATCTGGCAGGGCGACACGGTGGTCGAGTGGGTCGGCGCCAACACCGACGTCACCGGTCAGCGCGAGGCCGAGGAGATGCGGGGGCGGCTGACCGAGCAGCTGTCGGCGGCGGCGTTGCGCACGGCGCGGTTGCAGCAGGCCACGTCGATGCTGGCCGAGGCCTTGACGGTCTCCCAGGTGGTCCAGGTCATCACCGAGGTGGGACGGTCGGCCATCGGCGCCGACTACTCCGCCGTGGCGCTGCTGGACGACGACAAGCTCCGCCTCAGTGTGGTGACGCCGTCCCGCCAAGGCGCCGAGGGCGAGATCGGCACCGTCTCCCGGAACAAGATCAAGGTCAGTGACCAGACCGTGATGTCGGTCGCGGTGCGGGAGAGCCGCCCGTTCCTGGCGGAGCATCCCGACAGCCTGCGCCTGCAGCTCGGTCACGGGGAGAAGGACCTGTTCGCCCAGCACGCCGAGGAGCGTGCGTGGGTGGGGCTTCCCCTCCTGGCGGCGGGTGCGCCGATCGGCGCGCTGCGCTTCTCGTTCACCCGGCCCAGGGAGATCACCGAGGAGGAGCGGGTCTTCCTGGAGGCGCTCGCGGGCCAGTGCGCCCTGGCGGTCGAACGGGCGCTGCTGTTCGAGCGCGAGCACCGCACGGCGGAGGAGCTGCAGCGCAGCCTGCTGCCCAGCGATCTGCCGCAGCTGCCGGGCATGGTGCTGGCGGCCCGCTACAACCCGGCGACCCGGCACGTGCAGGTCGGCGGCGACTGGTACGACGTGTTCCGCCTCGCCGACGGCCGGCTGGCCGTGACGGTCGGGGACGTCATGGGCAAGGGCGTCCTCGCCGCGGCCGGGATGGGGCGCGTCCGCAACGCCTTGCGCGCCCTCGCGTTGAACGATCCGCGTCCGGCCGCGGTCCTGGCGGGTCTCGACCGGCTGTTCAGCGCCACCGAGGAGGAAGAGCAGTTCACCACGGTCGCGTACGCGGTCATCGACCCGGAGACCGGTGAGGGGGAGTTCAGCAACGCGGGGCATCCTCCTCCGCTGCTGATCTCGCCCGGAGCGTCCGCGAGGTTCAGCCTCCTCGAGCCGGGGACGCCCCTCGGGCTGCCCAGTGAGCGGCAGCAAACAAGTTTTTCCATCGAGACCGGCAACACTGTGGTCTTCTACTCCGATGGACTTGTGGAGAACCGTAGGCGTGGGGTGGACGCCGGACTGGAGGAACTGGTCTCCGTCGCGGCGGACGCCCCGACTGAAGTAGTAGGAGATCCGGAGAGACTCGTCGACTTCCTGGTCGATCGGATGCTTGCCGGCTACGAGCAGGTAGACGATGTGACCGTGCTAGCTCTGCACGTCCCGCCCGAACCCGCGTGAAGGCGGTCGGAGAAAGAAGACGGCCCAGCGCGTACGAAGGACCGCCCCGAGCCCTCTAAGGTGGAGTGTTACGGGGTAGGACTTCACAGGCGGGATATGCAGCAATGCCAGAATGCTTGACCCAGCAAGAGCGGGTACGCTGCGGTCCCGCACCGGGAGGTCCGCCCCGTGTGTGGTCCCACCCAGTGTGAGGCCGGGCCCGTCAGGGCACTTGGGTCAACCAAGCCACACGTTCGTTCGAGAGGTATTTGTGTCGCCTGCTAGCTCGACCTCGAAAGCGTCGGATCTGCACGATCACGTCATCGCGCAACTGATCGAGCGTGGACGGTCCCAGGGTTACCTCGAAGCCGACGACGTACGCCGCACGTTCGAGGAGGCCGACATCCCCGTGTCGAAGGCCTCCAGCATTTTGCGGAGCCTCAGCAAGGAGGGTGTGACCGTCATGGTGAGCGCTGCCGACTCTGCGGCGCCCAAGCGTCCACGTAAGCGAGGGACGTCGCCGGCGCGCAAGCCCAGGACCGCCGCCGCCGCCAAAGAGCAGCCCGACACGGTGACGGCCGTCGTCGGCGACGACTCGGCCGGCGCCGAGCCGCGCCCGGCGCCGAAGCCCGCGGCGAAGAAGTCCTCGTCCGCCAAGGGCAAGGGCACCAAGTCGAAGAAGAGCGGCTCCGCGAAGAAGAGCACGGTGCAGGCGGCGAAGACGGCGCCGGTCAAGCCGGTCGCCAAGGTCGCCGCCGATCCCGAGGTGGAGGACGAGGTCGACGTCGACCTCGACGACGACCTCGCCGTGCTGGACGTCGACCTCGACGACGACCCGACCGCCGAGGTCGAGGAGGTTCCGGAGGCCGACGACGAGGAGATCACGCCGTCGGGCAAGACCGCCGCCGACGACAAGCAGGACGAGAGCGCCGCCGAGGAGGAGGAGGAGGGCTTCACCCTCGGCGACGACGACGAGGACGCTCCCGCCCAGCAGATCGCCGCCGCCGGCGCCACCGCCGACCCCGTCAAGGACTACCTCAAGCAGATCGGCAAGGTTCCCCTGCTGAACGCCGAGCAGGAGGTCGAGCTCGCCAAGCGCATCGAGGCGGGGCTCTTCGCCGAGGAGCGGATCGCCCGCGAGGGCGACAAGATGTCCCCGGAGGACCGCGCGGACTACGAGTGGATCGCCGAGGACGGACGCCGCGCCAAGAACCACCTGCTGGAGGCGAACCTCCGGCTGGTCGTGTCGCTGGCCAAGCGTTACACCGGACGCGGAATGCTGTTCCTGGACCTGATCCAGGAGGGCAACCTCGGCCTCATCCGGGCGGTCGAGAAGTTCGACTACACCAAGGGCTACAAGTTCTCCACGTACGCCACGTGGTGGATCCGGCAGGCGATCACCCGCGCGATGGCCGACCAGGCCCGCACCATCCGCATCCCGGTGCACATGGTCGAGGTCATCAACAAGCTGGCGCGCGTGCAGCGGCAGATGCTCCAGGACCTCGGCCGCGAGCCCACGCCGGAGGAGCTGGCCAAGGAGCTCGACATGACCCCCGAGAAGGTCGTCGAGGTCCAGAAGTACGGCCGCGAGCCGATCTCGCTCCACACTCCGCTCGGCGAGGACGGCGACAGCGAGTTCGGTGACCTCATCGAGGACTCCGAGGCCATCGTCCCGGCCGACGCGGTGAGCTTCACGCTGCTGCAGGAGCAGCTCCACTCCGTCCTGGACACGCTCAGCGAGCGCGAGGCCGGTGTGGTATCGATGCGGTTCGGTCTCACCGACGGCCAGCCGAAGACGCTGGACGAGATCGGCAAGGTGTACGGGGTGACGCGGGAGCGCATCCGGCAGATCGAGTCCAAGACGATGTCGAAGCTGCGTCACCCGTCCCGGTCCCAGGTTCTGCGCGACTACCTGGACTGACCGGTACTGCGACCGGCACCGGCCGGCCGGCGCCGTACTCCGGTGCTCTGCCTCTCGAACGAACTCGGGGCAGGGTTCCGCACTTTGTGCGGGATCCTGCCCTTTTTCGGTCCCGGTCACCTGGTGCGGCGCGGGCTGTGCACGGTGAGCGTCGGCGGCGTCGCGCAACTCGCGAACGGCACTCGGCCCTGTCGTGCCTGTCACGGTCATACGCGTCACGGTCATACGCGTCACGGTCATACGGTGCGCAGTCGTGTGCGTCGGTGGCGCTGTGATGTCCGGTGCGGGTCCGCCGTCCGCCAGGGGAGCCCGCGTGCCCCGGGCGGGATCAGCCGTGGAGGATGACGTCGAGGTTCGTGCCGTTCAGCTCGGCGGTGTGGCCGAGGTCGGCGACGGTCTTCAGCAGCTCGTCCGGGGTGCGCGGTGCCGCGCCCGCCGCGAGCAGGTCGTGTGCGATGCGTCCGCGTGTCGCCTTGGCCATGTGGCTCACCACGGTCCGCCGCGTCTCGCCGTCGACGACCCGCTCCCGGAACACCCGCACGGCGACCGCGGGCGGGGGAGCCTTCCAGACGGACGCGTACGGCCCGGAGCGCAGGTCGACGACGAGGCCGTCGCCGAGCCGCAGCGCCTCGCGCATCGCGGGACGCCACACCGCGCTCAGACGGCCGACAGAGGGCAGTGACACCGCCATGGAGAGCCGGTACGGCGGTACCCGGTCGGTGAGCCTCAGCGCGCCCCACAGGCCGGAGAAGACGACGATCCGCTCGGCGGCGGCCGTCGGGTCGAGGCCGGCGAGGTCGAGGTTGTCGTAGAGGACGCCGGTGTACAGGCGCGCGACCGGCAGGGTGGCGGCCTCGCGCAGCACCCGGTTGCGGGCCGAGGCGTCCTCGGCCCGCCCGGCCGGGAGCTTCAGGACGTGCTGCGCGTCGTCCCGTCCGCTCACCTCGATCAGGGAAGCCAGGACGCGTTCGCGCACGGGGTTGAGGCCGGGGAAGCTCAACGACGCCGGGTCGAGGGCGGGACCGTCCCCGGCGGTGGCCTTGCTCTCCGACGGCGGCAGCAGGATCTGCACGTCTCTCCCCCGATTACGTGATCATCCTGAAAGCGGTGCGGCTGTCGTGCGAGTGACGACGCCGTAGGCGTCGATGACGCGGCGTCTGCGAGCGCGACTCAAGAGGATGGCCGCTGCGGTGCGGTCCGCGCCGCTTGATCAGGATATTGGGGAGTGGCCGCTTCGGCACGCCGACGGCGTCACTCCCGGCGTCACTCTCGACCGATATGACGCCGAGTAGTCATCTCAATACTCAGCGGAGTTTCTCGGAATGGCCGAACGGCGGCCACCGTCTCCGGTGACCGCCGTTCACGGCTTCGGATATGTCGAGCTCACCTCTCCTCGAGCGGAGCGGTGGCCGGGGTCTCGTGAAGTCGGTTGCTCTCGTCGTGGATCTCGGCCCCGTTGGCACGGAGAGCCTCTGCGTACTTGCGTCCGTGGTGGGCGCAGAACAGAAGGTCGCCGCCGCCTACAAAGACCGCACGGACGTAGGCCTGGGCGCCGCATCGGTCGCACCGGTCGGCGACGGTCAGCGGCTTGGTCGGGGCAAGGGCTCCAGTCACGGCACCTTCCTCATGCTCGGGGTCGGTACTTAGGACAACATCTAACCCGACGCTGACGTTCCCAACCTGGTTCTTCGTACGCCCACAGCGGAATGGCCCAATTCGTGACCGACTTCACATCAATGGGGGTCCCACCTGAACAGGCGGACGGAGATGAGCGCGGCCACGGCGGCGACGCCCAGGAGGATCAGCATTTCGGTGATGGCCGAGCTCGCTCCGAGCCCGCGGCTCATGACATTGAGCATGCCCTCGTTGAGGTAGCGCAGGGGGAAGACGTACGACACCGTACGCATCCAGTTCGGAGCCTCGTCCAAGGGGAAGAACGAGCCCCCGAGGAACGCCATGGGCAAGACGATCAGCTGCGTCGCCGCATTGGCCGCCTCCTGGCTCTTGGCCCACGCCGCGATGAGCATCCCGATCGACAGGAAGGCGAGGACGCCCGCGACCAGCAGCGGCACGGCCATCCACCAGCCGTCCTGCAACTGAAGGCCGAACATCGGAAGCCTGGCCACGAGCATGAACAGCGCGAACTGCACCAGGGCGATGCCGACGCTGACCGTCACCCGCGCGGCGAACACGGTGGAGATCGGGGCCGGGGAGAGACGGAGACGGCGCAGGAGGCCCTTGGAGCGCCAGGTCACGAGGGTCTGGGACGCTCCGAAGACGGCTGCCGACGCCAGGGCCCAGCTCAGCAGCCCCGGGGTGAAGAACTGGATGGCGTTGAGGGAGTCGTCCTCGACCCGCTGGACGGTCAGCTTGTAGGCGGGCGGCTGACCCGTGGCCGCCTGGTTCGCCCCCTGGATGATCGAGTTCATCAGCCCGCGCACGGTCCCCGACCGGACCTGGTCGGCGGCGGAGTAGTGGACGAGCAGCTCGTTGCCGCGCTGCTCCACGGCGCCGTCCACGTCGCCCTGCTCCACCTCGTGGAGGGCGTCGGCGCGGTTCGCGGACTTGGTGACCTTCATCACCTTGGAGAGGTCGTCGCCGCCCTGGGCGACGGCCTGTTCGAGCACCGGCGCGTTGCCGATCTGCACGATCTCCACCTTGGAGGTGGTCTGGTCGCTGAAGATGCCGGCGAAGATGACCAGGAACATCAGGGGGAACAGGACGCTGAAGAACAGCGCGGCCCGGTCCCGGCGAAAGCCGAGGTACATCGCCTTGGCCAGGCTCTTGAAGCTCTGGTAACCGTTCACGCCCTGTACTCCCGTCCTGTGAGCTGGAGGAAGACGTCCTCCAACGTGGCGCCGCGGATCTGCACCCCGGCCAGCGCGTCCTTGTCCGCCATGGCCGCGACCACGGCGGACGGGTCACGGGTGGAGATGGTCAGCGAGACACCGTCGTCGGTGGCCTCGTCCGCTCCCGGAAGGAGCCGCGCGTCCTCTGCCGACAGGACGCCGCTGGGCACGCTGATCCTGGCCGGGGCGTTGAGCCCGCGCACGAGCACGGCGGGCGGGCCGAGCTGCAATATCTGACCGGCGTCCATGATGGCGACGCGATCGCAGAGGATCTCTGCCTCGTCCATGTAGTGCGTCGTCAGGACGACCGTGCGGCCCTCTGTGTTGATCTGCTTCAGGACGTCCCACAGATTGCGACGGGCCTGAGGGTCCAGGGCGGCGGTCGGCTCGTCCAGGAACACGACCTCCGGGTCGTGCACGAGCGCGCAGGCAATGGACAGTCGTTGCGCCTGACCGCCCGAAAGCTTCTCGACCCGCTCGTCGGCCTTGGCCTCCAGTCCGACGAGCTCCAGCATCTCGTCGGCCCGCTTGGCGGCCACCCCGTACAGCGAGCCGAACGTCCGCAGCTGCTCACGCGCGGTCATCCGTTCGAAGAACGACGACGACTGCAATTGGACGCCGATCCTCGGCAGCAGCTTCGGGTTCCGCGGCCACGGGCTCTCACCGAGCACCCTGACCTCGCCCTCGTCGGCCTCCCGCAGGCCTTCGATGATCTCCAGGGCCGTCGTCTTGCCCGCGCCGTTCGGGCCGAGGATTCCGAAGAACTCGCCCTTGTCGACGTCGAACGTCAGCCCGTTCACGGCCTGGACGTCCCCATAACGCTTGCGGAGACCCTCGACCTCGATCGTTTTCGTCATGCGAGGACGATATGTGTGGAATACACGGAGAACATCCCACCTAAGGTGGAGTCCCGGGTCTAGAAGCGAGGGCCGCGCCACCCGCGGCCGGGCGACCCGGCCGCCGTCTCGGACCCGTCGCGCCGATGTGCCGCACGGTGTGCGGCATGGTGTGGAGAACCCCGTGGCGGCGAGCCATTCGGCGGAGTGTCGGCGGCCGGGGGTACCCTTCTGCCGACTTGTCCTACCCCCGAGGAGCACACGTACGTTGACCGCCGCGACCGCCGAAGCGACAACCGAAGACCCGCACGGCTACTCCGCCCGGCACCTGTCGGTGCTGGAGGGCCTCGAAGCCGTGCGCAAGCGGCCCGGAATGTACGTCGGGTCGACCGACAGCAGGGGCCTCGCCCACTGCCTGTGGGAGATCGTCGACAACTGCGTCGACGAGGCCCTCGCCGGGTACTGCACGCACATCGGCGTGACGATGCGCGCCGACGGGTCCTTCGAGGTGGCCGACAACGGCCGCGGCATCCCGGTCGACCTGGAGCCCAAGACCGGGCTTCCCGGCGTCGAGCTGGTCATGACCCGCCTGCACGCGGGCGGCAAGTTCGGCGGGGTCTCCTACACGGCGTCCGGGGGCCTGCACGGCGTCGGCGCCTCCGTCGTCAACGCGCTGTCCGCGCGCATGGACGTCGAGGTCGACCGTGACGGGTACACCCACGCGATCAGTTTCCGGCGCGGCCTGCCCGGCGAGTTCGCCGACGACGGCCGCCCGAACGCCAGGTTCCGGAAGAAGTCCGGCGTCCGGAAGATCCGCAAGCTGGCCGAGAACGTGACCGGGACGCGCGTCCGCTTCTGGCCCGACATGCAGATCTTCCTGAAGGACGCCACGGTCGACCGGTCCCTCGTCATGGACCGGATGCGCCAGACCGCGTTCCTGATCCCCGGTCTCACCATCGACGTCCGTGACGAACGCGGCGACGAGATCGTCGAGGAGACGTTCCGGTTCGACGGCGGCATCGGGGAGTTCTGCAGCTACCTGGCCAAGGACCCCCCGATCATCGACGTGCTGCGGCTGCGCGGCCGCGGCCACTTCACCGAGACCGTCCCCGTCCTGGACGAGCAGGGCCACCTGAAGCCCACCGACGTCGAACGCGACCTCGAGGTCGACATAGCGCTGCGCTGGGGCACCGGCTACGACAACGTCACCAAGTCGTTCGTCAACGTGATCGCCACCCCCAAGGGCGGCACCCACGTCCGCGGCTTCGAACGAGCCGTGCTCAGGGTCATCAACGAGCAGCTCCGCACGACCCGGCTGCTGAAGAACGGTGACGAGGACGTCGTCAAGGAGGACGTCCTCGAAGGCCTCACCGCCGTGGTGACGGTCCGGCTGCCCGAACCCCAGTTCGAGGGGCAGACCAAGGAGATCCTCGGCACGTCCGCGGCGACCCGCATCGTCTCCCAGGTCGTCATGCGGGAGCTGCGGCAGATCTTCGAGAACCCGCCGCGCGGCCAGAAGCAGCAGCTCCGGGCGGTCCTGGAGAAGGTCGTCGGCGCCGCCAAGACCCGCATCGCCGCCCGCACCCAGCG
>DATCLF010000218.1:0-43388 GCA_036564055.1 Spirillospora sp.
GAATGACGCCGCGCAGGCCGGAAGACGCAACGAAGTGCCTGGTCAACGCAAGGTTGGCGCATTGGATCGCGGGGTTTTGGCTCTTAGGCTTCCGATCAGTCGTTCCCCTTTTCGGATGTCCTTCTGGGAGTGATGCATGAGCGTGATGCCGGCAATGGAGCCGAGCAGTCCCGCGACCGGGCGGCCCGCCGAGAGCGCCGCCGGGCGGACCGTTCCCGAGCGGACCGCGACACGGCGCCGCTACCTGATGTGCCGCCCGGAGCACTTCGCCGTGACCTACGCGATCAACCCCTGGATGGATCCGGAACGCGGCGCCGACGCGGGCAGGGCCGTGGAGCAGTGGGAGGCGCTGCGGGCGGCCTACCTGGACCTCGGACACGAGGTGAGCCTGATCGACCCGGTCGAGGGCCTGCCCGACATGGTGTTCGCGGCGAACGGCGCACTGGTGGTCGGCGGACGCGCGTACGGGGCGCGGTTCGCGCATCCGGAACGACGCGCGGAGGCCCCGGCGTACGCCGCGTGGCTGAAGGAGCACGGGATCGAGGTGCTGGAGCCGGCCCACACCAACGAGGGCGAGGGCGACTTCCTCACCTTGGACCACCTGATCCTCGCCGGGACGGGTTTCCGGACCGAGATCGCGGCGCACCAGGAGGCCCAGGAGTTCCTCGGGCGGCCGGTGGTGACGCTCCGGCTCGTCGACCCGCGCTTCTACCACCTGGACACGGCGCTGTTCCCGCTGGCGGACGGCGAGGTCGCCTACTACCCGGGGGCGTTCTCCCCGGGGAGCCGGTCGGTGCTGGAGCGGCTGTTCCCGGACGCGATCCTCGCGAGCGAGCGGGACGCGGCCGTCCTCGGGCTGAACGCCGTCTGCGACGGACGTCACGTCGTGATCAACAAGGAGGCGGTGGACCTCATCGAGGCGGTGCGGGCCCGCGGGTACGAGCCGGTGCCGGTGGACCTGTCGGAGCTGCGCAAGGCCGGAGGCGGTCCGAAATGCTGCACTCTGGAACTGCGTTTCTGACATGTCGTGACTAAGGGGTAACCACTAGGTTGTCCGGGTGACCGACTTCACGATCCCGGACTGGTGGGACGGGCTGACCGGCGAGCGGCTCGGTGTCGTGTGGATGGACCCGGCCGACTGGGAGCCGGCCTGGCAGCACGTCGAGGAGTCGGGGGCGATGAGTCCCGTCCACCTGGACGCCGACGACGACCTGCTGCGCAAGGGCAAGCTCCTGGTCGGCACGGGTCCCGAGACGGTCCGCAGGTGGACGCGGCAACGGCTCGCGGCGGCCTGGTACGTCGACCCCGACGAGCCGGACGTCCTGTGGTGCGCGCCCGGCGGCTTCTACCCGGCGTGGCTGTGGGTTCCGGTGGAGCCGACGGCGGCGGGCGTGCGGGAGGCGCTCGGCGTGCCGTTCCCCGCCCCGCCGGCGACCCGCGCGGAGCTGACCGGGTTCACCCGCGGGTTCCTCGGCCTGCGCCACCAGGTCACGGTGCCGTACGTGGCGCAGGGGGAGGACGTCCCGCCCTGGGAGGCCACCGCCGACCCCGACGAGCCGGTCGTGGCGGACGGTCCGTCGCTCGACCGCTACGCGAAGATCGTGAAGTACCTCGATCCGCAGCCGTGGGGCAGCGCGCGCGACGAGGACCCCTACACCGACGAGGTTCCGGGCGGGGGCGCCGTGCCGCGCCTGATGGATCTCGCGCCCATCCGGGACGGGCACCGGCTTCAGCGGCTCGGGCGCGTCCCGTCGATGACGTGGCGGACCGTCCACTCACGCTCGCATCTGTCGATCGAGATCCACACGCGGGAGGTGGTGTGCGCGGCGGTGCGGTACCGGCCGACCCCGCCCGCGCACCGCGCCGTGGTGCGGCGGATCAACGAGGTGCACGGCGGACGCTACCCGGAGGACCTTCCGCTGGACGTGCTCGGCGTCCTCGCCGGGTGGAACTTCGCCGTCGAGGAGGACCTGGTCCACGCCCTCGACGATCCGGACGACGCCGCGGCCGTCGGGGCGGGACTGCGGTGCCTCGCCGCGCTGTGGCACGGCGACCTGCGCCGCTGCCTGGAGCTGCGGGAATGGGCGGCGCACCCGGACCCCGGCGTGCGCGCCAACCTGACGATGATCGCGCACTCGTACGGCCACCGTTTCCTGCTGCAGGAGCTGGCGTTGAACGCGACGGACGCCGACGAGCTGGCGGGTCTGGAGGAGCTGCTCGACCACGCGCCGGAGCCGGACGCCTTCAACGCGTTCCGCGACGACCTCGGCGGCGCGCCGATCATGGTGGACGACGACGGCGAGCCGGTCGCGACCTGGGAGGACGAGTGACCGCGCCCCCCGACCGCGCCGAGGGCCACGAGGAGACCGTGCTGCTGGCCGAGCACGCCGAGCGGGCGTCCCTGGAGTCGGCGGCGCTGCGGCGCGGCTGGCCGCGGGTGGCGATCAGCACGGCCGGACACGGCGAGATGGAGCAGGTGGCCTGGCGGCCCGGCGGCGTGTTCGTCCTCTACAGCGAGGTGCATCTGCTCGGCCACCGGATCGTCCGCGTCTCCGGCGAGGACGAGGCCGCGGTGCGGGAGGCGCTCGGCGTCGTGCGGAACGCGGTCCCGACCGTGTCGGTCGACGCGCTGCTCGGCGTCCTGCTGGCCGAGCGGCCTCCCGAACCGGCCCCGGCGATCCGCGCGCTCAACGGGCTCCGCGCGGCCGACGTCTGGAACTGCGCCACCGGACGGCGCCCGCCCGAGGACCCCCGCTACGCCGAGGCGGTGGAGCGGACCGCGCGTCACCCGGAACGGCAGGTGGTGCGGGCGCTCGTCGACGCGGTCGACGACCTCATGACCGTCCGGCCGGGCCTGGAGGCCCCGCTTCTCGCGCTCCGCGACGCCGAGGGCCCCGCCGAGGACGTCATCGCGGACTTCGCGAGCTTCTGCGACGAACGCCGGTGGGCAGACCGAGGTGACGGCGGGCCAGATGGCGGTTCCGCAGCACGCCCGCGACGCCGATGACCCAGATGACGGTCTGCACCGTCCAGGCCGCCCGGAACGCCTCGGGCGTGAACTCCCCGCCCGGTGACAGCACGTCGAGGACGAGCCCGACCAGCAGGATCGTGACGAGCGTGGCGGCGAAACCGCCCACGTTGACGATGCCGGTCGCGGTGCCCTGCCGTCCGGGCGGGTTGAACGTCCGGGCGTAGTCGAAACCGATCATCGACCCGGGGCCGCCGAGCGCGACGCAGACCACGAGGATCACCAGGAGCCAGGACGGGGCGGGCGGCGGCCAGGCGAGCACGCACGCCCAGGACGCCGCGTTGGCCCCGACGATGCCGAGCACGAGCCACGAACGGCGCAGCGGGTAGCTGGCGACGAGCCGTCCGATCAGGGGGCCGGCGATGATGTTCACGAGCACGAACAGCGTCAGCAGCGTGGACGCCTGCGAGGGCCGCATCCCCTGCCCCGACACCAGGTACGGGTAGCCCCACATCAGCGCGAACGTGTTCGTGGTGAACTGCGTGACGAAATGCGCCCACAGGCCGAGCCGCGTCCCGGGATGCCGCCAGGCCCGGGCGAGGTTCACGCCGGTCTCGCGCAGCGTCGGGGCGTCGTCGCGGCCCGGGCCGTCGCGCAGGACGGCGAACGCGAGCACGGCGATCAGGACGCCGAGCGCCGCGGCCGACCCGAACGCCGTCCCCCAGCCGGGCCCGTGCAGGAGCGCGACGAGCGGGATCGCGCTGAGCACCTGGCCGAGCTGGCCGAGCTGGCCGGTGAACTGGGTGACGACGGGGACGTACCGTCCGGGGAACCAGGTCACGACGATGCCGAGGACGCTGATGAACGTCATGGCGTCGCCGGCGCCGACCATCACGCGGGCGGCCACGGCCGTGGCGACGTCGGTGGACAGCGCCATGACGGCCTGGCCCGCCGCCATGAGCAGCGCGCCGCCGGCGACCATCAGGCGCGGGCCGACGCGGTCGAGCAGGAGCCCGACGGGGATCTGCATGCTCGCGTAGACGAGGAGCTGCAGGACGGTGAAGGACGCGAGGATGCCCGCGGAGGCGTCGAAGCGGTCGACGGCGTCGAGCCCGGCGACGCCGAACGACGTCCTGTGCAGAACCGCGACGGCGTAGGCGAGGACGCCGGTCCCCCACAGGGCCCATGCGACCGGGGCCGCCTTCGTCTTCGTCGGGGATTCCGTCTTCGCCGGGGATTCGCTGACTTCCGGGGCGGTCTGCACGGTTATCTGATCTTATGTCATCTTTGCCGGGGTCGAGCCCGCAGGTGCACGCGCTCTCCCTGGGGCCCGAACAGGCTGAGCAGCTCGACCGGCCCGCCCGCGCCGGCGAACCAGTGCGGCAGCCGGGTGTCGAACTCGGCGGCCTCCCCCGGTTCCAGGACGAGCTCGCGGCCCGCCAGGTGGAGACGCAGCCGCCCGTTCAGCACGTACATCCAGTCGTAGCCCTCGTGGGTCTGCGGCTCGGGCGTCCACCGAGTCTCCGGGACGATCATCTTGAACGCCTGGATGCCGCCGGGACGCCTGGTGAGCGGCAGGATCGTCATGTCGCCCATCTTCCTGGGGCGCGGCCTGATCCGCGGGTCGCCGAACTCGGGGGCGCCGACCAGCTCGTCCAGCGGGACGCCGTGGGCCCTCGCGAGCGGCAGCAGCAGTTCCAGGCTCGGCCGCCGCTTGCCCGACTCCAGCCGCGACAGCGTGCTCACCGAGATGCCGGTGGCCTCGGCGAGCGCGGTCAGCGTGACGCCGCGCTCCCGCCGCAGGCTCCTGAGCCGCGGCCCGACCCCGGCCAGCACCTCCTCCGTGGTGTCCATCCCCGTATTGCAGGAACGGCAAAGAACTTTGTCAACCGCGCGAGCCATCGCGCACGCTCGCGCCATGACGAGAGCAGCGGAGAGAGATGTAGTGATCATCGGCGGCGGCCCGGCCGGGCTGAGCGCCGCCCTCGTGCTCGCCCGCGCGCGCCGTGACGTCGCCGTGGTCGACGCGGGCGAGCCGCGCAATGCGACGGCCGGGCACATGCAGGGCTTCCTCACCCGCGACGGGATGCCGCCCGCGCGCCTGCTGGAGACCGGCCGCACCGAGGTCCGGGGCTACGGCGCCGAGATCATCGAGGGGACCGTCGAGCGCGCGAGCGACACCGGCGCGGGATTCGTCCTCACCCTGGGCGACGGCACGCGGCTGCGCGGCCGCGCGGTGCTGGTCGCCACGGGCGTGACCGACGTTCTGCCGGACGTCCCCGGCCTCCGGGAGCGGTGGGGCCGCGAAGTGCAGATGTGCCCGTACTGCCACGGGTGGGAGGTCCGCGACCGGCGGATCGTGGTGCTGGCCACGATGCCCGCGTCCGTGCACCAGGCGACGCTCCTCAGCCAGTGGTCGCCGGACGTCACGCTTCTCACCGGCGAGGCCCCGGAGGACGAGGACGCGGCCCGGCTGGACGTGCGCGGCGTCCGCGTCGTGGAAGGCGAGGCCGCGCGCCTGATCGTCGAGCAGGACCGGCTCACCGGCGTCGAGCTCGCCGACGGCTCCGTGCTCGGCTGCGACGCGGTGTTCGTCGCGCCGACCACGGTCGCCGAGAACGGCCCCCTGACCGACCTCGGCTGCGCGTTCGGCGACGACGGGTTCGTGAAGGTCGACGCGGCCGGGCGGACCAGCGTCCCCGGGGTGTGGGCGGCGGGCAACGTCGTCAACCCGATGGGCCAGGTCGTCATCGCCGTCTCGGCCGGCGCGACCGCGGGCGCGATGATCAACGCCGACCTCATCGAGGCGGAGATCGCGGAGAGGCTCGCCGCCTAGGTCGGCACGCCTAGGCTGACCGCCGTGAGGGACGACGAGGCGCGGTGGCGGGCCCGGCGGGCGGCGCTCGACGCCGCCCGCGGCCCGCTCGGCGAGATCGCGAGCCGGCTGTATCCGGATGTGCCGCGCGTGGCGGGGACGTCGCTGCTGTGCCGTCCCGGCTGGGTTCTCGACGCGCCGATCCCGCTGGAGTCCGTCCGGCTGGAGTGGGAGCCCCGGCCCGCCGCGCCCGCGGTCGCCGACCCGCGGGACGGGCTGCCCGCCGGGTACCGCACGTACGCCGAGGCCATGGCCGCGCTCGCGCCGCCGAGGGTGTTCGAGAACCGGCCCGCCTACCGTCTCATCGCGGCCGATCCCCCGGTTCTGCGGCTCGGCCCCGCCCGTTACTTCGACGGCGTGAACGTGGGCGAGGCCGTCGCACACGAGCTCGCGGCCGAGGCGGACGGGCTGCCGCTGCGCCGCCGGGTCGGCGACCCGTGCGACCTGACCCGGCGGGCCGCCCTGCCCGCGATCACCACGGTGACCGTCACGGTCCCGCGGGGAACCGGTCCGGGGTCGCGCGTCCCGTCGTACCTCCTGCACCGCCGGGACGCGGCGAAGGTCGCCCACGCGGGCGGCCTCCACCAGGTGATGCCGGTCGGGGTGTTCCAGCCGCTCGGGGACGAGCCGCCCGACATGTGGCGGTGCATGGTCCGCGAGTACGCCGAGGAACTGCTCGGCGGGGACGAGGACTACGGGGAGGGCTTCGTCCAGGAGGACTGGCCCTTCCACCGGGCGATGACCGAGGCCCGCGAGCACGGCCGGCTGCGCGCGTACTTCCTCGGCCTCGGCGTCGACCCGCTGACGCTCGCGCTCGACCTGCTCACCGCCGTGGTCATCGACGACGACGCGTTCGGCGACCTGTTCGGCGGGACGTTCGGGGACCCGGTGGCGGTCAACGACGAGGGCGAGGTGTCGACGGCGCCGTTCGACGGGTCCGTCCCCGAGCCGATGCAACCGGCGGGCGCGGCCGCGCTGCGGCTGGCGTGGCGGCACCGGCGGACGCTCACGCCCGGCCGGTGACCTCCCCGGCCGGGCGGGACTCCTCCTCCAGCGACGCGCGGCCGAGGTCCTTCAGCTCGTCGAGCGCGTCCTCCAGATGGTCGACGATCTCCGACGGGTCGGGGATGAGGTCGCGGCAGGCGACGATCCCGACGTCCACCTTGCCGTCGTAGGAGAAGACCGTGATGTTCAGCCCGCCGCTGACGTCGGTGACGACGGAGATCGGGTAGTAGTCGAGCACCTTCGCCCCGCACAGGTAGAGCGGGAACTGCGGGCCCGGCACGTTCGAGATGATCAGGTTCACCGGGCGCAGCGACAGGGCCGGCGCGGCCTGCAGCGCGAACCGGGTGACGGCGCCGGCGAGGGGCTCGGGAAGGATGCCGCTCATCTCCCGCACCCAGCTCCCCGACGACCCGACGAACCGCCGCTTGGCCACGTCCATGTCCCGCCGGACGGCCGCGTACCGGTCGGCGGGGTCGGGAACGTGCGTGGCGAGCGGCGCCATCATGACCGAGACCTGGTTGCCGGGCTCGGCCGCGGCGCCGCGGCGCCGCAGCGACACCGGCACGGCCGCGACGAGCGGGCGGTCCGGCAGGTCGCCGCGCTTGTCGAGCCACTTGCGCAGGGCCGTCGCGCACAGCGCCATCACCACGTCGTTGACGCTCCCGCCGAGCACCCGCCTGATCTGCTTGATCTCGTCGAGGGAGAGCTCGCCGCACGCGACGGACCGGCGGCGGCCGATCGGCTCGTTGAACGGCGTCGGCGGTGCGCTCATCCGCGGCGGCCGCGGGGCCGCGGGACGGCCCAGCGCGCCCTGCACGACCGACGACACCAGCCGTGCGCCCGGAAGCGCCGCGATGCCGGGGATCTCATCGAGGTAGGGGGCGGTGCGCGCGACCGACAGCGCGGTGCGGACCGGGTGCAGCGCGGCCTTCACCAGCCCGGTGCCGAGCATCCCGGCCGTGCCGGGGGCCCGGACGGGCGCGGTCTCGTCGGCGGGCAGCTCGCGCGGCTCGGGCGACAGGTCGAGCAGCGCGGCGAGCGTCTCGGCCGCCATCACCCCGTCGATGGCGGCGTGGTGGACCTTGATGTAGACGGCCGTCCTCCCGCCCTGGAGCCCGTGGATCAGCACCATCTCCCAGAGGGGACGCGAGCGGTCGAGGGGCTGCTCGTGGAGCATCGCGACGACGTCGGCGAGCTGCCGGTCGGTGCCCGGGGCGGGCAGGCCGATCTCGTAGATGTGCCGCTCGGGCGCGAAGTCGGGGTCGTCCTCCCAGTAGGGGCGGTCGAGCCCCAGCGGCACCTGGACGAGCCGCTGCCGCAGCGGGCGCGGGGCCAGGTGGGCGCGGCTGCGGACGAGTTCGGCGACCGCGGGGACGCCGAGCCGCCCGCCCGGGCAGGTGGTCGTGTCGAGGATGCCCAGCCCCGCGATGTGGGCGCGGGTGGTGTCGGTCTCGGCGTTGAGGAAGGTGGCGTCCACGGTGGTCAGCTGGGTCATGCTCTCGTCCGTCCGTTTGTTCCGCGCGCTGGAGGGTGCGCCTGGCCCTTACCTTCCTAGGAGTTATGCGCTCGGAAGGTCGCAGGTCAACGCGGTCCGATCGGAAGTAACCCGGACTTAACAGGACGTTTCACCCTGTTCATCCGGCGCCCTGACATCGCCCTGTCAAGATTTTGCGTTTCCCCGGCCTCATCCGGTCAGGAAACGTCACACAGCGGGCCGAGCAGGCGACTTCCCTCCGACCCGATGATCAACGCACTAGAGTGAACGCCCATGACGGCACGACCACTCGCGGAGCTTGTCGAAGCGGGCTGGGCCGAAGCGCTCGCACCCGTCGCCGGGACGATCGCCGCCGCCGGCAACTGGCTGCGCGCCGAAATCGCCGCCGGACGACGCTACCTCCCCGCCGGACACCAGATTCTGCGCGCCTTCACCCATCCGTTCGACGACGTACGCGTCCTCATCGTCGGCCAGGACCCCTACCCCACCCCCGGCCACGCCGTCGGCCTCAGCTTCTCCGTCGCCCCCGACGTGCGTCCGCTGCCCGCGAGCCTCGTCAACATCTTCCGCGAGTACTGCAGCGACCTCGGCCACCCCGAACCCTCCACCGGCGACCTGTCCCCCTGGGCCGAACGCGGCGTCTGCCTCCTCAACAGGGCCCTCACCGTCATGCCCGGCAAACCCGGCTCCCACCGCAACAAAGGCTGGGAAGAGGTCACCGCGCAGGCCATCCGCGCCCTCGCCGAACGCGACCGCCCCCTCGTCGCCATCCTCTGGGGCCGCGACGCCCGCAGCGTCAAACCCCTCCTCGGCGACGTCCCCTGCATCGAATCCCCCCACCCCAGCCCCTACTCCGCCGACCGCGGCTTCTTCGGCTCCCGCCCCTTCAGCCGCGCCAACCAGCTCCTCGAACAACAGGGCGCAGAACCCATCGACTGGAAACTGCCGTAGCCGGTTGCCCAGGGGGGCGACCCCCTGGAACCCCCCGTTGCGCGCGGGAGGCTGTCTTGCCCGAAGGGCGCCTCGGGCAAAACAGCCTCCCGCGCGGGCGGTTCGGGCGACCTCGGGCGTTGAACGCCCTGCGGCCGCCCGAACCGCGGGGTCGCCGGGGTCTTGTTCAGGATCGGCGGCTCAGGCCTGTTCAGGCTTCGGGGAGGCGGTGGAGGACCAGGGAGAATTCCGGGGAGAGTTCCAGGTTCTCGGGGAGGGGGGTGAGGCGGCGGGCGCCGTGGCTCCAGTAGACGCCGGAGGCGCAGGGGTCGTCGGCGTCGGCGTGCATCTCGCGGACGACGTCGGCGAACACCGGGAAGACCTCGCGGACGGCCGTGGACATGATCGGGTACAGCAGGAGCGTGCTGTGGGACGGGGCGCCCACGAGGGCGCCGTGCTCGTTCCCGCCGGGAAGGAACTGGTCGACCTCGCTGAGCAGCGCCGACACGTAACGGCTGCCCGGCTTGGTGACGACGCGGACGTTGCGGCCCGGCAGCAGCGGCTGGTCGCGGACCGTGACGTCGGCCAGCTCGCGGTCGTGGGTGTTCGTCATCACGTAGCCCAGCTTGTGGAGGCCGAGCAGGCCCGCACGGGCCTTGGTGAGCGGCCCTCCGTACCGCGGATGCTCGATCATCACCATCGCGTCGAAATGGTCCCCGGCCGGGACGACGACGAGACCCTCCCGCTCACGGGGCGCGAGCTTCGGCACGATCCGCAGCCGCAGCAGCTCCCGGACGTCGCCGAACAGCTCCATCTCGCCGACCGCGAGGAACGCGCGGTCGCCGACCTCGCGCACCCACTCCTCCACCACCCGCGGCCAGGCCGACCGCGGCTCACGGGCACAGCGCTCCAGCACCGTCCAGCTCGACGCCCGCGCCTCCGACCGGCCCACGGGCATCACCAGCTCGGAGGTGTCGGAGTCGAACCAGGCGGTGGGCGCCAGGACGGGCAGCACATCGCGGATGAGCGCGTGCACGTCCGCCGCCGCGTCCAACGGTTCCATGCCCATCCCCTTTCACCCATCAGCGGATCACGTCCGCTCCCACCTTCTCAGAGTTCGGGCCCGTTGTGCGATCCATCGCGACGCCCGTGGCAACTCGCCGATCAGGAGCCGCTCGGTTACGGTTCCTTCATGGCCGAAATCGTGTATCCGCCGGTCATCAAGGCGGCGCTCGGGGTGTTCAAGGCCCTCGACATGAAGATCCGCCTTGAGGGGACCGAGCACATCCCACGGACCGGCGGCGCGGTGCTGGTCAGCAACCACATCAGCTACCTGGACTTCGTCTTCGCAGGTCTGGCCGCCCATCCCGCGGGACGGCTGGTGCGGTTCATGGCCAAGAAAGAGATCTTCGACCACCGGATCGGCGGCCCGCTGATGCGCGGCATGCACCACATTCCGGTCGACCGCGAGGCGGGCGCCTCGTCCTACGCGGCGGCGCTGAAGGCCCTGAAGAGCGGTGAGATCGTCGGTGTCTTCGCCGAGGCGACCATCAGCCGCTCGTTCACGGTCAAGGAGATCAAGAGCGGCGCGGTCCGCATGGCGGTGTCGGGGAAGGTGCCGCTGATCCCCGTGGCGATCTGGGGGCCGCAGCGGCTCTGGACGAAGGGCCGCAGGCGCAGGCTGCTGCAGCGGGGCATCCCGGTGACGGTCCTCGTCGGCGAGCCGATGCGCCCGAAGCGCGGCGACGACTACGACCAGGCCACCCGCGACCTGCACGCGAGGATGTCGGAGCTGCTGGAGAAGGCGCAGCGCGAGTACCCCGACGTCCCGGCGTCGGACGAGACCTGGTGGCAGCCCGCCTACCTCGGCGGTACCGCACCGACGCCCGAGGAGGCCGCGAAGCTCGACCTCGAGGAGGCCGAGGCCCGCCGGGCCGCACGCAGGGCGCGCGAAGGCGCCTGAGACCGGCTAAATCGGTGGACGCGGCCGGTCCCCCGGTCTGATCATCGTCTGCATGACCATGTCGCAGGAGAGGCCGCAGGAGATCGTGCATCTCGTCGGGCCCCGGGAGAAGCCGGGGCCGGAAACGACGCTGCCCGTGGTCTTCAACCTCAGCGACAACAACTCGCCGTCCGACGTGATGGACGTGCTGTCGCTGCGGCCGTTCGCCTCCGGCGAGCAGCCCTGGTCGCGGTCGACGCGGCTGGAGCACGTCCGCGCGGACGCGCCGCTGCGCCCGGACGACGCCCGGCTCGTGCGGGTCGCGCGGGAGAAGGGCCGCGAGTCGGTCCTCGCGGAGGGCGACGGCTGGACGCTGCTGACGAACCGATGGAAGAACGGCGTCGCCTACGTCGCGGTCTCCGCCGTCACCGAGGACCTGGCCGACGCCGTGTTCGACGCGTCGGTGAAGGACGCCACCGAGCCGCCGCCGGTCGACGAGTCCAGCGTCGAGATCGGGTTCTGGCACATGGCCGGGCACGGCCCCGTCCGCAACGAGCGCGCGATCAACGCCGACGCGTGGCAGGACATCCGGCGCAACTACACCGCGCCGGTCGCCGAGGCCCTCGACAGGGTCATGAAGCTGACCGCCGACGAGGTCTCGGGGCGGCTCCTGCTCCTGCACGGCCCGCCCGGCACCGGCAAGACCACCGCGCTGCGCGCCCTCGCCCGCGCCTGGAACGACTGGTGCCAGTCCGACTGCGTCCTCGACCCGGAGGCGCTGTTCGGCACGCCCAGCTACCTGATGGAGGTGGCGGTCGGCGACGACTCGGAGTCCTCGGGCCGCTGGCGGCTGCTGATCCTCGAGGACTGCGACGAGCTGATCCGCGGTGAGGCCAAGCAGTCGACGGGCCAGGGCCTGTCGCGGCTGCTCAACCTCACCGACGGGATGCTCGGGCAGGGCCGGGACGTGCTCGTCGCCATCACCACCAACGAGGACCTCGCGAGGCTGCACCCCGCCGTCGTCCGTCCCGGCCGCTGCATCGCGCAGATCGAGGTGGGCCCGCTCACGCAGGCCGAGGCGGTGGCGTGGCTGGAGGGCACGGGCGTCCCGGCCGACCGGATCGGCCCGGAGGGCGCGACGCTCGCCGAGCTGGTGGCGCTCCGCAAGGGCCAGGAGCGTCCGGAGGGCGGCGGGGCTCCGTCCTCTGCGACCGGCTTCTACCTCTGAGCCGTCCGGCCCTTCCTAGCCGGCCTTCGCGAGGGCCTGCTCGATGTCGGCCCACAGGTCGTCGGGGTGTTCGAGGCCGATGGACAGCCGCACGGTGCCCTCGCCGATCCCGGCCGCGGCGAGGGACGCGGCGTCCATCTGCCGGTGGGACGTGCTCGCGGGATGCATGACCAGCGACACGGCCGCGCCGAGCGACGGCCCGAGCCCGACGAGGCGGAGCGCCTCGCAGAAGGTCTCGCCCGCCGCGCGTCCGCCAGCCGGCTCGAACGCGAGGACGCCGCCCGCCCCGTCCGGCAGCAGCCGCCGCGCCACCTCGTGCTGCGGGTGGTCGCTCAGGCCCGGGTAGTGGACGCGGGTGACCGACGGGTGCGCGGCGAGACGGCGGGCGAGGTCGAGGGCGGACGCGCTCTGCCGCGCCACCCGCAGCGGCAGCGTCGCGAGGCCCCGGAGCGTCAGCCACGCGGCGAACGGCGCGGCGGTCGCGCCGAGTTCGAGGGAGTGCTTCCAGATCCGCTGGTGCAGGTCCGGGTCGCCGAAGACGGCGATGCCGCCGACGACGTCCCCGTGACCGCTGAGGTACTTGGTCGTGGAGTGGATGACGATGTCCGCGCCGTGATCGAACGGCTTGCACAGGATCGGCGCGAAGGTGTTGTCGACGACGGTCAGGACGTCCGTTCCGCGGACGGCCTCGGCGAACGCGGGCAGGTCCGTGACGTGCGTTGTCGGGTTGGCGATCGTCTCCAGGTACACGAGGCGGGTGGTCGGGCGCAGCGCCTCCCGCACCTCGGCCGGGTCGTCGCCGGGGATGTAGGTGACCTCGACGCCCCACTGGTCGGCGTACTTCTGCAGGAGCGCGTAGGTGCCGCCGTAGAGGGCGGTCTGCGCGATGACGTGGTCGCCGGTCCGCAGCAGCCCCGTCAGCACGGCGTTGATCGCGCCCATTCCGGACGCGGTGGCGAGGGCGCCGGCCCCGCCTTCGAGGTCGGCGACGGCCTGTTCCAGGGAACGCACGGTCGGGTTGCCCATCCGGCCGTAGAAGAACGCCTCGTCGGGCCCCTTGAAGGCCGCCGCCAGGTCGCCTGAGTCGTCGAAGGAGAACAGGTGCCCCTGGTAGATCGGCACTCCGAGGGGGCGGCTGCCCTCCGGGACGATCACGGGCGGGTGCACGGCTCGGGTCTGCGGGTGAAGTCCGGTCATGTCCCCAGCCTGCTGCGCGGCTCCGGACGGCGGAACGGCCAATCGGCGATCAGTGGCCCGGTGCGACCGGTGGCCGGTGAGACGCTGCGTGAGACCAGTGGCCCGGACCACGCCCCCGGCTGTGCTCTCACGTGCCGGGCCACCGGCCCGGCCGGGGGCACGGCGGCGGCCCGGTGCCCCGGCGGGCTCCCCTTCTCCCCGGTCCTGCCCACCCCGCAAGGGCGAACCGGGTCGGGGACCGTCCGGACGGGCGACCGCGCCCCTCGGCCGGAGCCCCGAGCATCACCCGGCGGGCCGCCCTCGCGCCATCCGGGAGAACACTGCCAAAACCGACCCGTACGTCGGGTCGGTCTCGTCCGTCCTACGGGTCACTACGGGCGGCGCGGAGGAAGAGACGACGGTACGCGCGCCGCAGACCGTGGATGTCACTGACAGGCTCGCCGAAGGCGAGCCGCAGGTCGAACGACGCGGGCCCTCTGGAGGACGACGCGCAGCGGCGCAGCCACATACCGTAACGGTCGAGGCCCAGCGGGCGCACGGGCCCCGGCGGGGCGGACGCGGGCAGCAGCCCGGTCAGCTCGGCGCGATGGTGGGAGTCGAGATGCGTGAGGATGCCCGCCTCGACGGCGACGAACGGGTCGGGCGCCGCGGCCGCGTACTCCTCGGGTTCCACGGCGGCGCTGCCCCAGGCGTCGTCGAGTTCGACCTGCGCGACCTCCAGCGCGAGGATCGTCCACTCCCGTTCGCCGGCGGGGCGTTCGGCGGCGAGGTCGAGCAGTTCGGGACGCGCGTGGGCGCGTGACAACCGCACCGCGGCGGGGCGCAGCTCGCCGGCCGGGATCTCGGTGAGCCGGCCGTGCAGCCAGGCCCGTCCGCGGATCCGGTCGGCGAGCGGGATCGGGGCGACGTCGCAGATCCGCAGCGTGGCGGGCAGATCCGGCTCGGACGCCAGCGCCGCGACGACCGGCGAGTCGGTGCGCACGAGCAGCAGCGGCCGTCCGTCCCGGTCGGTGGAGTACGCGGGGACGGGTGCCGACGGGACGCCCGGTGCGACGAGGACGGCGTCGGCGAAGCCGAAGGCGAGGGTTCGCGCCCGCTCGGCCGCCGTCGGACCCTCCATGATCTGCGTGCTCTGCGTGGTCTGCGCTCGCGGCACCGTGCCCCTCCTCAGAGTTATGTAGGTTAGGCTTACCTAACTTAGGACTACCTAACCACTCAGGGGGCACGATGAACAACCCCCGGCCCGAAGTCCGCGTCTCGCGGGCTCTCGGCATCCCGCTGACACCGAAGGCCGCCAAGTACTTCGAAGCCCGTCCCCACCCGCCGGGCGTGCACGGCCGCGCGCGCGGGCAGGAGACGGACTGCAAGCTCCGGCTGCGCGAGAAGCAGCGGCTGCGCGCGCAGTACAACATCCGCGAGACGCAGCTCCGCAACGCCTTCGCCAAGGCCGCGCGGTCCGGGGGCAGGACGGGCGAGGCGCTGATCGTCGACCTGGAACGCCGGCTCGACGCCCTCGTCCTGCGCGCCGGGTTCGCCCGCACCATCTACCAGGCGCGGCAGTTCGTCGTGCACCGCCACATCCTGGTCAGCGGACGCCGCGTCGACCGGCCGTCGTACCGACTCCGCCCCGGGGACGTCATCACGGTCGCCCCGCGCGGCCGGTCGATGGGCGCCTTCCGGATCGCCGCCGCCGGCGGGCACGCCGAGACCGTTCCGCCCTACCTCGACGTCCGTCACGACGCCCTCGCCGCGCGGCTCGTCCGGCCTCCCGAACGCGCGGAGACCCCCGTCATCTGCAACGAGCAGCTCGTCGTGGAGCACTACTCGCGCTGACCGGCAGCGGAGCCCGAGGGGCGGCCCGGGTGCCGTCCCCCGTTCCCGCGAAGCTCAGTCGCCCGGCTTGTCGCTCTTGTCCGGAGACGGGGACGGGGAGGCCCCGTCGGCCGGGGCCGTGGGCAGCCCGCCCTGGTTGCGGTTCTGGTCGTTGGTGCCGGACGCGTACTGCTTGGTGACCTTCCACTCGCCGTCGATCTTGGCGAGGGCGAGCCGGAGCAGCGTGGCGGGAGCCGTGGTGGAGCCGTCCTTGGTCTTGATGCCGATCTCCACCATGACGACGGCGGTGGCGAACCTGCCGTTCACGCTGCCGACGAACACCTCTTCGGTCTTGGACGACAGTCCCGCGTCGGGGTTCTTCTCGAACCCCTCCCCCAGGTTCGGCAGCGTGTTGTTCTTGTACTCCTCCAGCAGGTCGCCGCCCATGAGCTTCTGGGCCTTCTCCACCTGCGTCCGGTAGTTCTGCGCGTTGTAGTTGAACGCGACGTCTCCGTAGGCGGCGGCGACCTTCTTCACGGCCTCGCGTTCCTCCTCCGCGGACGACAGGCTGCTCGCCGACCGCCACTGCCAGAGGGCGAGGCTCGCCAGGAGCGCGACGAGAACGACGACCACCGCGGCCCGGGCGCCGCCGAGACCGAAGATCGCCGTCCGGGCCGGACGCCCGCCGGAGGAGGCGGCGGCCTTCGGGATCACTCGCCGCTTCGGGGCGGCCTCCTCCGCCTCCTCGTCCTCGACGGTCTCCTCGGGCGGGTCGAGGCGTTCCGGACGCGGCCCGGCCGCCTTCCCGGTCTTCTTGGCGGCGGGCTTCTCGGCGGCGGGCTTCTCGGCAGGGGTCCTCGTGGACTTCGCCGCGGACTTGGCGGGACGGCGGACCGGCCGTCCGTCCTCCTCGTCTTCGTCCCCGACCTCGGCGTCGGCGGCGTCGAGGGCCTCCAGCACCTCGTCGAGGTCCTCGTCGTCGATGACCTCGATGACCCGCACCCTTCGCTTGCGCCGAGGACGCGCCGGCCGTGACGAGGCCGCCCGCTCGGAGGCCTCCGCGGTCTCCGCCTCGGCCTCGTCCTCGACCTCGTCGATCCCGTCGACCTCGTCGGCTCCTTCCACCTCGTCGACCCTGCCGGCTTCGTCGGCCTCGTGCTTGCCGGTCTTGGCTGTCACTACGGAACTCCTCGCGTCGGGTCAGTCCTTGCTCCGGCGGAACCGGACCAGGCGGGACACCACGGGCACCGAGCCCATCATGACCCTCATCAGCACCAGCAGGGCGATGATCGGGGGCAGGTACACCAGCCAGGGCGGCGGACCGTCCGCGTCGTCGGCGCCCGCCGCCTTGCGCGCCTGAGCCTGCCGGTCGAGTGCCGGGTCGTGGGTCGGGATCGTGTCGCCCGGGCTCTTGGCCTTGAAGGGCTTCTGCTCGGCCGCACCCGGCGTCCTGCCGTCGGGGCAGGCCGGCACCTTGTTCGTCGGGGGCTGAGGCAGGGGGTGCTCGTACTCCAGCGTCGCCTTGGTGTTGAGCGTCAGCTCGAACCAGACGTTCAGGACCGGTTGGCCCTCGTCCGTCCCGATCACGTTGTCGAGGACGACCTTCAGCTCCGGCGCGTTCCGGAGCGTGTCGCGCAGGTCGTTGAGAACAGCCGGGTTGTGGCGCCGCAGACCCCAGGTGCCGAGCGCGTCCACCATGCACCCGAAGTCCGGGCCGGTCCTGTCCAGCAGGTCGTTGACGGTGCCGATCAGGCCGGGACCCCGGTCGCGCAGTTCGGCGAGCTGACCGCGGACCTGGCTGAGCGCACGGAGCAGGGCGGCCAGGTCGTCGACTCCGGCGCCGAGCTCCTCCCGGTTGGCGTTCAGCACCCGGGTGATCCTGGCGAGGTCGTCGGTCAGCTCGTCGAGCAGCTCGGTGTTGCGCGCGAACGTCTGTGTCAGATCGTCGCCGCCGTTGATGATCTGCCGGAGCGACTGCTCGCGCCCGGACCAGCCCTCGGCCAGCTCGTGGGTGACGACCCTGGCGTCCTGCGGGTCGATGGCCTTGAGGCTGTCGATGACGGCGCCGAAAAGGTCGCCGTAGGCGGGCGGGACCTTCGTCCGCGACACCGGGATCCGCGAGCCGGGCTTCATCGGCGGCGCGTCGGCCCTGCCGGGCGCGGGGGTCAGCTCCACCACCGGCTCGCCGACCGCCGACTTGCGGGCCGCGGCGGCGGTGACCCCCTGCGGGATCTTCACGCCCCGGTCGATGTCGAGCCGGACGACGACCTTGTCCTTCTCCAGCCGCACCGAGTCGATCTTGCCGACCCGCAGGCCGAGGTAGTCGACCTCGAAGTTCGGGTGCAGGCCCGGCGAGGAGGCGAACTCCACCGTGATGTGGTACGGGCGGTCGATGAAGTCGAACCGGACCACGTTGTTGAACGCCCACACCACCATGACCACGGCGAGGACCGCGAACGTCACCAGGTTGACAACGATCCGGGTGCTCATCGGCGCTGCTCCAGAATGTGCTCGAACCCCGGGAACGCGCTCGTGAACTCCTTGGGGATCCGGGTCGTCCGCGTGGAGGACGGTTCAGTGGGGTAGTCGACACCGGGGATGACCCCCGACCCGTCCGACCAGACGAGCCGGAGCAGCGGATACAGCAGGAGCTGCCCGTCGTAGCTCGCCCTCGGCAGCTTCTCACTGAACTCGACCAGGCCGTTCACCAGGTCGGTGAGCCTCTTGCGGTTGACGGCGAGCGTGCGCAGGACGGGGTCGACGTCGTCGAGGAGCCGGCGGAACCGGGCGATGCGCGTCTCCAGGACCTTGTCGTTCAGCTCGCGTGCCAGCCGGGTCAGCCGGTCGACCGTGCGGAGGATCTCCTCCTTGTTCTCGTTGAGCAGCCGGGTCGTCCGCTCGATCCGGCCGGGTGCGCGTTCCAGGGCGTCGTCGCCCTCGGCCAGGGACCGGCCGAGCCGCGCGAACCGGTCGACCGACTCGCCGAGCTCGCGCCGCTGGTCGGCGAACATCTTCAGCAGCCCGCTCGCCTGGGCGATCGTCTTGTTGAGCTTCTCGCCGTTGCCGTCCAGGGCGGTCGCGCCCGCGTTGACGACCGTGGCGACGTCGTTGCCCGCCAGCGCCTTGACCAGCGGTCCCGCCTGGCCGACGACCTCCTCGAACGACGGCTGCACCGACGTGTCGGTGATCACCCCGCCGTCGGCGAGAAACGGGCCGCTGCTCATGCTCCTGCCCGGCGGGATCTGCAGCTCCACGTAGTTCTCGCCGAGCAGCGACGTCACGCGGATCTCCGCCCGGGTGCCCTTGGGAATCTTGATGTCGTCCTTGATGGACATCGTCACCCTCGCCTTGTAGCCGACGAGCTCGACCTTGGTGACGGTGCCGATCGTGATGTCGGACATCTGCACGCTGTGCCCGGCGACGAGCTGCTGCACGTCGTCGAACGTGGCCGTCAGCGTGAGGTCGCCCTTGGGCGCGCCCGCGGTCTGGTAGGAGCAGCCCGAGACCGCGAGGGCGGCGGCCACGGCGAGCAGGAGCAGCCTTCGGGGACCGGCGAGACGTCCGGCAGAGCGTGCGGCGGGACGTCCGGCGGGCCGCCCGCCCGCGGTGGCTCGGCTCATCAGTTGCCTCCGTCATCCCAAGGACAGTTGGAGTTGGGCGGTGGCAGCGGACATCCGACGTCGTCGGAGTCCATCAGGCCCTTGAGCCACGTCCGCAGGAACGCGTCCGTGGCGAACCTGATGTGCAGGGACTTGTCGTCGTGGCTGTAGCCGCCGATGAGCGCGTCGCCGATGTCGGGCAGCGCCTGGATCAGCTGAGCGATCTGCGCGGCGTTGCCCTTGAGGACCAGCGCGAACCGGGTGAGCACCGCCAGGTCGTAGGGAAGCTGCCCCTTGTACTTGCGGAGCAGCTTGTCGCCCTGCTCGGCGAGCTGGAGCACCCCGGCGACGAGCTGCTTCATCTCCTCGCGCTCGGAGCTGAGCACCCGGGACGCCTGGCCGAAGTCGCGGATCAGCGCGCCGAGCACCTCCTCGCGTCCCCGCACGACCCCGGCGAGCCGGTGCAGGTTCCGCGCGACCTCGATCAGCTCCTCGTCCTGCCCGGCGACGTTCTCGACGAGGCGCGCGCTCTGCTCCAGGGCCGCGTTGAACGGCCTTCCGTTGCCGTCGAGGGTCCCGGCGGCGGTGTCGAGCGCGGTGCGCATCTTGGTCGGGTCGAGCGCGTTCGCGAGGTTGGTGAACGAGCTGAGCGCGTCGTCCACCTCGACCGGCACGTGGGTGCGCTCCATCGGGATGACGTTCGAGGTCTCCTTCGGCTGCCCCGGCTTCCACGGCGGGTGCAGGACGAGGTTGCGCTCGCCGATCAGGTTCAGCGGGACGATCGACGCCCGCACCCCCTTCGGCAGAGGGACGTCGTCGCGGATGTGGAACGTCACCTTGACGCGGTCGCCCTGGTTCTCAACCTTGTCGACGAGGCCGACGTCGGCGCCCATCACCTTGACCTTGGACTCCTCGTAGAAGGAGCGGGCCTTGGGGACGTAGACCACCATCGTCCGCTGCCCGTCCCCGGACGGCACGACCGAGCAGCCGCCGAGGGAGGACAGCAGCGCCAGGCAGAGCGCGACGGCGGCTCCCCTCACCCGGGTCCGCGCCCCGGCGCCGGCGGCACGGTCCATCAGTCGCCTCCCCCGGATCGGCGCGTGGAGTGCGGCCCCGGCGGCTGGAGCGGTCCGAGGCCGATGAGCAGGCCCTCGACCCAGGGTCCGTTGCCCTTGACCTTGGCGACCTGCGCGAACGTGGGTCCGAGCAGGGAGAAGTCGGTGTTCAGCGCGTCCATGTTGGGAGCGAGCCGGGTGGTCAGCAGATGCAGGTTGTCGAGCAGCCGGTCGAGCTTCTTCTGGTTCTGGGTGATCACGTTGGACAGCGTCCGCACCGTCCGGTTGCCCTGCCCGAGCGTCGCGGCCAGCTCGTTGCGGCGTTCCACGAGCGTGCGCAGCAGCACCTGGCTCGCGTTGATGATCTCGCGGAGCTGCCGGTCCTTGGCCGCGAGCGTCCCGGTGATCGTCTTGCTGCTCTCGATCAGCTTCTCGATCTGGGGGTAGGAGTCGTTGAGCATCCGCGACAGCTCCTGGATGTTGAGCAGGATCCGCCGCAGCTTCGCCGCGCTCGGCGACTCGATCCGGTTGACCTGGGTGAGCAGCCTGTCGACGCTCTTCTGGTCGAGCTTGCCGACGATGTTCTGCGCGCCCTCCAGGGCGTCCGGGACGGTGAACGGGACGGAGGTGCGCGACAGCGGGATGCGCCGCTTCGACTCCGGCAGGTCCGCCATGTACGGCTTGGACACCGGTCCCGACAACCGCAGGTACCGGCCGCCGAGCAGCGTCGTCGTCGTGATCTCGGCCTGCGTCTTCGGGCCGAGGTCGATCCCCCTGTTGACGTGCCAGGTGATGATGACCTTGCCGGTGCGGAAGTCGGGCTCCACCCCGGTGACCCGTCCGACCTTCACGCCGGCGACGCGGACGTCGTGCCCCTTCTTCAGCCCGGCGACGTCCGCGAACTCGCCGCTCATCGTGTAGCCGCGCTCGAACAGGTGGAGCTGGCCCACCGCGAACGCGAACACGCACCCGGCGGCGAGCGCGCCGAGGGTGACGACCGCGACGACCTTCTGGTTGACGTCGCGCAGCGACTTCAGCGCCATCAGCCGCCACCCCCCTGGAGCATCTTCCTGAGCTGGTCGAGCTCCTGCTGGGTCGGCTCGTCCGTGCCGGGCCTCCTCGGCAGCTCCATCGGGAAGGGGCAGGGGCCCTGGACGAGGTTGAGGCAGAGCGCGTTGCTGCGCAGGAAGTGCCCGCCGTTGACGGACGCGAAGAGCTGCCGCAGGGTCAGCGGAAGCTGCCGCACCATCTTCTCGAGCTGGTCGACGTTCAGCCGGAACGTGTCAGCGAAGACGCCCAGGTTCTGGATGATGCGGTTGAGCTGCGCGTCCCGGTCGCCCAGCACGGCGTTGAGGTTGGTGGTGACGCCCGAGATCTCGACGACCGCGTTCTCCAGCAGCCTGCGGTTGTTCGCGAAGACCTTGGTCAGCGATTCGAGGTTGTCGATGCTCGCCGCGATCTGCCGGTCCCGCTGCGCGACCGCCGCGCTCACGGTCTCGTAGTCGTCGATCATCTTCTCGATGGTCTTCTTGCGGGCCGTGAACGTCTGCAGCAGCGCGTCCATGTTCGTCGTCAGCAGCGAGATGTTGCGCTCGTTGCCCTCCAGCGCCTGCGCGAAGGCGAACAGGATCTTGTTGAGCTGGTCGGGGTCCAGGTTGCGGGTCAGCGGCCCGAGGCTGTTGACGATCTCGCCGAGGTCCACGACCGACCGGGTGTGCGGGACGCGGTCGCCGTCGCCGAGCTTGGCCTTCTGCCGTCCCGGTTCCAGGTAGATGACGCGCTGGCCCATCACGTTGCGCCAGCGGATCGCGGCGGTGGAGTCGCGGGGGATCGTGACCTCCCGGTCGACGGCCATCTCCACCACGGCCTTGCCGCGGACGACCTTGATGTCCTCGACCCGCCCGACGGGCGTCCCCGCGAGCTTCACGTCGTCGCCTTCGAGGAGCCCGGTGACGTCGTCGAACGTCGCGGTCAGCGTGTAACGGTCCCGGAAGCTCGTGCCGAGGATCATCTGGCCGATGGAGAAGGTGAGCGTCCCCGTCAGCGCCACGAACACGAGGAACCTCACGAGCGTGGCGTTGCCGGGCCCCCGCGCCGTCACGGCCGCCCCTCCTCGTTCTGGCCGGCCGGGTTCTGCCCGGCCGGCTTCTGGGCGAACGGCGCGGGGGACGACGGCGAGCAGACGTCGACGAAGATCTGGCACAGGTCCAGCGGCAGCGGGTTGCGCGCCTGGGCCAGCAGCGTCCCCTCGGGACCGGGCACGCGGATGATCTTCGACAGCAGGCCGAAGAAGCCGATCAGGCCGTCCATCATGGTCGGCAGATGGTGGAGCTCGCCGTTCACCACCGCGGCGACGTCGCCGCCGCCGTCGATGATCTCGCCGAGGTTCGCGCCGTGGTCCCGCAGGGTGGTGGCGGCCTTGTCGCCGAGCTCGCCGCTTCGCTCCAGGAGCTGCTCGATCTTGTCGGGCCGTTCGGTGACGACCCGTGAGAACCGGTTGAAGTCGGTGGTGAGCGCGGTGATCGTGTCGCCGCGGGAGGCGAGCGTGCCCGAGAGCCCGTTGATGTCGTTCAGCAGCGCGTTGATCGCCGCGCGGTCCCGGTAGGTCGCGTCGACGACCGTGGCGCCGTTGTCGATCGTGCGCCGCAGCGCGGGTCCCTGTCCCGAGAGCCCCGCGCCGAACGTGCGCAGGATCGCGGCGACCTCGTCCGGGTCGATGGCCTTGGTGAGCCGGTAGGCGGGCCAGGCCGTCTCGGACAGCTCCTCCGGGTCCTCGGTGCGGGTGACCTCCTGGCCGTCCTCCAGGAACGGGCCGGTGACCTCGTGCTCGCCGAGGTCGAGGACGAGGTCCTTCGGACCGAACACCGAGACCGGCTCGATCGACGCCTTCGCCGTGTCGGCGACCCTCACTCCCCTGTCGACCCGGAATCTGACCTTGACGCCGCCGCTGTCGGTCAGGGTGAGCCTGTCGACGGTCCCGACCGCGATGCCGCGGATCTTCACGTCGGACTTGCCCGGATCAAGGCCCTGGCCCGCGCGTCCGAAGGTCGCGGTGTAGTAGGTGGATCCCTCGTAGGACGGTGTCGTCCCCACGGCCACGAAGACGGCCCCGGCCGCGATGACGCCCGCACCGACGAGCCCGAAGACCGCTCTGGAGCGGGCCGACAGCGTCTCCTCGCTCATCCCGTCAACCTCACCGTCCCGCCGTGACCCCAGAAGATGTACGACAGGAGCAGGTTCATCAGGATCATCAGGATCGTCGACTCCCTGATCGCGCGGCCCGCCGCGACCCCGACGCCCACCGGGCCGCCGGCCGCGTAGTAGCCGCGGTAGCAGTGGATGAACATGATGATGAACGCGAACACGGCCACCTTGATCACGCTGTAGAACACGTCGATCGGCGGCAGGTAGAGGTGGAAGTAGTAGTCGTAGATCCCGGGTGACAGGCCGAAGTACTCGATCGTGATGAACCTGGTGGCGAAGAACGCCATGAACAGCGACACCAGGTAGAGCGGCACGAGCGCGATGACCCCGGCGGCGACCCGCGTGCACACCAGGTAGGTCAGGGAGTTGATGCCCATGACCTCCAGCGCGTCGATCTCCTCCGAGATCCGCATCGCGCCGATCTCGGCGGTGAAGCCGGTGCCGACCTGGGCGACGAGCGCGACGCCCGCGATGATCGGGGTCACCTCGCGGACGTTGGAGTAGCTCGAGACGAGCCCGGTGAACGCCTCCGCGCCGATCCGCTCCAGCCCCGGGTAGCCCTGCAGGCCGACCATCGCGCCGGTCGCCAGCGACATCGTCGCGACGACGAAGATCATGCCGCCGCCGATGACCAGCGCGCCGACGCCGACCGCGATGTCGCTCACCTGCCGTGCCAGCGTCTTGCCGTACTTGCGCCGCAGGATGATGTCGACGAGCAGGTGGTACAGGACCCGGCCGAGGAACACCGGCAGCCGGGCCGAGGCGGCCAGGTCCGCGGTCCGGAGTCTGACGGCGCGGCCCAGCTTGCGGACGGGGGAGATGGCGACCATCAGAACCTCGGGGGGAAGAGGACCTGGTAGATCATCGTGATGATGTAGTTCGTCGTGAACACCACGATCGAGGTGACGACGACCGCCCTGTTGACCGCCCGGCCGACCCCGACCGGCCCGTAGTCGCAGTTCATGCCCATGTAGCAGGCGACGGCGGCGGCGATGAACCCGAACACCCACGCCTTGAACAGGGTGATGACGAGGTCCGAGAACTGCAGCAGGGTGGTGGCGCCGTCGAAGAACGCGCCGGGGCTCACGCCCTGCTGGATGACGTTGAAGTAGTAGCCGCCGAGGACGCCCGCGAGGATCACCACCGAGCAGAGCAGCCCGGACACCGTGCTCGCCGCCCACAGCCGGGGGGTGACCAGCCGGTGGATCGGGTTGATCCCCATGACCTCCATGGCCGCGAGTTCGTCGCGGATGTTGCGGGCGCCCATGTCGGAGGTGATGGCCGACCCGCCGACCCCGGAGACCAGCAGCGCGGCGGCCAGCGGCGCGACCTGCTGGATCATCGCGGCGGTGAGCAGCGCGCCGGTCCCGGACTGCGCGCCGAGCTGCCGGGCGATGTCCCCGACCTGGAGCGAGATCGTCGCGCCGAGCGGCACGGCGATCAGCATCAGCGGGATGCTCGTCACCCGGGCGAGGAACCAGCACTGCTCGATGAACTCGCCCCACCACTGGCGCACGTCCCAGGTGCGGCGGAGCCCCTCCAGCAGCGTCACGCAGAGCAGCCCGGTCTCGTCGAGCGCCCGGCCGGCACGGCGGAGCGCCAGGTCCGGGGCCTTCGACAGGCTGAGGGCCATCAAGCGCCGACCTCCCGCGACGGGGCCCGAGCAAGCACTCGGGTACGGGTGTGATCTGTGGCACTCTATGGGAAGAAGGTCTAAGAAGCGAGTACTTACATCGCGATTTGTCCGAAGCTACGATTTCCCGGTGCGCATCGAGACGGACCACGACGCCGGGATGGGGGCGGAGGACGCACGGGACGACGCCATCGACCCGCTGGTCATCGGCGTCAGAGACCGCTGGGAGGCGCAGGGGCTCCTCGGCGGGCCGTGGCCGTTCATGGCGATCTGCTCCGTCGGGCGTCTCAACCAGCTCCTGAAGAAGGCCCTGGAGTCCGAGCTGAAGCGGTTCGACCTCACCCGGACCGGCTACTTCCTGCTGACGACCCTGGCGCTGACCCCCCATGACCGGGCCCGGCTGAGCGCGCTCGGCCGGATCCTGATGGTGCATCCGACGACCGTGACGCTCACCGTCGACCAGCTCGAGGACGCGGGCCTCGTCACCCGCACCCGGCACCCGAACGACCGGCGGGCCACGCTCGTGGAGATCACCGCGGCGGGACGCGACCTGGTCAACCAGGTGAGCCTGGCGCTCGAGGCCCCCCGCGGGGAGCTCGCGGTGTTCGCCGGCATGCACCGCGACATCTTCGAGGCCCTCCAGCCGGCACGGCTGGCCGCCGGCGACGTGGAGCTGCTCGACCCGGGCCGGGGCCGTCATCGGGACCGGGGGCTCCACGACGAGTGAACCGTATGCCACCCTGTGGCGTACCTTCACTTGCACGACATGATCCCCGGGCGATGAGGCAAGCTTCTCCCATGCCAAACAGTCGCGGCACACGCAGAAGTCACGGCACCGGCCGGCGGCGCGCGGACGTCCCCCGGCCCCGCCGGGCTCCCGACGCCCTGGAGTCGGCCCCGCCCCGCCACCGGGACGACCGCGGCCGCGGGACCCGCGCGACGCCCGAGGTCCCCTCGGAGAGGAAGCCCTGGCTGCGGCGGGTGGTCACGAGCAACGTCACCATCACCGCCGTCGCCATCGGCGCGGTCGGCGCCACGGTCGCGCTCGTCGACCTCAACCGGTTCGTCGGCGACGACACCAAGCCCCCGAAGATGGCCTCCGCCGACCTGTCGACCAACGACATGCTCGCCAAGCTGACGTCCGCGAGCGACATGGACCCGATCGCCGCCGACGCGGTCGCCGCGGCCAAGAAGCGGGCCTACGAGGAGCACCAGCGCGAGCTGAAGAGGCTGAGGGAGAAGGCCAAGCGCGAGGCCAGGGCGCGGGCCGAGCTGAAGGCCAAGCAGGAACGCGAACGGCTCGCCAAGTCCAACCCGAGCGCCGCGCAGAACAAGGCGTACGGCAAGAAGATGAACGCCCTCAAGGGCTGGAGCCGCTGCTGGCCGTCCCTGCTCACGCTGTGGGAGCACGAGAGCAACTGGAACGAGCGGGCCGTGAACCCCTCCAGCGGCGCGTACGGCATCCCCCAGGCGCTTCCCGGCCACAAGATGGCCAGCGCCGGAGCCGACTGGCGCACCAGCTCCCCCACCCAGATCGCGTGGGGTCTCGGCTACATCAAGGCCCGCTACAAGGACCCCTGCGGCGCCTGGGCGTTCTGGCAGGCCCACAACTGGTACTGACCGGCGCCGGCACGGCCGACGCCGGCCGGTGCCGTCCACCTGGCACCATGGTGGGATGCGGACGAGCAGCGCGCGGCACCCCGGCGACGCGAACGACGCGGCGGGCGACACCGCCGACGGGGCCGGGAGGGACGACGTCGCGAGGACGGGCGGCCGTCCCGCCTCCAGGGGCGCCGAGGGCGCCGCGGGCGGCGGGCGCCAGTGGGCGCGCGCCGACGCGACCCGCCAGGCGCTGCTGGACGCGGCGCTCAAGGTCTTCGGCGACCGCGGCTACGCCGACGCGGGCATCGCCGAGATCGTCGAGCGGTCCGGGATCAGCGTCGGCAGCCTCTACCACCACTACGGAGGCAAGGCCGGGCTGTACGTGGCGCTGTGGGAGGACCTGAACGCCGAGCAGGAGGCGAGCGCGGCGCAGGCCGTGTCGGCCGCCCGCAAGGAGGGCGAGACCGACCCGATCGCGCTGTTCATCGCCGGCGCCCGCGCCTACCTGCGGGTGTGCTGGGAGCGGCGCGAGGCCGCCCGGCTGTTCCTCGACGGCGAGGGCCCGCCCGGGTCGTCGCTGATGCGCCGCAGCCGCGCCCAGCACTGGATCGCGCAGAACACCAAGCTCCTGCGCGGCCCCGCGGCCGACGAGCCCCCGGGCCGGGCCGAGCAGGTCCTCAGCCTGGTGCTGACCACCGTCATCGGCGAGGCCGGCCGGGAGATCGCCACGGCCGAGGACGAGGACGAGGCGGCCGAGATCCTCGAGGAGGTCTGCCGCATCCTCATCCGCCTGGCCCGCTGACGAGCCCGCCGCCCCGCCCTCGCCCGATCCCGGCGGCCGAGGGCCCGCGGGGCCCGCGGGGCCCGTGGTTCCCATGGTGCGCAGGAGACGCGACGGACAGTTATCCTGACCAACGTCTTACCGCTCCCCGACGGAAGTCGAAGAAGTCCAATGCCTACGTCAACCTGGTTCCGTCTCGACGTCGCCAAGCGCGAGCGAGTGCTCGAGGCGGCGATGCGCGAGTTCGGTCAGAACGGGTACTCGACGGGCAGCCTGAACACCATCGCGCGCGAGGCCGGCATCGCCAAGGGCTCGCTGTTCCAGTACTTCAACGACAAGCTGGAGTTCTTCGCGTTCGTCTGCGACGAGACGTCCCGCCGCGCGCGCGAGGAGATGGAACGGCGGATCGCACGGATCGACATGAACCAGCCGTTCGACGAATGGCTCTTCGACGTCCTGTGCGACTGGACCGAGTACATGGCCGACCATCCGCTGGAGCGGGGCGTCACCGCCGCGACCAACTTCGAGCTGGACAACAGCGTCCGGTCCGTGGTCCGCGACACCGCCAACCAGCACTACCTCGGGGTCATCCACCCGACGCTCCAGCACTGGAAGGCGGAGGGCGCGATCCGCGAGGACGCCGACCTCGACGTCCTCGCGACCATGATCCTGATGATCCTGCCGTTCCTCGCGCTCGCCCCCTACTACGACGGCCTCGACCCGATCCACAACCTGCGCGGCCGCACCCCGGCCGAGCAGCGCCCGGTGATCCGGCAGCTCATCGCGGGCCTGCGTCCGATGTTCGCGCCGGACAAGTAGCCCGCGCCGGACGAGCGGCGCCTCCGCGCGTCCTCAGCGGGACCGGCGGGTGACGGTGTACTCCTGAGGCTTCGCCCTGCGGCAGCTCGCCCAGAACTCGAAGGTGTGCCCCGGCCAGAGGGTGCGGTTGACGCCCTTGTCGTCGAGGTACCAGCTGCTGCAGCCCCCCTCGTTCCACACCGCGCGGCGCAGGCGCCGGTGGATGCGGTCGTTGAAGCGGCGCATGGCCGACGGCTTCGGCTCGATCGTGTCGCCGCCCGTCCGCGCCAGCAGGCGCAGGCAGCTCAGGACGTGCCGGATCTGCACCTCGATCATGAAGACGACCGAGTTGTGGCCGAGCCCGGTGTTCGGGCCGAGCAGCATGAAGAAGTTCGGCATCCCCGGGATCGTGGTGCCACGGTGCGCCTCGATGCCGTCCGCCCAGATCTCCTGGAGCTTGACGCCGCCGCGGCCGGTGACGCGCAGCTCGGCGAGGGCGTCGGTCACCTTGAACCCGGTGCCGTAGATGACGCAGTCGACCTCGTGCTCGCGTCCGTCGGCCGTGACGATGGAGTTCTCGGTGACCTCCGCGATGCCGGACGTCTCAAGCTCCACGTTGGGCCGGACGAGCGCCGGATAGTAGTCGTTGGACAGCAGGATCCGCTTGCAGCCGATCGTGTAGTCCGGGGTCAGCTTGGCGCGCAGCTCGGGGTCGCGGACCTGCCGGGCGAGGTGACGGCGGGCGATCCGCTCCTGCGGCCCGGACAGCCGCGGGTCGACGGTGAACCCGAGAGCGCGGGCCTCCAGCGCCGCGTAGATGGCGGCGCGGAACGCGCGGGCGGCTCCCGGGATCCTGCGGAAGGCCGCGCGCACGGGCGCCGGGATGGGCACGTCCGGCTTGGGCTGGATCCACGGCGGCGTCCGCTGGAACACGACGAGCTTCGCGGCCTTCTCCGCCACGTGCGGGACGAACTGGATGGCCGACGCGCCCGTCCCGATGACGGCCACGCGCTTGCCCTTGAGATCGTAGGAGTGGTCCCACTCGGCGGAGTGGAACGTGGTGCCCCGGAACCGCTCGATGCCGGGCAGGTCGGGGTAGGAGGGGATGTGCAGGGCGCCGATGGCGGACACGACGGCCTTGGGGGTCAGCGAGGACCCGTCGGCGAGCGTGACGGTCCAGCGCGCGGCCGCGTCGTCGTACTCCATCGCCTCCACGGCCGTGTTGAAGCGGATGTGCTCGCGGACGCGGTACTTGTCGGCGGTGCGCTCCAGGTACGCGCGGATCTCGGGCTGCGGCGCGAACATGCGCGTCCAGCCGGGGTTGAGCTCGAACGAGAAGGAGTACATGTGCGAGGGCACGTCGCAGGCGCAGCCCGGGTAGGTGTTGTCGTGCCACGTCCCGCCGAGGGCCTCGCTCTTCTCCAGGACGACGAAGTCGTGGAAGCCGTTCTGCTTGAGCCGGATCGCCATGCCGAGGCCGGCGAAGCCGGCGCCGATGATGACGATCGCCGGGGCACGCTCGCTCATCACTTCCCCTTCCGCGTAACCTACTCCGAGTAAGTTACCGGGAGTAGGTTACTGACGGTAGATCCAACAAGGGAGTTCCCACGTGAGTGACGCCACATCACGTCCGGCCCGCCGCCGGATGTCGCGCGCCGAGCGCGAGCGGCAGATGCTGGACGTGGCAGAGGCGGTGTTCGGCGAGCGCGGCTACCAGGCCACCTCGATGGACGAGATCGCCGAGCGCTGCGGCGTCTCCAAGCCGATGCTCTACGAGTACTTCGGCTCCAAGGACGGGCTCCTCCTCGCCTGCATCCGCCGTTCCAAGGCCGAGCTCCTCGACGTCACCCAGAAGGCCATGGCGGGCGCCACCACCCCGAGGGACGTCCTGTGGCGCGGCATGGTCGCCTATTTCGAGTTCATGGACGCCCACCGCGACTCGTTCGCGATGCTGATGCGCGAGCCGATGGCCGCGTCCGGGGAGACCATCGAGGCGATCGAGGCGACGCGGCGGCAGCAGAGCAGGCTCATCGCGGGGGTGCTGAGGTCGTTCGCGCCGTCGGCCCCGCCCGAAGCGATCGACGCCTACACCGAGATCATCATCGGGGCGAGCGAACGGCTCGCGCAGTGGCGGGCGCGGCGGCCCGAGCTGTCGGCGCGCGACGCGGCCCGCCACATGACCGACTTCTGCTGGCACGGCCTCGGCTCTCTCCTGGAGAACGAACGTCCCGGCCATGTTCACGAAGGCGCCGTCCACGACGGCGCCGTCCATGAAGGCGACGCGGCCGCGGGCTGAGTACGGTTGGACCATCCTCGTCCCGGACGCCTCGGAGGTCTCGCGCATGCCACTCGCCCATTTCGACGGGGCGCTCGCCGTCGTCACCGGAGCCGGCAGCGGAATCGGCCGGGCCACCGCCCTCGCGCTGGCCGGCCGCGGCGCGACCGTCATCGCCGCCGACATCGACCTTCCCGCCGCGGAGCACACCGTCACGCTCGCCAAGAGCGTCGGTTCCGGAGGCGTCGCCTACGAGGTGGACGTCTCCGACGCCCAGGCGATGGAGGAGTTCGCGGCCGAGGTGAAGCAGGCCCACCGGGCGCCCGACATCCTCGTCAACAACGCCGGTATCGCGGTCGCCGGGTCCTTCCTCGACACGGACCTGGCGACCTGGGAGCGGATCGTGGGCGTGAACCTGTGGGGCGTCATCCACGGGTCCCGCCTGTTCGGCCGGCAGATGCACGAGCGCGTCCACGCCCTGCCGGTCAAGCCCGACAGGCCGAACCTCGGCGGGCACATCGTCAACGTCGCCTCCGCCGCCGCGTTCACGCCCTGGCGGGCGATGCCGGCCTACTGCACGACGAAGGCCGCCGTCATGATGCTCAGCGAGTGCCTGCGCGCCGAGCTGGCGAGCAGCCGCATCGGCGTCACCGCCGTCTGCCCCGGTTTCGTCTCCACGAACGTCGTCGACGGCGGAATCTTCCTGGGCGGGGACGAGGCGGCGGGTGAACGTCTGCGGCGCCGCGGGCAGCAGGTCGTGAGGCTCCGCAACTACCCGCCGGAGCGGGTCGCCGAGCGGATCGTCCAGGCGATCATCAAGAACAGGCCGGTGATTTCGGTGACACCCGAGGCTCATGTCGCGCGCGTCCTTTCCCGGGTGTCTCCCGCCGGTATGCGCCTTCTTGCCCGAATTCCCGCTCCCGGGACGCCGGCGTTCCGGGCCGCGCTGAAACGGTAACGGGGTTCTACCGGGCGGTCTTTATCTCGACGTCAACGAATTTTCTCAGAAAATGATTCATGAATGGCCGGACATTGGTCCGGACACCGAGACGCAGAAGGGCCGCGGAGTGAGGTCCACTCCACGGCCCGCCGACTACGGCCTTCTGACCTGAGCCTATACCCAGGACACTCCTCCAGACGGGACGGTCACGTCGTCGACCTCCTCCTCCCACGTAGCATGTGTGCGCCGATCACGGGGAAACTCGGTCGGCACACCCTCCCCTTTTGCCCTTCACCTTAGAAGGTGTTGACTGAGAATATGCCACGATCGGCCGATTCAGGTCAGAAATGATTTAGCGCGGCGACGACTTCGCGTGCGACGGCGGTGGCGTGGTCGAGGCAGGCGCGCTCACGGCGCCGCGCCGCGTCCTTCCCGGAGACCCGCTCGCCGTAGCTGACCGTGAGGACCGCGTTGCGGGTCCTCGCGGTGACCTGGCCGATGACCCTCGGTTCCGCCTTGTCGGCCTTGAACCAGCGGTACGCCTCGTCGCCGAGGCCGCGGTGGCGTTCGAGGCGGTACGTCCGCACCAGGGGCGCGTCGTGCGCCTGCGCCCACCGCTCGTCGTAGTCGTTCTCGGCGTCGCGCACCGGGGCGGCGGTGTCGTCCGGCGAGTGAAGGCGCGCCTCCACGCGCAGCCACCGGGAGCCCTCGGAGTACGTGCACGTCGTGAGGGTCGAGTTGCCGTCCTGCCGACGCTTCGCCCCGGGCACGGTCCGGTCGACGGTGGACCGCGACACCGTCCCGCACGGCGGCGGCAGCCTCCGGACGATCCGCGATCCGGACCGCACCGGGGTCCGCGACGCGTCGGCGGGCACCGGCCGCACGGCCGCGGCGTCCTCGCCGCCGCCGCCTCCGCGTCCGGGCACCACCACGAGGACGACCGCGCCCGCCACCGCGCAGGCGACGGTCACCGCCAGCAGCGCGAGCAGCATCGGCCGGCGGGCCGGCGACGGCGGCTCCGGTGTGGAGTAGATCCGGTGGAACGGCTCCGACGGACGGTGAAGCCCCACTCTCCGCTCCTCACTCACCCTGTCTCGCGTTCACTGGGCCCGCCTGAGATCAACGTAGTCAGGCGCTCCCGGCCTGACCAGGTGCCCTGACGGTAGGGATTGTCAGACCCCGTGGTCACAATGGAGAGGTGCTACTGGCCGACATCGCGCGCACGTCCTTGGCCGTCGCGGGCACCTCGAGCCGCAAGACCAAGGTAACCGTGCTCGCGGAGTGCCTGCGCACGGCGGACCCGGGCGAGGCGCCGACCGTGGTCGCCTACCTGTCGGGTGAGCTGCCGCAACGCCAGATCGGCGTCGGGTACGCCGCGCTGCGCGATCTTCCGCCTCCCGCGTCCGAACCCTCCCTGACCGTTCCGGACGTGGACGCGGCGTTCACCGAGATCGGCGCGGTCTCGGGGCCCGGCTCGGTCTCGCGGCGGCGCGAGCTGCTCGCCGGGCTGCTCGGCCGCGCCACCCGCGCCGAGCAGGACTTCCTCGTCCGGCTCCTGGCGGGCGAGCTGCGGCAGGGCGCGCTCGACGGCGTGATGACCGAGGCGATCGCGGCCGCCGCCGGGATCGCCTCCGCCGAGGTGCGGCGGGCCGTCATGCTGCGCGGGTCGGCGGGTCCGGTCGCCGCCGCCGCGCTCGCCGACGGCGTCGACGGCCTGCGCCGGTTCACGCTGGAGGTCGGGCGGCCGGTCAGGCCGATGCTCGCGGCGTCCGCCCCGTCGGTCGAGGAGGCGTTCGCCAAGCTGGACGCCGAGGCGGCCGTCGAGTGGAAGCTCGACGGGATCCGCGCGCAGATCCACGTCTCCGGCGGGGACGTGCGCGTGTTCACGCGGACGCTCGACGAGATCACCTCCCGGCTGCCGGAGGTGGTCGAGGCCGTGCGGGGGCTGCCGGTGCGCACCGCCGTGTTCGACGGCGAGCTGATCGCGCTGCAGCCCGACGGGCGTCCCCATCCGTTCCAGGTCACCGCCGCGCGCACGGCCACGCGGACGGCCAGGAACACCGAGCCGGTTCCGCTGTCGGTGTTCCTGTTCGACGTCCTGCACCTGGAGGAGGCCGGCGGCGCCTCGTCCGGCGGGGGCGACCTGCTCGACGCGCCGGGGGCGGAGCGGCGCGCGGCCCTCGTCCGCGTCGTCCCCGAGGAGCTGCGGATGCCCGGGACGGTCACCGCCGACCCGGAGCGCGCCCGGGAGGTGTTCGACGAGGCCGTGGCCAGCGGCCACGAGGGCGTCGTGATCAAGTCGCTGGACACCCCCTACACCGCGGGCCGGCGCGGCGCCGGGTGGATCAAGGTGAAGCCCCGGCACACCCTCGATCTCGTCGTCCTCGCCGCCGAGTGGGGGCACGGCCGCCGGCAGGGGCTGCTGTCGAACCTGCATCTCGGCGCACGCGACCCCGCGACCGGCGGTTTCGTGATGCTCGGCAAGACCTTCAAGGGCCTCACCGACGAGCTGCTCGCCTGGCAGACGAAGCGGCTCCGCGAGCTGGCCGTGCGGGAGGACGGCTGGACGGTGCACGTCCGGCCCGAGCTCGTCGTCGAGATCGCGTTCGACGGCGTCCAGCGCAGCCCCCGCTACCCGGGCGGCATCGCGCTGCGCTTCGCCCGCGTCCTGCGCTACCGGCCCGACAAGTCCGCGGCCGACGCCGACACGATCGACGCGGTCCGCGCCGTGGCTCCGCGGTGACCGCGGGCCCGCCTCGCCGTTCTCTCCTCAGCCGGACGTCTCGGCTCTCGGGCGCTCCTCCGGTGTCTCCTCCTCGGCCGCGGGGAAGCGACGCGTCCGGCGGACGGCGGCGCGGCCCCTCAGACGCAACGAGGTCCCGCCGCGGGTCCGGGCGAGGGCCCCGCGCCGCACGCCGACCCGTTCGCGCCGCTCCTTCCGCTCGGCCTTGCGCTCCGCCTTCCGCTCGGCCCGGCGCGCGGCCCAGGCGCCCCGCCTGGCCTTCGCGGCCTCCCTGCGCGCCGCGCGGGCGGCGGCGCGCCGCCGGGATCGTTCCAGCCTGCGGCGGCGGGCCCGCTCGGCGGCCTCGGCGCGGCGTTGCAGCAGCTCGGGCGGGATGAGGTCGTGGCGTCCCGCGATGAACTCCTGGACCCAGATCTTGGCCTGGATCAGCGGACGCCGGTAGGTCATCTCACGCCGGACGGCCCGCTGGTACCGGCGCGAGTCCTCCTCATAGCGCCAGCGGGCCCACGGCGAGCCCGGACGCGCCACCCGGATCGCGCCGACGATCAGCAGCGCGGGCACGAACAGGCCGATGAGCCCGGTCCAGATCTTCCCCTTGAGCAGGGTCACCACGGCGAGGGCGAGGTTGACGACGAGGAACCCGGCATAGAGCGGCGACAGCGACCCGGACCCGGCGTCGAACCCGAGGTTGTCGTAGCCGAGGGGATGCAGGCCGAGCAGCAGCAGCCCCGTCGCGGCGATCGCGACGAACACGGCGTCGACGGACGCGCGGCCCTTCTCCGTCCAGTAGACGTCGCTGAGATGCAGGATCAGCGCGAACTCGTCCAGGACGAGCGCGGAGCCCATCCCGAACACGACGGCCGCCGCCACGTTGTACCCGACGTGGGCGTCGGGGACGGCGAGGCTCGCGACGCCGCCGATCAGCATCAGCACCACGCCGAACACGACGTGGTGGATGTGCACGTCGCCCGCGGTCACGTTCTGGAACCACCGCACGTTCGAGCGGATCAGCCGGACGTTCACCCGCGTCAGCACGAACGTGATCATGAACGCGACGAAGAAGGCGAACAGCGGAAGCCGCCCGGTCTGCACGATGCGCTCGTCGAACATCTCGATCATCTGCCCTCCGCGGGCCTCGTCATGCCCTGCGACACGCACGGATATCGTGGGACGCGGCCGATCAGCGACGATCCGAGGAGAAGGCCGCCGTGAGCCGCACCGTGGACCGCTGCGACCCCGGATACCGGGCGTGGATCTCCGAGGCCGTCCGGCTCGTCGAGGCCGATGCCAACCGCAGCGCCGACACCCATCTGCACGTGTTCCCGCTGCCGCCGGAGTGGGGCATCGACCTCTATCTGAAGGACGAGTCCGTTCATCCGACGGGTTCACTGAAGCATAGGCTCGCCCGGTCGCTGTTCCTGTACGGATTGGCGAACGGCTGGATCCGCGAGGACACCACGATCATCGAGGCGTCGAGCGGGTCGACGGCGGTGTCGGAGGCGTACTTCGCGCGGCTGCTCGGGCTGCCGTTCGTCGCGGTGATGCCGGCGTCCACCAGCCCGGAGAAGATCGAGCTCATCGAGTTCCACGGCGGCCGGTGCCACCTGGTCGGCGATCCGTCCGCGATCTACGACGAGTCCCGTCGGCTCGCGGCCGAGACCGGCGGCCATTACATGGACCAGTTCACGTTCGCCGAGCGCGCGACGGATTGGCGCGGCAACAACAACATCGCCGAGTCGATCTTCGAGCAGACGCGGATGGAGCGCTACCCCGAGCCGTCCTGGATCGTGGTCGGCGCGGGGACGGGCGGGACGTCGGCGACGATCGGCCGCTACGTGCGCTACAAGCGGTTCCAGACGCGGCTCGCCGTCGTGGATCCGGAGGGGTCGGCGTTCTTCGGCTCGTACGCGGCGCGGGACCCGGAGCTGACGGCGGCGGGCTCGCGGATCGAGGGCATCGGCCGTCCCCGGGTGGAGCCGTCCTTCCTGCCGACGGTGATCGACCGGATGATCCAGGTGCCGGACGCGGCGTCGGTGGCCGCCATGCGCTGGACGAGCGCGATCACCGGTCGGGCGGTGGGCGGCTCGACCGGCACCAACGTGTGGGGCGCGGTGGAGCTGATCGCGCGGATGCGGGCGGCCGGGGAACGCGGCAGCGTCGTCACGCTGATCTGCGACGGCGCCGAACGCTACACCTGCACCTACGGGTCGGACGCGTGGCTGGAGGCCCAGGGCCTGGACATCGAGCCCTACCTGACCGCGCTCGACGCCTTCCTCAAGACCGGGGAGCTGCCCGCCGTCCCGTGAGCCCGCCCGAGGCCCCCGCGTGACCCGCTATCCCTCGAACCGCACGGGGTTAACGAGGTCGGCGTAGATGAGCAACCCGCCCATGACGATCAGCACGATCGCCATCACGTAGGTCACCGGCAGGGCCTTGGCCACGTCGACGTAGCCCGGATCGGGTCTGCGGAAGATCTTGGCGATGCCCTTCCTGATCGCCTCCAGCAGGGCGCCGGCCATGTGCCCGCCGTCCAGCGGCAGCAGGGGGACGAGGTTGAACAGGCCGACCGCGAGGTTCAGCGAGCCGAGCAGCATCACGAAGTAGGAGATCTTCTCGGTTCCGTCGAGGGATTCCGAGGCGGCCACGTCCCCGCCGATCCGGCTGACGCCGACGACGCCGATCGGGCCGTTCGGGTCGCGTTCCTCGCCGCCGAACGCCGCCTGCCAGATCCCGACCATCTTCTCCGGCATCCGCACCAGCGCGCCCGCGGTCCGGACGGTCAGGTCGCTCATCGTGCTCGCGACCGCGCCCGGCCCCTCGCGCTCGATCGCGCTGGCCGGCGTGATGCCGAGGAATCCGACCTCGACGACCTTCTCCGGGTCCTCCAGGTCGTACATCTGGTTGCGGACGATCGGGACGTCGAGCCGCATCCGCTCCCCGTCCCGCTCGATGATCATCGGCACGGTGCGGCCGCCCGCCTCGCGGATCTCCTCCTGCAGCGTGCGGTAGTCGTCGATCTTCGTGCCGTTGAAGACCACGATCTCGTCGCCGGGCTGCAGGCCGACCTTCTTGGCCGGGGTCGGGGCGGCGTCCGGGGGGCACTCGGCGACGTCGGACTGGCTCGCCGGCACCATGCACTCGGCGACCTCCTTGATCACCGGCTGCGGCTGGTTGGTGCCGATCCCCATCAGCAGGATCGAGAAGAACACCACCGCCAGGAGCAGGTTCATGGCGGGGCCGCCGAACATGATCAGCAGCTTCTGCCACCACTTCTTGGCGTAGAAGACGCGGTCCTCGTCGCCCGGCCTGACCTCCTCCAGCGCCGCGCCGCGCGCCGACTCGATCAGGCCCTGGAACGGGCCGGTGCTGACCTGCCGGACCCGGCCCGGCGCGTCGCCCTTGCGCGGCGGCAGCATCCCGATCATCCGGATGTAGCCGCCGATCGGGATCCACTTGATGCCGTACTCGGTCTCGCCCCGCCGCCACGACCACAACGTCGGACCGAACCCGACCATGAACTGGGTGGTCCGCACCCTGAACAGCTTGGCGAAGGAGAAGTGCCCGAGTTCGTGCAGCGCAATGGACACCAGGAGGCCGAAGAAGAGAATCAGCGCCCCCGCCAGGTAGGCCATGCGTCCTGCCCCTCCGGTCGTGCACCCCGCTCACCGGGGGGTGAATCCAGCAACTCACCAAGAGTACGGCACCGGCGTTCATTCGGTTGAACCGTCGGCGCACGCGCGAAGGTTCCCGCGGAGAACGCAGGTGGGGACAACGGAGGTTTCGAAGGGACGGGAAATGCAATAATCACGCTCAGCGCCGACGACCCCGTGCGGGAGAGTCCCTCGCAGCCGGCGGGGGACGCCGAAGGAGCAAACCCTCCCCGGAACCTCTCAGGCCCACGGACCGCGCGGACGAGGCGACCTCTGGAAAGCGGGGACCCGGTCCCCCGCCGAAGGTGAAAACCCGTCCCGTGCGGCGGGTGAAGCTCTCAGGCGCCGATGACAGAGGGGGAGGCACCGAGACGCCAGGTGCGCGAGTGGGACGATGGACCCCGCGCGCCCGTGACCAAGGAGCCGAGCCCATGCCCGCCGAACCGACCGCGACGAACGCCACGAACGCGACCAAGACACCCGCGAAGAAGACACCCGCGAAGAAGACACCGCTGTACGACGTCCACCGGGACCTGGGGGCGACCATCGTCGACTTCGCCGGCCACCTGATGCCGCTGCGCTACGCGAGCGAGACGGCCGAGCACCGGGCCGTCCGCACCGGCGCCGGGCTGTTCGACCTGTCCCACATGGGAGAGATCTTCGTGTCCGGGCCGCAGGCGGGGCCCGCGCTCGACCACGCGCTGATCGGCGCGCTCGCGGCGCTGCCGGTCGGGCGGGCCCGTTACACGATGCTGTGCGCGCAGGACGGCGGCGTCCTGGACGACCTGATCGTGTACCGGCTCGCCGACACCACCTGGATGGTGGTCGCCAACGCCGCCAACACCGGCGTCGTGCGGGACGCGCTCGTCGAGCGCGCCGCCGCCTTCGAGGCGGTCGTCGACGACCGTTCCGACGCGTACGCGCTGCTCGCCCTCCAGGGGCCGCACTCCCAGCGGATCCTCGAAGGGTTCACGGACGCGCCGCTGGACGACCTGAAGTACTACGGCGTCCTCGCCGACCGGGTCGCCGGCGTCGACGCCCTCGTCGCCCGCACCGGGTACACCGGCGAGGACGGCTTCGAGCTGTTCGTGGACGCGTCCGACGCCGTCGCGCTGTGGAAGGCGCTCGCCGGGGCCGAGGGCGTCGTCCCCGCCGGGCTGGCGGCCCGCGACACGCTGCGGCTGGAGGCGGGCATGCCGCTGTACGGCAACGAGCTGACCCCCGAGACCACGCCGTTCGAGGCGGGCCTCGGCCGGCTCGTGAAACTCGACAAGCCGGGCGACTTCTTCGGCAGGACCGCCCTGGCGGCCCAGGCCCAGACACCGCAGGGCCGCAGGCTCGCCGGGCTCGTCGCGCGGGGGCGTCGCGCGCCGCGAAAGGGGTACCAGGTCGTCACGTCCGACGGCACGCCGTGCGGTGTCGTGACGAGCGGCGCTCCGTCGCCGACACTGGGCAAACCGATCGCCATGGCGTACCTCGACAGCGGCGCTCCGGACGACGGCCTGGCCGTGGACGTCCGCGGCCGCCGCGAACCGGTCGACGTGGTGCGCCTGCCGTTCTACAAGCGTTCCTAGGAAGAAACCGACCTGGGGTGTGGGGCCCGTCCCCCCACGACGAGGAAGAGAGAAGTGATCGTGAGCGTTCCCGAGCAGCTCCTCTACAGCGAAGAGCACGAGTGGGTGTCCGGTATCGGCGGCGAGGACGGCATCGTGACCGTCGGCATCACGGCGCACGCCGCCGACGCCCTCGGAGAGATCGTCTACCTCGAGCTGCAGCCGTCCGAGGGCGACACCGTCGAGGCGGGCGAACCCTGCGGCGAGATCGAGTCGACCAAGTCGGTCAGCGACCTGTACTCCCCCGTCAGCGGCGAGGTCACCGCGATCAACGCCGCCGTGGTGGAGGAGCCCAAGGTGATCAACGACGACCCGTACGGCGAGGGCTGGATCTTCAAGGTGCGCATCTCCGAGGAGCCGGGCGACCTGCTCGACTCGGCCGCCTACGAGAAGCTGATCGAGGAGAGCTGAGCGTGAGCCTGAACGATCCGCTCGCCACGGTCGACCCGGAGGTCTTCGCCGCCGTCACCGCGGAGCTGCGACGGCAGCAGTCCACCCTGGAGATGATCGCCTCGGAGAACTTCGCGCCGGTCTCCGTCCTCCAGGCGCAGGGCTCGGTCATGACCAACAAGTACGCCGAGGGCTACCCCGGCCGCCGGTACTACGGCGGCTGCGAGCACGTCGACGTCACCGAGCAGCTCGCCATCGACCGCGCGAAGGCGCTGTTCGGCGCCGAGCACGCGAACGTCCAGCCGCACAGCGGCGCACAGGCCAACACGGCCGTGTACTTCGCGTTGCTCGACCACGGCGACACGATCCTCGGGCTGGACCTCGCTCACGGCGGGCATCTCACGCACGGGATGCGGCTGAACTACTCCGGCAAGATGCTGAACGTGGTCCCCTACCACGTTCGCGCGGAGGACGGTCTCGTCGACATGGACGAGGTGGCCTCGCTCGCGGCCGAGCACCGTCCCAAGATGATCGTGGCGGGCTGGTCGGCGTACCCGCGCCAGCTCGACTTCCCCGCGTTCCGGGAGATCGCCGACTCGGTCGGGGCGGTGCTCATGGTCGACATGGCGCACTTCGCCGGGCTGGTTGCCGCGAATCTGCATCCCTCGCCCGTCCCGTACGCCGACGTGGTGACGACCACCACGCACAAGACGCTCGGCGGGCCGCGCGGCGGGCTGATCCTCGCCCGCGAGGAGTACGGCAAGAAGATCAACTCGGCGGTGTTCCCCGGGATGCAGGGCGGCCCGCTGGAGCACGTGATCGCCGCCAAGGCCGTCGCCCTCAAGATCGCGGCGTCGGACGAGTTCCGCGACCGCCAGGCCCGCACCGTCGAGGGGGCGAAGCTGCTCGCCGAGCGTCTCCTCGCCGAGGACGCCGCCAAGGCGGGCGTCAAGGTCCTCACCGGCGGGACGGACGTCCACCTCGTCCTGGTCGACCTCGTGGACTCCGACCTCACCGGCCGCGACGCCGAGGACCGCCTCCACGACATCGGCATCACGGTGAACCGCAACGCCGTGCCGAACGACCCGCGCCCGCCGATGGTCACCTCGGGCCTGCGGATCGGCACGCCCGCCCTCGCGACCCGCGGTTTCACCGCCGACGACTTCGCCGAGGTCGCCGACGTGATCGCGCTGGCCCTCCAGCCGTCCTACGACCGCGACGCCCTGGCGGCCCGGGTCCGCGCCCTGGCCGACAGGCATCCCCTCTACCCGGATCTGTGACCCGGTCGCGCCCCTTCCGTGCCCGGAGGGGGCGCGGCCGAGGGCACGGCGAGCAGGGCGATATTGCGGTGCCCGCGCCGTGCACGTCGCCGTCGCCGCCGCCGGCCTCGCGGCGCTGTTCGCGGCGGCGCCCGCCGCCTTCGTCGTGGTCCGCGTCCTGGGAGCCGCGTACCTGGTCTACCTCGGCGTGCAGGCCATCCGGCACCGCAGGGAGGCGCTGGACGGCGCGTCGGCCGCGAAGGGGTCCTCAGGGCGGCGCGCGCACCTCAACGGGCTCGTGACCAATCTGCTGAACCCGAAGATGGCCACGTTCACGGTGGCGTTCCTGCCCCAGTTCATCGACCCGGCGCTGGGGCACGTGTGGTTCCAGTTCGCGGTGCTCGGCGTGATCCTCATCGCCCTGGAGTTCCTCGTCGACGGGACGGTGGGCGTCCTCGCGGGGAAGATCGGCGACCGGCTGCGTCACCGGCACGCGGCGCGCCGGCGGCTCAACGTGGCCGTGGGGACCCTGTTCATCGGGCTCGGCGTGCGCCTGGCCGCCGAACGCTGACCGGCCCGGGGGCCGCGGCGCGGACCGCCGTGGCGCCCCGGGCCGTTCGGCGAAGCTCAGCCCGTCCGCCGCTCAGCCTTTGTACATGGCGCTGTACATGGCGCGCATCTTGCGGGCCGCGTCGCCGGGCTTCTTCTTCTGCCGCCCCTCGTCCGCCGCGCGGGCCTGCGTGCGAGGCGGACGCTCGTCGCGCTCCGGCTCGCCGTCCACGGTCGCCTTGTCCTTGCCTGGCTTGTCGCTCACGACAACACTCCCCCGATGTCGTTTCACACTCGTCACAGGCGTACCCCGTCTACCGGGGGTAGAAGCGCACCTCCGGGCGCCCGACCTGACCGTAGTGGGGACGGCGATGCGCGAGCCCGTTCTCCGCGAGGTATTCGAGGTAGCGGCGGGCCGTGACGCGGGAGACGCCGGTGAGGTCGGCGGCCGCGGCCGCCGACAGCCCGTCGGGCGCGCCGGCCAGCGCCTCGGTGACGGCCTGGAGCGTCTCCTCGCTCATGCCCTTGGGCAGCGTGCGGTGGGCGGGGGTGCGGAGGGTGGCGAGCATCCCGTCCACGTCGGCCTGGCCGCTGACCTCGCCGGCGCCGACCGCCTGCTCCCGGAACCGCGCGTACCGGTCGAGCTTGTCGCGCAGGGACGCGAACGTGAACGGCTTGAGGAGGTACTGGACGACGCCCACCGACACCGCCGACCGGATCACCGCGAGGTCGCGGGCGGAGGTGACGGCGATGACGTCCACGTCCCGGCCCGCGGCGCGCAGCGCGCGGCACACCGTCAGGCCGTGCGTGTCGGGCAGGTAGAAGTCCAGCAGGACGACGTCCACGTCGGAGCGTTCGCAGAACCGCAGGGCCTCGGCGCCGGAATGGACGACGCCCGCGACGCCGAAGCCGTCGACGCGTTCGACGTAGGAGCGGTGCGCCTCGGCGGCGACCGGGTCGTCCTCCACCACGAGTACTCTGATCATGCGGTGTCCAGGGGCAGCCGGACGGTGAAGACGGCACCGTCGTCGTGGCTCACGCGGATCTCGCCGCCGTTGCGGCGGACGGCCTGCCCGACCAGCGCGAGGCCGATGCCGTGGCCGACGGGTCCGCCGGACGTCTTGGTCGTCCAGCCCCGCCGGAACATCTCGGGCACGGCGCCGGGGTCCACGCCCTTGCCGCTGTCGGAGACCTCCAGGACGAGGGCGCCGTTCTCCTCCCGGGCGCGGACGGTCACGCGGGGCGGCCGGGCCGCCGCGTTCGCGAGCGCGGCGTCCACGGCGTTGTCGATGAGGTTGCCGAGGATCGTGACGAGGTCGCGGGGCTCGGCCGCGCCCTCGATCGCGGTGTCGTCGGTGACGACGAGGTCGACGCCGCGCTCGGCGGCCTCCGCGGACTTGCCGAGCAGCAGCGCGGCCAGCACCGGCTCGGTGACCGACCCGACGACGCGGTCGGTGAGCTTCTGCGCGGTGGCCAGCTCGGCGGTCGCGAACTCGACGGCCTGTTCGGGACGGCCCAGCTCCACGAGCGACACCACCGTGTGCAGCCGGTTCGCCGCCTCGTGCGCCTGCGAGCGCAGCGACTCGGCGAACCCGCGCACCGTGTCCAGCTCCCCCATCAGCGCCTGGAGCTCCGTGTGATCGCGCAAGGTGACCACGTTGCCCATCGCGCGGCCCCGCGAGCGCACCGGCGCGGTGTTGACCACCAGGACGCGGGTGTCGCCCACATGCAGCTCGTCGGACCGGGGCTCGGCCGAGGTCATCGCGGCGACCAGCTCGGACGGCAGGCCCAGCGCGTCCACGGGCCGGCCGTCCGGGATCCCGTCCAGGTCGAGCAGCTCGCGGG
>DATCLF010000219.1:0-4916 GCA_036564055.1 Spirillospora sp.
AGTCAAGGGGGTTGGTCGGAGTGGCCGTCGCCGAGGACACCGTGGCCCGGAATCGTGCGCTGCAGACCGAGTGGTACGGCGAGCCGCTCGGCGACCGGGTCCGCCCCCTGCTCGAACGCCTCGGGCTGTCGCAGTCCGGCCTCGCCTCCGTGCTCGGGCTGTCCGCGCCGATGCTGTCGCAGCTGATGTCCGGCCAGCGGGCCAAGATCAGCAATCCGGCGGTTCTGCACCGGCTCATCGCGGTCGAGGAGCTCGTCGCCGACCCCGCGTTCGACGGGATGACGTCCGCCGAGATCAAGAAACGGCTGGACGAGATCCGGGCCGAGACGGTCGCGTCCACGTCCGGCATGCGCATCGCCACGGCCGAGCGCGCCCCCTCCGCCGGGGACGGCCGTCACGGCGGCCCGGACACGGGCCGGCGGGGGCCCGCCGAGTCGGCCCGCCTCGTCCAGACCGTGCTGCGCGAGGTCGCGTCGGCCGCCGAGATCGAGGCCGCCGCCGCGCTCCTGGAGGACCGCTTCCCGGACCTCGCGGAGGTGCTGCGCGTCTACGGCGCCGGCCGGGCGAGCGAGGCCGAAGACCACTTCGTCCGCAAGATCCTCCGCCAGGGCCGGTCCGAGTAGACGCCTCCCTCGGACGGCCCTGCTCTCCGCTCGACAGGCCGGGCGTCCTTCTTCGCGTCCCTTCTTCACTCCCGTCCGCGTCCGCCGTTCGCGACTCTCCGTCGCGTTCTCGGCGGGCGGGTCCGGGCCGACCGGCGGGTCATGCCTGGTCGCACTCGTCTCGATTCCCGTCGGCCATAACAGGTGGTTATGGATGACGGGCGGTGCCAAGGCGCTCTCGGAGGGCTAAAGTCTGTGGTCAGACTCACATGCGGGTCCGGCTGTTGTGAATGTCACAGCGCCGTGAGAGTGGCGTATGGTCGCTTCGCCAGAAGCGCACACGAGGCGTCACCGCCCGCATGCGACACCCCACCCGGGCCCGCGCGACCCGACCGGGGCGCATGGCCGACGGCTCGGGGGCAGGGGCCGGCGGCCGGGCGCGGCGGCCGCACGGGTGCGCCCGAACCGTGGTACGGGGACACGACGACCCGAGCTCAGGAGAGCGAACGATGAGCACTGTGGAGGCGCCCGCGAGAACGCGCGCCCAGATCAAGGAACGTACGCTCCGCAAGGACAACTGGCGCCTGTATCCGGTGTCGATCTTCGTGATCTTCACCGTCTGGGTGGCGTACGCGACGGTCCGGAGCTTCTGGGGCGCCGCCTTCTTCGTACCGGAGTTCCACTACCTGACGCCGTTCTACTCGCCGTGCGTGAACGAGATCTGCGAGAACGTCACGGTGAACGGCCACACCGGCAACGCCGCGGAGTTCGGCACGTTCCTGCCGGCGAGCACCCGGGGCTGGATTCCGTTCGCGGCGGTCTCCCTGCCGTTCCTGCTGCTGTTCCGGCTGACCTGCTACTACTACCGCAAGGCCTACTACCGGTCGTTCTGGGCGTCGCCGCCGTCGTGCGCGGTCCGCGAGCCGCACGGCAAGTACACCGGTGAGCGCCGCTTCCCGCTGATCGGGCAGAACCTGCACCGCTACTTCTTCATGGCGGCCTTCCTGATCTCGATCATCAACACCTACGACGCGCTGCGGGCGTTCCACGGCAAGGACGGCGGGTTCGGCATCGGCCTCGGGACGATCATCCTGGTCGTGAACGTGATCCTGCTCTGGCTGTACACCCTGTCGTGCCACTCCTGCCGCCACATCGTCGGCGGGCGGCTGAAGAACTTCTCCAAGCACCCCGTCCGGTACCGGATGTGGGGCCTGGTGTCCAAGCTCAACGAGCGTCACGGCACGTACGCCCTGGTCACGCTCGGCTCCCTGGTGGTGGCCGACTTCTACATCATGCTGGTCGCCAGCGAGACCATCTCCGACCTGCGCATCTTCAACTGAGGCCAAGGAATCATGACTGAGATCGAGAGGCACTCGTACGACGTCGTGGTGATCGGCGCCGGCGGCGCCGGACTGCGTGCGGCGATCGAGGCGCGCCTCCAGGGGAAGAAGACCGCCGTCATCTCCAAGTCGCTGTTCGGCAAGGCCCACACGGTGATGGCCGAGGGCGGCGCCGCGGCGGCGATGGGCAACGTCAACGCCAACGACAACTGGCAGGTGCACTTCCGCGACACCATGCGCGGCGGCAAGTTCATGAACAACTGGCGCATGGCGGAGCTGCACGCCAAGGAGGCCCCGGACCGGATCTGGGAGCTGGAGCTGTGGGGCGCCCTGTTCGACCGCACCAAGGACGGCAAGATCAGCCAGCGCAACTTCGGCGGGCACGAGTACCCGCGGCTGGCGCACGTCGGTGACCGCACGGGTCTCGAACTGATCCGCACCGCCCAGCAGAAGGTCGTCGCGCTCCAGCAGGAGGACCACGCGAAATACGGCGACTACGAGGCCCGGCTGAAGGTCTGGGCCGAGACGACGGTGACCCGGCTGCTGAAGGACGGGGACCGGATCTGCGGCGCGTTCGCCTACGTCCGCGAGACCGGCAAGTTCGTCGTGTTCGAGGCGCCCGCGGTGGTGCTCGCGACCGGCGGCATCGGCAAGGCGTTCAAGGTCACGTCGAACTCCTGGGAGTACACCGGCGACGGCCACGCGCTGGCCCTGCTCGCGGGCGGGACGCTGCTGAACATGGAGTTCGTCCAGTTCCACCCGACCGGCATGGTCTGGCCGCCGTCCGTCAAAGGCATCCTCGTGACCGAGTCGGTGCGCGGTGACCGCGGCGTCCTGAAGAACTCCGAGGGCCGGCGGTTCATGTTCGACTACATCCCGCCGTACTTCAAGGACCAGTACGCCACCACCGAGGAGGAGGCCGACCGCTGGTACGACGACCCGGACAACAACCGGCGTCCTCCCGAGCTGCTGCCCCGTGACGAGGTGGCCCGCGCGATCAACGCCGAGGTCAAGGCCGGGCGGGGGTCGCCGCACGGCGGCGTCTACCTGACCGTCGTCGACCGCATGCCGGGCGGCGCCGCGGAGATCGTCAAGCGGCTCCCGTCGATGTACCACCAGTTCAAGGAGCTGGCGGACGTCGACATCACCAAGGAGCCGATGGAGGTCGGCCCGACCTGCCACTACGTCATGGGCGGCGTGGAGGTCGACCCCGACACCGGCGCGGCCAAGGTGCCGGGCCTGTTCGCCGCCGGCGAGGTCTCCGGCGGCATGCACGGCTCGAACCGGCTCGGCGGCAACTCCCTGTCGGACCTGCTGGTGTTCGGGCGCCGGGCCGGGCTCGGCGCGGCGGAGTACGTGGACGCGCTGGACGCGCGGCCCGCCGTCCCCGAGTCCGAGATCGAGGCCGCGGTCGCCGAGGCGCTCGCGCCGCTGGAGCGCGAGGACGGCGAGAACCCCTACGCCGTCCACGCCGAGCTGCAGCAGACGATGAACGACCTGGTCGGCATCATCCGCAAGGAAGAGGAGCTGAAGCAGGCGCTGGAGGCGCTCGACAAGCTCCGCGAGCGGGTCGCGAACGTCGGCGTCAAGCCCGTCGCGGTCGGCGCCGGCGGCCGCGGCTACCACCCGGGCTGGCACCTGGCGCTCGACCTGCGCAACATGCTCTTGGTGTCGGAGGCGATCGCGAAGTCGGCGCTGGAGCGGGAGGAGAGCCGCGGCGGCCACACCCGCGACGACTTCCCGAAGATGTCGAAGAAGTGGCGGAAGGTCAACCTCGTCTGCACGCTGGCCGGGGACCCGTCGTCTCCTCGCGTCGAGCTGAAGCACCAGGAGATGGAGCCGATGCGCGAGGACCTGCTCGCGCTGTTCGAGCCCGCGGAGCTGGAGAAGTACTTCACTCCCGAGGAGCTGCCGGCCGACCTCGCCGAGAAGGCCGAGGCCGAACAGGACCAGCCGGAGAAGGCGGAGCCGGACGAGGACAAGGCCACGGCGGGTTCCGGGGCGAAGGCTGCCGCCGATGACAGCGCCGACGCCGGTACCGAGGACGAGGAGGGCGACCGATGAGCTACGAGGCCAAGTTCAGGGTCTGGCGCGGCGACGACGGCGACGGCGAGCTCGTCGACTACACCGTCGAGGTGAACGAGGGCGAGGTCGTCCTCGACATCATCCACCGGCTCCAGGCCACGCAGGCCCCCGACCTCGCCGTCCGCTGGAACTGCAAGGCGGGCAAGTGCGGGTCGTGCTCCGCGGAGATCAACGGCATGCCGCGGCTGATGTGCATGACCCGCATGTCGACGTTCGACCCGGACGAGACCGTGACGGTCACGCCGATCCGCACGTTCCCGGTGATCCGCGACCTCGTCACGGACGTGTCGTACAACTACGAGAAGGCGCGGCAGATCCCCGCGTTCGACCCGGGCGACGCCAAGCCCGGCGAGCTGCGGATGCAGCAGGTGGACGTGGAGCGCTCGCAGGAGTTCCGCAAGTGCATCGAGTGCTTCCTGTGCCAGAACGTCTGCCACGTCATCCGTGACCACGAGGAGAACAAGAAGGAGTTCGCCGGCCCGCGGTTCCTGATGCGGATCAGCGAGCTGGAGATGCACCCGGCGGACCAGGCCGACCGGCGCCGCATCGCGCAGGAGGACCACGGTCTCGGCTTCTGCAACATCACCAAGTGCTGCACCGAGGTGTGCCCCGAGCACATCAAGATCACCGACAATGCGCTGATCCCGATGAAGGAGCGGGTCGTCGGCCGCAAGTACGACCCGGTGGTGTGGCTCGGCACGAAGCTCGGGATCGTCAAGAAGGGGCAGGACACCCCGTCCGCCTGAGAAGAACGGGCCGGCCCGGCCGCGGGCTTGTCTCACGGGGAGATGTCGCGAACCGTCCCCGCCGCCCCGCACGGCGGGGACGTTCGCGGTTCCGCCGTGAGAACGACGCTCTGGCCTGCGGCGCCCCGGACAACGGCGGGCGG
>DATCLF010000220.1:0-8055 GCA_036564055.1 Spirillospora sp.
CCGGGCGGCGAGCTGCGCTACTACGAGCACGTCCTCGCGCGGACGCCGGGCAAGGCGCGGTTCCAGCGCTACGCAGACGCGGTATGGCCGTTGATCGCCGCCGGGTGCCACGTGTCCCGGCCGACGGACCGGTGGATCGCCGGATCGGGGTTCACGGTGCGCGAGGAGCGCCGGTTCGACTTCCCGGCCTCGGGACTCAACCCCGCCGCTCCCCATGTCATCGGGATCGCCGTCCGCGACTGACCGGACGGGGCGGCCGACGCGGCCGGGCTCGCCGGGGACGCGAGCGCAAAACCGTGCGGCGGCCCGCTCCCGTCGCATACAGTGGGGCCATGCCGCACGTTCTGGAGCCGCACGTTCCGGAGACGACGACGCCGGGTCACTCCCGGCGCGCACGCGGCATGTCCTGACAACGCACGCGGTAGGGCCCCGGGAGCCGATCCCGGGGCCCTACCGCTGTCGGGCGGTCTCCGGGAGGCGCCGGGCCCTCCACGACGGAAGGAACGGCCGATGGAACCGGATGCGTCCGGAGGGCATCCCGAGTCGCTAGCATCGGGAACCGCCGAATCCACTTCCCATCCTGACCTGAAACTGCGAGGAGTACCCGTGTCCACCGTGTCGGAGCTGCGCATCACCCTCGACGGGAACGAGCGGGCGGTGCCGGTGGGCACCACCGCGGGTCAGGCCCTCGACGCCGACGGCCGCACCGTGATCGCCGCCCGGGTGAACGGCGAGCTGCGCGACCTCGCCTCGGAGCTGCGCGACGGCGACGTCGTCGAACCCGTCGAGATCGGCTCCGACGACGGGCGGGCGATCATGCGCCACTCCGCCGCGCACGTGATGGCCCAGGCCGTCCAGGAGCTGTTCCCCGAGGCCAAGCTCGGCATCGGCCCGCCGGTGGAGAACGGCTTCTACTACGACTTCGACGTCTCCGAACCCTTCACCCCCGACGACCTCAAGCGCATCGAGAAGCGGATGCGCGAGATCGTCAAGCAGGGGCAGCGGTTCTCCCGGCGGGTCGTCTCCGACGAGGAGGCGCGCGCGGAGCTCGCCGACGAGCCCTACAAGCTGGAGCTGATCGGCCTCAAGGGCGGCGCGGCCGAGGACGCGGCCGAGGGCGCGAGCGTCGAGGTCGGCGGCGGCGAGCTCACCATCTACGACAACCTCGACGCCAAGACCGGCGAGGTGCGCTGGAAGGACCTGTGCCGCGGCCCGCACGTGCCGTCCACCCGCGTCATCCCGGCGTTCAAGCTGATGCGCAGCGGCGGCGCGTACTGGCGCGGCAGCGAGAAGAACCCGCAGCTCCAGCGGATCTACGGCACCGCCTGGGAGTCGAGGGAGCGGCAGGACGAGTACCTGAAGTTCCTCGAGGAGGCCGAAAAGCGCGACCACCGCAAGCTCGGCGTCGAGCTCGACCTGTTCTCCTTCCCGAAGGAGATCGGAAGCGGCCTCGCCGTCTTCCACCCCAAGGGCGGCGTCGTCCGCCGCGTGATGGAGGACTACTCCCGCAGGCGCCATGAGGAGAGCGGGTACGAGTTCGTCAACACCCCGCACATCACCAAGGGCGACCTGTTCGAGGTCTCCGGGCATCTCGGCTGGTACAAGGACGACATGTTCCCGCCGATGGAGGTCGACGGCGGCGACTACTACCTCAAGCCGATGAACTGCCCGATGCACAACCTGATCTTCGGTGCGCGCGGGCGGTCCTACCGCGAGCTGCCGCTGCGGCTGTTCGAGTTCGGCTCGGTGTACCGGTTCGAGAAGTCGGGCGTTGTGCACGGCCTCACCCGCGTCCGCGGCATGACCCAGGACGACGCCCACATCTACTGCACCAAGGAGCAGATGGGCGACGAGCTGAAGAACCTGCTCGGCTTCGTCCTCGGCCTGCTGCGCGACTTCGGTCTCAGCGAGTTCTACCTGGAGCTGTCCACCCGCGACGACTCGCCGAAGTTCATCGGCGACCCGGCCGACTGGGAGGAGGCGACCGAGGCGCTGCGCAGGGCCGCCGACGAGTCCGGGCTCGACCTCGTCGCCGACCCGGGCGGCGCGGCGTTCTACGGTCCGAAGATCTCCGTGCAGGCCAAGGACGCCATCGGCCGTACCTGGCAGCTGTCCACCATCCAGGTCGACTTCAACCAGCCGAAGCGCTTCGGGCTGGAGTACCAGGCGGCCGACGGGAGCCGGAAGCAGCCCGTCATGATCCACCGGGCGCTGTTCGGGTCGATCGAGCGGTTCTTCGGGGTGCTGCTCGAGCACTACGCGGGTGCGATGCCGCCGTGGCTGGCGCCGGTCCAGGCCGTGGGCATCCCCATCTCCGAGGCGCATGTCCCGCACCTGGAGAAGGTCGCCGCGAGGCTGCGCGAACGCGGGATCCGCGTCGAGGTCGACGCGTCCGCCGACCGGATGCAGAAGAAGATCCGCAACGCGCAGAAGCAGAAGATCCCGTACATGCTGCTCGCCGGGGACGACGACGTGTCCAAGGACGCGGTGTCGTTCCGGTACCGCAGCGGCGAGCAGAAGAACGGCGTCCCGATCGACGAGGCGGTCGAGGAGATCGTCAAGGCGGTCGAGGCCCGCGTCCAGATCTGACCAGAGGCGGCGCATGAGGACGCGGCGGATGAGGAGGCGGCGGACGCGGACCGCGCGACCGCTGTCGCGGCGCTGGACGACCGCGGCCAGGATCGCCGGGTACGCCGGCAGCACGCTGCTGGTGGCCGCCGCCGTGGTGGTCCTCCTCCTGCCGCTGATCGACGACCGGAAGGGCGCGGGCACCGCCGGCGCCCAGGGCTCGCCGGCCCCGGCCTCCGCCTCGCCCGGTCTGCCGCAGGGCGTTCCGGGAGACCCCGTGCTCCCGGGCGCGCCGACCGCGGACGCACGGAACGGCGGCGGCGCGGCGGGCGGGCGGGAAGGCTCGGGCCGGCCGGCGCCGGGGCAGGGCGGCGGGCCGTCGATCCCCGGGCCGGGCCGCGCGAGCCCTCTCACCTGGTGCCCGAAGGGCACGGCGTATTACCGCGCCGCGGGCGGCGGCGTGGACGTCGTCATCACGACGTCCGCCAGCGGCGCTGTCCGCGCGGAGATGTCCCTGCGCGGGCGTGCGCCGCAGTCGCAGCAGGCGACCGTCACGGCGCGGCGGCCGCACACGTTCCGCTTCAGGGGCGTCGCGCCCGGGCTCGTCGAAAACGTCAAGATCACCACGGTCTCCGTCGGGGTCTCGATGCAGAGCTGCTATGCCCGCGCCGCGTGACGGAGACCGTCGCGGACGTTCTCGTGAGGGCCGCTGCGCAGGGACGCGACTCAGTCCTGCGGCCCCTGCGTCCTGTTCGTCCCGGCGGTCTTGCGGACGTCGCCGACGGACACGTTGACCGCGGCGACCCGCGCCCCCAGCATCCGGCCCGCGACCCTGGCCACGTTGGTCTTCACCGCGTCGGCCACGTCACGGATCACGCACCCGTACTCGACCGCGATGGCGACGTCGAGCGTCACCTCGTGCTCGTCCGGCGCGGGCCGTCCGCCCGCGCCGGACGGCCCGCCCGCGGGGCCGGTGTCCCCATGCCCCGCCGGGCGGGGACCGGACCGCTCGGGAGGAGAGATCACGGCGGCGACGCCCGTCACCTCCAGCGCCGCCAGCGCGGCGATCTTCCCGAGCACCTCCTGCTCGATGGTGACGCGGCCCTCGACCCCGGTGGTCACGTCGGACGGCGACCCCCGCAGCGTCGTCGGCAGGGGACTGGCCCCCGACGTCGTGGTCGGCGCGGAGAGCGGTGAGCCCGATGCCGCGTGGGCGGCGCCGCTCCCCGGGGCGGTCCCGGCGGACGCCGCCGTCTCGCGGGAGGCCGCCGGGCGGGCCGCCCGGCGCGCGGCCGGCCCGGGGAAGAACGGCGGGGGACCGGCCTGCTGTCCCGGCTCGCCGTTCCCGGTGCGGTCGTCGTCGAGCCCGGTCATGATCGCTCCCCACGGTGTCGGTTCGGTGACCATGGTGTCGGAGTGACCCGTGTTCCGTCACCTCCGGGATCGTCCCGAATCGCCCGCCGGGCGTGTCCGGTCGGAACGCCGTGGGGGCCGCGCAGGTGGGATCCCGGCTATGGCGGTGCGGGAAAGTCTCTCTATGCTGCTGGTCAGGCCGTGAACAAGAGGAGACCGCCGCCTTGAGCGCAGACCCGGAGGAGCCCGTCATGCAGCAGGGGCGCGAGGGCGCGTCCGACGCCGAGCGCACCCCCCGCCTGGAGGAGCACAGGGGAGGTGCGGGCGCTCCCGACAACTTCCAGCGGCTCTGGACTCCGCACCGGATGGCCTACATCAAGGGCGAGGGAAGGCCGTCCGGGGCGGGCGAGGACGAGGGCTGCCCCTTCTGCGAGATCCCGCGCATGGCCGACGAGGAGGGCCTCGTCGTGGCCCGCGGCGAGTCCGTGTTCACGGTGCTGAACCTCTACCCGTACAACTCCGGGCACCTGATGGTCGTCCCCTACCGGCACGTCGCCGACTACACCGACCTCGACGAACCGGAGTACACGGAGCTGGCCACGTTCACCCAGCGATCCCTCACGGCGCTGCGCAAGGCGAGCGGCGCGCAGGGCTTCAACGTCGGGATGAACCTCGGGCTCGTCGCCGGCGCGGGGATCGCGGCCCACCTGCACCAGCACGTCGTCCCCCGGTGGGGCGGCGACACCAACTTCATGCCGGTCGTCGGGCACACCAAGGTGCTGCCGCAGCTCCTGCGCGACACCCGCCAGATGCTCGCCGACGCCTGGCCCGAATCGTGAACGAAAGCCGAGCCATGAAGCGCGACATCGCGCCGGAGGAGCGGCCGGTCCTCGTCTACGACGGCGACTGCGGCTTCTGCACCTCCTCCGTGCGGTTCATCGAACGGCACGTCCCGGTGCGGGCGACCGTCGTCGCCTACCAGTTCGCCGACCTGGGCGCGCTCGGCACGACGGTCGAGCGGGCCGAACGGGAGGTGCTGTGGATCGACCGCGCCGGACGGGTCAGCGGCGGCGCGGAGGCCGTGGGACGGATGCTGACCGACGCCGGCGGCCTCTGGAAGGCGGCCGGGGTCGTCATGCGGGTGGCGCCGGTCAGCTGGGCGGCGCGGGCCGTCTACCGGATCATCGCGGCCAACCGGCACCGGATGCCGGGCGGGACCGCGGCGTGCGCGCTGCCCGCCGCCGAGCGTCCCGGCGGGCGCGGGGCCCCGCCCGGCGAGCGGCCGGGACCCCGCGCCTAGGGGCTAGGCGGTCGACTCGGCGGTGACCTTGTCGGCCAGGTGCGTCGGGAGCGGCTCGTAGCCGAGGAACCTGCGGCTGAACGTCCCGGTGCCCTGCGACATGGACCGCAGGTCGATCGCGTAACGGGTGATCTCCAGCTGCGGCACCTCCGCCTTGATCATGGTGCGGCCGCCGGGCACCGCCTGGGTGCCCTGCACCCGGCCGCGCCGTGACGAAAGGTCCGACATGATCTGGCCGACGTACTCGTCGGCGACCAGCACCTCCACCTCGTCGACCGGTTCCAGCAGCAGGACCGGGACCTTGGCGGCGGCGTCCTTGAGCGCGAGCGCGCCGGCCGTCTGGAACGCCATGTCGGAGGAGTCGACCGAGTGCGCCTTGCCGTCGTACAGGGTGACCTTGATGTCGACCAAGGGGTACCCGGCGGCCACGCCCCGCTCCATCTGCTGCCGGATGCCCTTCTCGACCGACGGGATGAACTGCCGCGGGATCACCCCGCCGACGATCTTGTCGACGAACTCGAAGCCCTCACCGGACGGCAGCGGCTCGACCTCGATGTGGCAGATGCCGTACTGGCCGTGACCGCCGCTCTGCTTGACGTGCCGTCCGAGGCCCTGGGCCTTGCCGCCGAACGTCTCGCGCAGCGGGACCCGCAGGTCGACCCGTTCCACCTCGACGCCGTACCGGGACCTCAGCCGGTCGATCAGCACGTCGGCGTGGGCCTCGCCCATGCACCACAGCACGAGCTGACGCGTCTCGGAGTTGTTCTCCAACCGGAGGGTGGGGTCCTCGGCGACGAGCCGGCCGAGCGCCTGCCCGAGCTTGTCCTCGTCGGCCTTGGACTTCGGCTGGATCGCCACGGGAAGCAGCGGGTCGGGCATCGTCCAGGGCGTCATCACCACGGGCGACGACGGGTCGGACAGGGTGTCGCCGGTCTCGGCGCGGCCGAGCTTGGCCACCGCGCAGATGTCGCCGGCGAAGCACGACGACACGGTGCGCTGCGTCTTGCCCAGCGGCGAGGAGATCGCGCCCACCCGCTCGTCGACGTCGTGGTCCTCGTGCCCGCGGTCCTCCATGCCGTGACCGGAGACGTGGACCGTCATGTCCGGACGCAGCGTCCCGGAGAACACCCGCACCAGGGAGATCCGCCCGACGTAGGGGTCGGAGGTCGTCTTGATCACCTCGGCGACCAGCGGTCCCTCCGGATCGCAGGCCACCTCCCTCGGCGGACCGCCCTTGACCGGGGTCACGGTGGGAATGCCAGGTTCGAGGGGCGAGGGGAACGCCTGGGTGATGACCTCCAGGAGCTCCGCCATGCCGATGACCGGCCCGGGATGGTCGCCGTGCGGGACCGACGTCGCGAGGACGGGGTAGAAGCTGCCCCGCGCCACAGCGGTCTCCAGGTCCCCGATGAGCGCCTTGACGTCGAGCTCCTCTCCGGACAGGTACCTGTCCATGAGGGTCTCGTCCTCGCTCTCCTGGATGATGCCCTCGATCAGCGAGGCGCGCTGCTCGGCGATCTGCTCCAGGTACTGGGGATCGGGGTCGCACTCGGTGCGCTTCCCGGTGGAGTAGTCGAAGCAACGCTGGGTCAGCAGCCCGATCAGCCCCTTCGGCCCGTTCTCGCCCGCGGCGGGGAAGTACAGGGGGGAGACGCCTTCGCCGAAGACGTCCTGGCAGGTCATGACCACGTCGTCGAAGTCGCCCCGCTGCTGGTCGATCTTGGTGATGACGACCGCGCGGGGCATCCCCACCGCGGCGCACTCCTCCCAGAGCATGCGGGTGAGGCCGTCGATGCCGTCCACCGCCGAGATCACGAACAGTGCCGCGTCGGCTCCGCGGAGCCCGGCGCGCAGGTCGCCGACGAAGTCGGCGTACCCCGGGGTGTCGATGAGATTGATCTTGATGCCGTCGTGCATGCACGGGGCGAGGGCGAGGTTCACCGAGCGCTGCTGGCGCATCTCGACCTCGTCGAAGTCGCTGACGGTCGTCCCGTCCTCGACCCGCCCCGGCCTCTGCAGGGTGCCGGTGGCGGCGAGCAGCGCCTCCACCAGCGTCGTCTTCCCGGCTCCGGAATGGCCGACCAGCGCGACGTTGCGCACCTTGTCGCACCCGCCGGCCTCCGGTGCCCTGCCGTGGCCTCCCGGGTGGTTCTTGTCCGCCATGGCTACCTCCTCGGACGGGTCTCCGCGCGGAGGCCCGCGTTCGGCTGGAGCCGGTCCGTGCGAGCGGCCCGGCCTTGCGTCCGAGTGCGGCGTCCGACCTCGTCAACGTGCGTGACCGGCGTCACACCCGTACCACCACCATTTCCCGGGACGCGTCGGATCACAAGGGGTGAGGGGCAAACAACCGCAGGAACCGCCCTGCCCTGCTCACCGGCACACCCAAGACTCGTGACAGGACACGTCGTACTACGATTGGGTGCGCCGTGCGGCGGCTCGCGCACGTCTCCCTCCCGAGAACACGAGAACGGACGTCGATGCTCAGCAGAATCAGGCCCGCGGTTTGGCGCGTCACCACCCCGATCGGCCGCGTGATCGCGCGGACGGGCATCACGCCCAACGTCGTCACCGTCGTCGGCACGCTGGGCGTCGTCGGAGGTGCGCTCGCGCTGTTCCCCCGCGGCGAGTACTTCTGGGGCACGATGGTCGTCACCGCGTTCGTGGTGTTCGACATGCTGGACGGCGCGGTGGCCCGTGTCACCGGGAAGATCTCGAAGTTCGGCGCGTTCCTGGACTCCTCGATGGACCGGGTCGCCGACGCCGCGGTCTTCTCCGGACTGATGATCGGCCTGTACCGGGACGGGGACGAGCCGCTCGCCGCCGTCGCCCTGTAC
>DATCLF010000221.1:0-3185 GCA_036564055.1 Spirillospora sp.
TCGACTACAACATCTTCCTGATGACCCGGGTCAGGGAGGAGTCGCTGCGCCACGGGGTGCGCCGCGGCGTCCTGGACGGCCTGACCGTGACCGGCGGGGTCATCACCTCGGCCGGCGTGGTGCTGGCGGCGACCTTCGCGGCCCTGGTGGTCATCCCGCTGTCGTTCCTGGTGCAGATCGCGTTCATCGTGGCGTTCGGCGTGCTGCTGGACACGCTCGTCGTGCGGTCCCTGCTGGTCCCCGCCCTGGTCCGCGACGCGGGGCGCGCCGTGTGGTGGCCGGGCGTGCTGTACCGCGGCGGGCGCGGAGAGCCGGACGCCGCCGAGGCCGAACAGCCCGGTCACGTGCCCCGCTGAGAGGCAGACCAGGGCCTTTGACCGCTCTTGCGCAGATTGCGGGCTCCGTGTCACGCTATTACCTGAACGAACGGTAAGTAATTCTGCCGAGGCCCGGAGGGACCGATGACGACGACTCCGGTCGAACCCGCGCAGGAGGACCGGCTCCAGGCCGAGTTCGAGGCGACCATCGCGCGCAACGACCGCATCGAACCCCGGGACTGGATGCCCGACGGCTACCGCCGCACGCTCGTGCGCCAGATCGCCCAGCACGCCCACTCCGAGATCATCGGAATGCAGCCCGAGGGCAACTGGATCGGCCGCGCCCCGTCCCTGCGCCGCAAGGCGATCCTGCTGGCCAAGGTCCAGGACGAGGCCGGGCACGGCCTCTACCTGTACTCGGCGTGCGAGACCCTCGGGGTGTCGCGCACCGAGCTGACCGAGATGCTGCTGTCCGGCCGGCAGAAGTACTCCTCGATCTTCAACTACCCGACGCTGACCTACGCCGACGTCGGCACGATCGGCTGGCTCGTCGACGGCGCCGCGATCGTCAACCAGGTCCCGCTGTGCCGCACCTCCTACGGCCCCTACGGCCGCGCCATGATCCGCATCTGCAAGGAGGAGTCGTTCCACCAGCGGCAGGGCTACGAGCTGCTGATGACGATGATGCGCGGCACCGACGCCCAGCGCGCCATGGTTCAGGAGTCGGTGAACCGGTTCTGGTGGCCGTCGCTGATGATGTTCGGCCCGCCGGACGACAAGTCCCGCCACAGCGCCCAGTCGATGGCGTGGGGCATCAAACGCCACTCCAACGACGAGCTCCGCCAGCGGTTCGTGGACATGACCGTCCCGCAGGCCGAGGCGCTCGGGGTGACGCTGCCCGACCCCGAGCTGCGCTGGAACGAAGAACGCGGCCACTACGACTTCAGCCAGCCCGACTGGGACGAGTTCACCGAGGTCATCAAGGGGAACGGGCCGTGCAACGCCCAGCGTCTCGCCCACCGGAGGGCCGCCTGGGAGGACGGCGCCTGGGTGCGGGAGGCCGCCACCGCGTTCGCGAACCGGAACGCCGCCGAAGACACGGGGGGAGAGGCCGGATGAGTGCCGCCGACCGGAGGGAATGGCCCCTCTACGAGGTGTTCGTCCGCGGCAAGCGCGGCCTGAACCACGTGCACGTCGGGTCCCTGCACGCCCCCGACGACGCGATGGCCCTGCGCCACGCCCGCGACGTCTACACCCGCCGCAACGAGGGCGTGAGCATCTGGGTCGTGCGCTCCGACGCCATCACCGCGTCCAGCCCCGACGAGAAGGACCCCCTGTTCGCGCCGAGCGGCGACAAGGTCTACCGGCACCCGACCTTCTACGAGATCCCCGCCGACGTCCCGCACCTGTGACCGGAGAACCGATGGACGACCAGGGGACCCTACGCGACACGACCGGCACTGCGGGGGCCGGCCTCGACGAGGGCGGCATCTTCGACGGGCTGCTCGAAGGCGGAGACGACACCTCGCACTGGGCGTTCGGCACCGACTTCGAGGACCCGCTCGCCGGAGTCGACACCACGGTGCCCGACGGCGTCGACCGCGCCGAGCTCGCCCGGTACTGCCTCATGCTCGGCGACGACGCCCTGATCATGTCGCAGCGGCTGTCGGAATGGTGCAGCCGCGCCCCCGACATCGAAGAGGACATCGCCCTCGCGAACATCGCCCTCGACCTCCTCGGACAGGCGCGGCTGCTGCTGGCCCGCGCCGCCGCGGCCGACCCGGGCGCCGTCCCGGCCCTGCCCGAAGGCTCCCCCGTCCCACCCGAGGACGCGCTCGCGTTCTTCCGCGACGCCGGCGAGTTCCGCAACGTGCGCCTCGCCGAGGTGCCGAACGGCGACTTCGCGCACGCCATCGTCCGCCTGCTGCTGTTCTCGGTGGCGCGGCTCGCCCTGCTGGAACGGCTCCGCGCCAGCCGGGACGCGGTGCTGGCGGCGGTGGCCGCCAAAGGCGTCAAGGAGGTCGCCTACCACCGGGACTGGGCCGGCCGCTGGTTCCTCACCCTCGCCCAGGGCACCGACGAGTCGCGCCGCAGGCTGCTGGCCGCCCTGGACGAGCTGTGGCCGCTCGAACCCGAACTGGTCGCGACCCACCCGCTGGAACACTCCCTCGCCCAGGCCGGTGTCGGCGTCGATCCCGCCTCGACCGCGGACGAGGTGGACGCCGTCCTCGACCAGGTGTTCGCCGTCAGCGGCGTCGACCGCCCGGACCGCCCGCCCCTGCCGGGCGTCGGCGGCCTGACCGGCCGCCACGGCACCCACACCGAAGCGCTCAGCCTGCTGCTCGCCGAGATGCAGTCCGTCGCCCGCGCGCACCCGGAGGGACGCTGGTGACGACCGTCGAGGAACGCGCCGCGGCCGCCGCCCGGCGGGTCGCCGCGCAGGTCCGCGACCCGGAGATGCCGATGCTCACGCTCGCCGACCTCGGCGTGCTGCGCGGCGTCGACGTCGAACGCGGCCCGGACGGCGAGGAGGTCGTCGTCGCCTCCATCACCCCCACCTACACCGGCTGCCCGGCCATGGCGACCATGCGCGACGACCTCGTCCACCGGCTGAACCGCGCCGGGTTCCCCCGCGTCGAGGTCCGCGTCGTCCTCGACCCGCCCTGGTCGAGCGACTGGATCTCCGAGCGGGGCCGGGCCGCCCTGCGGGAGGCGGGACTGTCGCCGCCCGGCCCGGCCCGCCGCCCCTCCGGCCCCGTGACCCTCACCCTCGGGCCGACCAGGCGCGCCCCCGCCTGCCCCCGCTGCGGGTCCACCGCCACCCGGCTGACCTCGGAGTTCGGCGCCACCGCCTGCAAGGCCCTGTAC
>DATCLF010000222.1:0-12809 GCA_036564055.1 Spirillospora sp.
CGTCAAGGGGCGCGAGCAGTTCCGGCCGATCGCGCCGATGGTCGCCCTCGACCGCGCCGCGGAGATCTTCGAGGGGCCGCTGCCGAGCCCCTACATGCTGTTCGTCCACCGGGTGCGGCCCGGGTGGCGCGAGCGGATCCCGGCGGTCGTCCACGTCGACGGCACCGCCCGGGTCCAGACGGTCGATCCCGCGGAGGAGCCCCTGGTCGCGCGGCTTCTGGAGGAGTTCCGCCACCGCACCGGCCTGCCCGTCCTCGTCAACACCAGCCTGAACACCGCCGGCCGTCCCATGGTCGACGACCCGCGCGACGCGCTGGAGTGCTTCGGGTCCGCGCCCGTCGACCTGCTGGCCATCGGACCGTACGTCGTCCGCCGCCGGGAGGTGCACGCCCGATGAACCCCCGCACGACGAGACCCGGCCCGATGAGGCCCCCGACGGGCCAGAGCATCGTCATCCCGACCATCGGCCGGGAGAGCCTGCGCCTCACGCTGGACGCCCTCCTCGCGGACCTGTCCGGCGGGCCGTGGCACGCGCCGCACGGCGCTCCCCCGGCGATCCGCGAGATCATCGTCGTGGACGACCGTCCCGCACCGGGCAGGCCCCTTCCCCTGCCGGTCACGGCGCCGGACGGGCCGCGCGTGCGGGTCGTCCGCTCCGGTGGACGCGGGCCCGCCGCCGCCCGGAACGCGGGCTGGCGCGCCGCCTCGGGCGAGTGGATCGCCTTCCTGGACGACGACGTGGTGCCCTGTCCCGGCTGGGCGGGCGCGCTGGCCGGCGACCTCGCGGACCTGCCGCCCCATGTCGCCGGATCCCAGGGCCGCGTGACGGTACCGCTCCCCGACGACCGGGCGCCGACGGACGGGGAACGCGCCACCGCGGCGCTCGCGACCGCGAGGTGGATCACGGCCGACATGGCGTACCGGCGCGGCGTCCTCGCCGAGCTCGGCGGGTTCGACGAACGCTACCGCCGCGCCTACCGGGAGGACGCGGACCTGGCGCTGCGCGTCATGGACGCCGGGTACGGCCTCGTGCGGGGCGAGCGGAGGGTGACGCATCCCGTTCGTCCCGCCTGCCTCTGGGCGTCGGTCCGGGCCCAGGCCGGCAACGCCGACGACGTCCTGATGCGGCGGGTGCACGGCCCCTCCTGGCGGGAACGCGCCGGTGAGGGACCCGGCCTGCTGCGCCGCCATCTGGCCGCCACCGCGGCCGGGCTTCTCGCCGCGGGGACGCCCCTGGCCGCGTCCGGCCGGCGGGGCACGGCCACGGCCCTCGCCGCCGGGGGCGTGTGGGCCGCGCTCACCGCCCGGTTCGCCCACGAGCGGATCCGGCAGGGCCCCCGCACGCCCCGCGAGGTCATGACGATGCTGGTGACCAGCGCCGTCATCCCGCCGGCGGCGACATGGCACCGGATGCGCGGGCTGGTCGTCCACCGCCACGCCCGGCCCTGGGGCGGTCCGTGGGTCGTCCTGTTCGACCGTGACGACACCCTGATCCGGGACGTCCCCTACAACGGGGACCCGGAGCGGGTGAAACCGATGCCCGGGGCGCGGCGGGCCCTGGACCGGCTGCGCCGCCACGGCGTCCGGCTCGGCGTCGTGTCCAACCAGTCGGGCGTGGCCAAGGGACGCCTCACCGTCGAGGACGTCCGGCGCGTCAACGCACGCGTCGAGCGGCTCCTCGGACGCTTCGACGTGTGGGAGATCTGCCCGCACGACGCCGGCGACGGCTGCGCGTGCCGCAAACCGAGACCCGGGATGATCGAACGCGCCGCGCGGCGGCTCGGGGCGCTGCCGTCGCAGTGCGCCGTCATCGGCGACATCGGCGGCGACGTCGAGGCCGCCGCCGCGGCCGGTGCGCGCGGCATCCTCGTCCCGACCGGGCGCACCCGGCCGGCGGAGATCCTGCGGGCGGCCGAGACCGCGCCGACGCTGCTGGCGGCCGTCGAGCTGATCCTCGGCGGGAGGCGGGGCCGATGAGGGTTCTCGTCGCCCGCCAGGACAACATCGGCGACGTGCTGCTGGCGGGTCCCGCGATCCGCGCGGTCGCCGCACGCGCCGACGAGGTCGTCCTGCTGTGCGGCCCGCGCGGACGCGCCGCCGCCGACCTGCTGCCCGGCGTCGACGGCGTCATCGAGTGGTGCGCCCCCTGGATCGACCCGGACCGCGTGCCGGTCGACCGCGCCGACATCGGGCGGATCGTCCGCGGGCTGCGCGGCTTCGACCGGGCGCTGATCCTCACCTCGTTCCACCAGTCGCCGCTGCCGCTCGCGCTGCTGCTGCGCCTGGCCGGCACGCCGTGGATCGGCGGGATCAGCGAGGACTACCCGGGGTCGCTGCTCGACCTGCGGCACCGTCCCGGCGAGGACATGCCCGAGCCGCTGCGGATGCTCGCGCTCGCCGAGGACGCCGGGTTCCCGCCGCCCGCCGACGCCCGGCTGCGGGTCCGGGAGCCGCTGCCCGACACCGACCACCTCACCGGCGGTCCCGGCTACGTGGTGGTGCACCCGGGGACGTCGGTCCCCGCGCGGGCCTGGCCGCCGGAGCGCTGCGCCGAGGCCGTGCGTCTGCTGCGCGCGGCGGGACACCGCGTCGTCGTGACCGGGCACCGGGACGAGAAGGAGCTCACCGCGTTCGTCGCCGGTGAGGACGGCCTCGACCTCGGCGGCCGGACCACCCTGCACGAGCTGGCGTCGGTGCTGGCGGGCGCGTGCGCCGTCGTCGCCGGCAACACCGGTCCCGCGCATCTCGCGGCGGCCGTCGGGGCGCCGGTCGTGTCGCTGTTCGCGCCGACGGTCCCGGCCGTCCGGTGGGCGCCGTTCGGCGTCCCGACGGCGCTGCTCGGCGACCAGACGGCTCCGTGCCGGGGCAGCCGCGCCCGCGAGTGCCCGGTCGAGGGGCATCCCTGCCTGGCGTCCGTCGGCGCCGCCGAGGTCGCGGCCGCCGTGGAGATCATGGCGTCCGCCGGGAAGGTGGCCGCGCGATGAGCGTCCGGGCGATGAGGGTTCTGATGTGGCATGTGCACGGCTCCTGGGCGACGTCGTTCGTGCACGGGCCGCAGACCACGCTCGTCCCCGTCACCGCGAGCCGCGGCCCGGACGGCAGGGGACGGCCCGCCACGTTCGACTGGCCGGACCGCGCGATCGAGGTCCCGCCGGAGCGGCTGCGCCACGAGGACGTCGACGTGGTCGTCCTGCAGCGGCCCCGCGAGCTGGCCCTCGCCGAGCGGTGGCTCGGGCGCCGCCCCGGACGCGACGTCCCCGCCGTCTACGTCGAGCACGACACGCCCCGCCGGACGCCCTCCGACGCCGGCCGGCCCGAGGAGGTCGTGCCCGACAGCCGCCACTTCCTGCACGACCGCTCCGACATCCCCGTCGTGCACGTCACCCACTTCAACCGGCTGTTCTGGAACTGCGGGCGGGCGCCCGTCACGGTCATCGAGCACGGCGTCGCCGACCCCGGCCACCGGTACACCGGCGAGCTGGCCCGCGCCGGGGTGGTGGTCAACGACCCGCTGCGCCGCGGCCGCGTCGCCGGGACCGACCTGCTGCCCGAGCTCGCGGCGGCCGTCCCCCTCGACCTGTTCGGCATGAACGTGACCGGGGTGCCGGCGCGGCTCGGCGTCGCCCCCGGGTCGCTGCGGACCTTCGAGGACCTGCCGCAGGCGAGGATGCACCGCGAACTCGCCCGCCGCCGCGTCTACGTCCACCCCTACCGGTGGACGTCCCTCGGCCTCGCCCTGATCGAGGCCATGATGCTCGGCCTGCCGGTGGTGGCGCTCGCCGCCACCGAGGCGGTCGAGGCGGTGCCGCCGGAGACCGGGGTGCTGTCCACGCGCGTCGCCGCGCTGGCCGGGGCCGCACGCGACCTGGCCGCCGACCCGCCGCGAGCCCGCCAGATGGGCAAGCAGGCGCGGGCCCACGCCCTCGAACGGTACGGCCTGGCGCGCTTCCTGCGCGACTGGCGGCGACTTCTCTGGGAGGTGGCGCGATGAGGATAGCCATGATCTCCGAGCACGCGAGCCCGCTGGCCGCGGCCGGCGGCCGGGCGGGGCTCGGCGGCGCCGACGGCGGCGGGCAGAACGTGTTCGTCGCGGAACTCGCCGCCGAGCTCGGCCGGCGGGGGCACGACGTCACCGTCTACACGCGGCGGGACGCGCCCGCGCAGCCCGAGCGGGTGCGGCTCGCGCCCGGCGTGACCGTCGAGCACGTCCCGGCGGGCCCGCCCGAGCACGTCCCCAAGGACGAGCTGCTGCCATGGATGCACGACTTCGGCCGGTACCTGGCGCGCCGGTGGGCCGCCGACGCGCCCGACGTCGCGCACGCCCATTTCTGGATGAGCGGTCTCGCGGCGATCCAGGCCGCGCAGACGTCGGCGTCGCGGCGGGTGCCGGTGGTGCAGACCTTCCACGCGCTCGGCACCGTCAAGCGCCGCCACCAAGGGGACGGGGACACGAGCCCGGCGTCCCGGGTGCGGCTCGAACGCGCCCTCGGCCGCGCCGTCGACACGGTGATCGCCACCTGCGCCGACGAGGTCGCCGAGCTCGCCGCGATGGGGGTTCCCTCCGACCGCGTCCGGGTGGTGCCGTGCGGGGTCGACGCGGACCTGTTCTCACCCGGCACCGGCGGGGCCGCCGACGGGACCGCCGGGCGGCACCGTCTCGTGGTGGTGTCCCGGCTGGTCGAGCGCAAGGGCGTCGACACCGCCATCGAGGCGCTGGCGCACCTGCCGGACGCCGAGCTCCTCGTCGCCGGGGGCCCGCCGCGCGACGACCTCGGCCGGGACCCCGAGGTGCGCAGGCTCCGGGCGGTGGCGCGGGACGCGGGCGTCGCCGGCCGCGTGGCGTTCCTCGGGCGGCTCGGCCGCGGTGAGGTCCCCGCGCTGCTGCGGTCGGCGAGCCTGGCGCTCAGCCTCGCCTGGTACGAGCCGTTCGGGATGGTTCCGCTGGAGGCGATGGCCTGCGGCGTGCCGGTGGTGGCGAGCGCGGTCGGGGGGCATCTCGACACCGTCGTCGACGGCGTCACCGGGGCCCTCGTCCCCCCGCGCGACCCCCGGGCCGCGGCCGCCGCGGTCCGCGCGCTGCTCGACGACCCCGCCGCGCGGGCCGCGATGGGACGCGCGGGAACCGGCCGGGTCCGCGCCCACTACGCGTGGGCCCGCGTCGCCGCGGCGACCGTCGAGGCGTACCGGCACGCCGCCGCGCTGGGCGAGGTGGCGGCGTGACGGCACCCGCCGCCCGGCCCGGGGCATCGACGGGCACGCCGGCCGGGACCGGCGCCGCGACCGGGACGGCGGCCGTCCACGACCGGCGGCTGGAAGAACTCGCCGAGGCCGCCCTCCGGTTCCGCGACCAGGTCCCCACGATCGTGGGGTGGGGCCGCATTCTCGCCCGCGTCCTGCGGGACGGGGGCCGTCTGCTGGCGTGCGGCAACGGGGGCAGCGCCGCCGAGGCGCAGCACCTGACCGCCGAGCTGGTCGGGCGTTTCGAGCGCGAGCGGCTGCCCCTGTCGGCGATCCCGCTGCACGGCGACGCCTCCTCGACGACCGCCATCGCCAACGACTACGGCGCGGTCGACGTGTTCGCACGGCAGGTGCAGGCGCACGGCCGTCCCGGCGACGTGCTGGTGTGCCTGTCGACCAGCGGCGCCAGCCCCAACGTGATCGCGGCGGCGCGCCGGGCCCGCGCCGCCGGCGTCACCGCGTGGGCCCTCACCGGGCCGGGGCCGAACGCCCTCACCGAGGCGTGCGACGACGCGGTCACCGTGGAGGCCGCCGCGACCGCGACCGTCCAGGAGATCCACCTCGCCGCGGTCCACCTGCTGTGCGGGGCGATCGACGACGCCCTGGGGGTGAGACCATGACCGCTCCGCTCGTCGTCGTGGGCGACGTCCTGCTCGACGTCGACATCGTCGGAACCAGCAGCCGCCTGTGCCCGGACGCGCCCGTGCCCGTCGTCGAGCAGGCCGAGGAGCGGCCCCGGCCGGGCGGCGCCGGGCTCGCGGCGCTGCTGGCGGCGCTGCAGCCGGGCATCGCGGGACGGGAGGTGGTGCTCGTCACCGCCCTCGCCGACGACGATCCCGGCCGGCGGCTGCGGGCGATGCTGGAAAAGCACGTCGAGGTCGTCGCGTTCCACCTGCACGGCGCCACCCCGTGCAAGCTGCGCATCCGGTCCGAGGGGCAGTCGGTGGCGCGGCTGGACGCCGGGGAGGGACGGGCCGTGGACGGGCCGCTCGGCCCGCGCGTCGGCGGCGCGATCGCCGGGGCCGGGGCGGTGCTGGTCGCCGACTACGGGCGGGGCGTCACCCGGCACCGCGCCGTCCGGTCCTTGCTCGGCGGGCTGCCCGCTCACGTCCCGGTGGTGTGGGACCCGCATCCGCGCGGCGAGCCGCCCGTGGCCGGGGTCCGGCTGCTCACCCCCAACGCGGCGGAGGCCGCGCGGCTCGCCGCCGCGCACGGCGCCGAGGTCACGGGGTCGGGGCTGTCGGCGGCCGGGCGGTGCGGCCGGTACCTCGGCCGCGCCTGGGGCGTCGAGGGCGTCGCGGTCACGCTCGGCGCGGACGGCGCGCTGCTGTGCGACGGGTCCGACACGCCCTTCCTCGCGCCGGCGCGGCCCGCGCGGGGCGACGCGTGCGGCGCGGGCGACAGCTTCGCGGCGGGCGCGGTGGGCGCCCTCGCCGACGGCGGGTCGCTCACGGACGCCGTCACCGCCGGCGTCCACCACGCGTCGGAGTTCGTCCGCGCGGGCGCCGCCGGGGCGGTCGCGGCGCAGCTCGCCGAGTCCGGCACGGCCCGGCTCGTGCCCGAGCGCGGCGAGGACGCCTGGGACGTGGTCGAGCGGACCCGGCGGGCGGGCGGCACCGTCGTGGCGACCGGCGGGTGCTTCGACCTGCTGCACGCCGGCCACGTCAGCATGCTGCAGCAGGCACGGCGGCTCGGCGACTGCCTGATCGTCTGCGTCAACTCCGACGCGTCCGTGCGGCGCCGCAAGGGACCGACGCGTCCGGTCACGCCCGCCGCCGACCGGGTCCGGGTCCTGGAGGCGCTCAGCGACGTGGACGCCACGCTCGTGTTCGACGACGACACCCCGGCCCCGCTCCTGGAACGACTGCGCCCCGACATCTGGGTCAAGGGCGCCGACTACGCCGGCACGACGCTGCCGGAGGCGGAGACGGTCCGCGCCCACAACGGCGAGGTGGTGCTGCTGCCTCTGCTGGAGGGGCGCTCCACCACCCGCCTGCTGTCCACACGGAAGGGAACCGCGTCATGAACGTCCTCATCACCGGCGGCGCCTCGGGTCTCGGCGCCGCGGTCGCGCGCAGGATCGCGGGCGACGGCGGCCGGCCCCTCGTCCTGGACCGGCATCCGCCCAAGGACGACGTCGAGTACATGCAGGCCGACCTCGCCGACCGCAGGTGCGCCGAACGCGCCGTCCACGGCCTGGCCCGCGCGGCGGGCGGCCTGAACGCCGTCGTCACCGCCGCCGGCATCGACGCCTGCGGCCCGCTCGGCGAGGTCCCCGCCGAGGACTGGGAGCGCGTCGTCCAGGTGAACCTGCTGGGCACCGCCGCCGTCGTGCGCTCCGCGCTCCCCTACCTGGAGAACGAGCCCCCGGGACGGGTCGTGACCGTCGCGTCAACGCTGGGGTTCCGGGCCCTGAGCGACGCGACCGCGTACTGCGCGTCCAAGTTCGGCGTCGTCGGGTTCACCCGGGCCCTCGCCGCCGAGCTGGCCGGACGGGTGGCGGTCACGATGATCGTGCCGGGCGGCATGGACACCGCGTTCTTCGACGACCGCGCCGAGCGGTACAGGCCGGGCCCGGAGGCCATGCTCAACCGCCCCGAGGACGTGGCGGCGACCGTGGCGTTCGCGCTGTCCCGGCCCGCGGGATGCGAGGTGCGGGAGCTGGTCGTCTGCCCCTCGCGCGAGCCGTCGTGGCCGTGACCGGCGCGGCGCCCCGCCGGGTCCTCGTGCTGCGGGCGCTCGGGCTCGGAGACCTGCTGACGGCCGTCCCGGCGCTGCGGGCGCTGCGGCGCGGCATGCCCGGCGCCCGGATCACGCTCGCCGCGCCCGCGGCGCTGTGGCCGCTCGCCCGCGCCGCCGGGGCGGTCGACGCCCTGGTGCCGGCGAACGGCCTTCGTCCCTTACCGCGTCCCCGGCCGGTGGACGTGGCGGTCAACCTGCACGGGCGCGGCCCGCGCAGCCACCGTCTGCTCGCCGAGCCGCCGCCGGGCCGGCTGGTGGCCTTCGCGTGCGCCGAGGCCGGCCACACCGCCGGGCCCGCCTGGGATCCCGGCGAGCACGAGGTGACGCGCTGGTGCCGGCTCGTGGCGGCGCACGGGTTCGACGCCGACCCGGGCGACCTGGACCTGGACCCGCCCGCGGCCGACTCCCCCGCGCTCCGGGCCGCCGGATCGGGGGCCGTCGTCGTCCATCCGGGCGCGGCGTCCCCGGCCCGCCGCTGGCCCGCCGGGCGGTTCGCGGCCGTCGCGGCGGCGCTGCGCGACCGGGGCGAACGCGTCGTGGTCACCGGCGGCCCCGCGGAGGCGCCGCTCGCGCGGCGGGTCGTCGAGTCCGCCGGGCTGGACGCCGCCGCCGACCTGTCGGGCCGAACCGGCCTGGCGGACCTGGCCGCGCTCGTGGCCGGGGCCCGCCTGGTGGTGTGCGGCGACACCGGCGTCGCCCACCTCGCGACCGCGTTCCGGACGCCGTCGGTGCTGCTGTTCGGCCCGACGCCGCCGGCCCTGTGGGGGCCGCCCGACCGGGCCGAGCACCGCGTCCTGTGGGCGGGCCGCACGGGGGACCCGCACGGCCGCGAGCCCCACCCTGGCCTGCTGGAGATCTCCGCCGGCCAGGTCGTGGAGGCCGCAGAAGAGGCGCTCGCCCGCAACCGTTAGGGGGACACGATGAGACACCCACGCGCCGTCGTCACCGGAGGGTCCGGTTTCCTCGGCTCGCACCTGTGCGAGGCGCTGCTGTCCAGGGGCATCTCGGTGGTGTGCCTGGACAACCTGCTGACCGGCACGTCCCGCAACATCGCGCACCTGGCCGAACGGAGCGACTTCAGGTTCCTGAAACGCGACCTCACCGAGCCGGTCAGCGTGCCCGGCGAGGTCGGGTACGTGTTCCATCTGGCCTCGGCGGCGTCGCCCGCCGACTACCTGCGGCTGCCCATCCAGACCCTGGAGGTCGGCAGCCGGGGCACCCGCAACGCGCTCGACCTGGCCGAGGCCAAGAACGCCCGGTTCGTGCTCGCCTCCACCTCCGAGGTGTACGGCGACCCGCTCGTGCACCCGCAGCCCGAGTCGTACTGGGGCAACGTGAACCCGGTCGGGCCGCGCAGCGTGTACGACGAGGCCAAGCGGTTCGGCGAGGCGCTGACGTCGGCGTTCCGGCACGCCCGCGGCCTCGACGCCGCGATCGTGCGGATCTTCAACAGCTACGGGCCGCGGATGCGGCCCGACGACGGCCGCGCCATCCCTACGTTCGTGCGGCAGGCGCTGACGGGCGAGGACCTCACGGTGACCGGCGACGGCACGCAGACCCGCTCGATCTGCCACGTGGACGACACCGTGGAGGGCATCATCGCGCTCGCCCTCGGGGACCATCCGGGACCGGTCAACATCGGCAGCCCGTACGAGGTGTCGATGATCGGGCTCGCCCGGCTGATCATCGAGCTGACCGGCTCGCGGTCGCGGATCCGCTTCGTGGACCGCCCGGTGGACGACCCGCGCGTCCGGCGGCCCGACACGACCCTCGCCGAGACGGTGCTCGGCTGGCGCCCCCGCATCCCGGTCGAGGAGGGTCTGCGCTCCACGATCGCGTGGTTCGAACGGGAGCTCGTGGTCGCCCGCCCGGCCTGACCCGGCGACGGCACCTGTGCTCAGCGGGCGCGCAGGACGTCCATCATCTCGTCGATCAGGGCCGCGTCCGGCGGCGGGGCGGGCGGACGCCCGGTGCCGCCGGGCCGCAGGCACCAGTCCCACCAGCGGTCCAGCTCCCGCACGTCCAGCAGCGGCCCGTCCCGCCCGGTGCCCTGTCCGGGGGCGCCGGCCGGGACGGTCACGACGGCGGGCCACGGCCAGGCCCGCGCCTGCGCGGTGACCTTCGCGCCGCCGGCCACCGGATCGACGGCCAGCGCGGGGACCCCGTTCTTCAGGGCGAGGACGAGCCCGTGCAGCCGCGTCGTCACCACCAGGTCCAGCCGCCGCAGCGCCGACTCCAGCTCCGCCGCCGTCGCGAAGAGCCGCCAGTCGCGCGGGTCGAGCCGCGTGTCCAGCGGCAGCCGGGCGCACGCGCGGGCGGCGAGCCATCCGGTCAGCTCCCGCTCGACCCGGTCGTGGCGGCGCCGCGTCCCGTACTCGGCCTGGCCGGGCGCCAGCACCACGCCCACGACCGGCACGGGCGGCGTCTCCGGCAGCGCCGCCAGGTCGCGCCGCGGCGCCCTCCCGGGCGCGTCGCGCGGGAGGACCGCGTCGAACCCGGTGACCGCGGGCGCGTGCGGGTCGACGACCGACACGCCGACGGCGACGCGGACGCAGCGCGCGAACCGGCGGTGCAGCTCCTCGACCTGCGGTCCGTGCAGCGGCCCGCAGGTGAACACCAGGTGGGTGTAGCGGCGGGGATCGGCGCGGTCGAGGTGCAGGCCGTCCGGCCGGAACACCGGGCTCCACGCGAGGTCGTGCTCCACCCCGGCGGAGTCGAGCGCCCGCCGCACCGCGTCCATCGCCAGGACGTCACCGGCGGTCGCCTCACCGTGCAGGAAGCTCGGCCAGCCCGTCACCAGGACGCGCCTGCGGCGCGTTCCGGCCGGGCCGTCCGCTCCGGACGGCCGCCCGTGTGCCTTCACTCGCGTGCTGCTACCCGGTGCGGACGCCGCCATGTCCCCGCGCGTGTCCGGAGCCCGGGACGTTCCGCGTCACGGGCCTTTCGACCGGTGCTCTCCCTCCCGTGACATTGAGACACCTACTGGTTTACCGAAAGTGCCGACGGGGCAGAGTGACGTCGCGGCCCACTCGCCGGCCCGGAGCCGGGTGCTCCGAGCCGCGAGCCTGGGCCGCACCAGTGTGTCCGCCCGTCCGCGCGCCACGCCCGGCCGGGCGCCGTCTCCCGTCCCGTTTCCGCACGCCGCCGGCGGTTTCCGTGTGAGCCGGCGATTGCCGGGTACGGGGAGCGGACCGAGCGATCGCCCCCCGCCTCGCCGGCCCGCCTCTCGGAAGGGAGACACCCGTATGACGTCGGCGTACCCCGAGACGCGCCTCCACGACGGAGAGGCCGAGGTCCTCCTGGAGGAGATGAACCGGCTCGCGGAGGACGACCCGAGACGCGAACGGCTGCGGGCCCGGATCGTCGACCTGCACGCGCCCCTGGTGCGCGGCGTGGCGCGCCGGTACGCGGGCCGCGGGGAGCCCATCGACGATCTTCAGCAGGTCGCCTACCTGGGGCTGGTCAAGGCCATCAACCGGTTCGACCCGGGGATCGGCGACCGCTTCGTCACCTACGCCTACCCCGTGGTGACCGGCGAGGTGAAACGGCACTTCCGCGACCGGACCTGGGGCGTCCGCGTGTCGCGGCGCATCCAGGAGCTGCGCCCGATCCTGCAGCGGACCGTGCAGGAGTTCACCCGCGAGCACGGCCGCTCCCCCACCACCCGGGAGATCGCCGCGCTCATGGAGATCAGCGAGGAGGAGACCGTCGAGGTCATCGTCGCCTGCGACGCCTACCGGCCGCTGTCGCTGGAGGCCCCGGCGGACGGGGCGCACGGCGGCGACACCGGCACGGTCGGCGAGCACCTCGGGTCGGACGACCCGGCGCTGGACGCCTTCATCGAAGGGCACGCCCTCGGCCCGCTGATCGACGAGCTGCCCGAGCGGGAGCGGACGATCCTGCTGCTGCGCTTCTTCGGCAACAAGACCCAGACGCAGATCGCCGAGCAGATCGGCCTGTCGCAGATGCACGTCTCGCGGCTGCTGCGCGCCACCCTGGACCGGCTCCGCGCCGGGCTGCTGGCGGAACGGTGAACCGCGCCGGAGCCGAAGGTCACGGCTCCGGCGGGTCCCCCGGGCCCAGGTCACGGCCGCGGCAGCGCGCAGCCCGCCCCGAGCACGACGTCGCCGCCCGTGCCGAGGCAGCGGGCGAGCGGGTACGTCTGCTGGCCGTAGTTGATCCCCTTGCGGACCGTGACGTTCCCCTGCGGGTCGACCTCGCACGGGTTGTTGAGGGTGCAGCGCTCGCCGTTCTCGTTGCCGGTGTTGTTCACCCCGACGACGTGGCCGGTCCGCGCGTTGACGACCGGTGAGCCGGAGGTCCCGCCGATGGTCTGGCACTCGGGGGTGTAGCGGATCGAGTCCTTCCAGGTCCACTCCGCCTCGCGCAGCCGGTGGACGATGCCGTCGATCTTGCAGTTGTAGATCGTCCGCCAGTAGCCCGACACGACCTTGATCGGGGTTCCGGCCTGCGGGCGGGCGGCCGACAGGCGCAGCGCCGACACGCCGTGGCGGCGGCGGATGGCGGCATAGGTCGCGTCGAGCCGGTAGATCGCCACGTCGGTGTCGGTCATCGTGGCGTACTCGACCCGGGTGGCGCGCAGGGACCCGAGGTTCCTCGTCCCCGTCCGGTCGAGGAGCGTGAACGTCCGCGACGACGGCCGGTCCACGATGACCTCGCCCGCCGCCGGCATGCCCGTCTCCAGGCAGTGGCCGTTGGTCATGACCAGCGCGGCGTCGCCATCGCGGGACCGGGGCCCCCGCACGAGCGAACCGGAGCAGTTGCTGAGCACGACGATGCCGGTGAAGTCGACCTCGGCCCGCGTGGAC
>DATCLF010000223.1:0-9159 GCA_036564055.1 Spirillospora sp.
GGACTCGCCCGCGATCCAGGCGTAGGCGTCGTCCGCGACGCGCGCGCCGCGGACCGCGTCAAGGAGGCCGCCGGGGGAGACCCACGTGACGTCGGCGTCGGCGGCGGTCGGCAGGTCCTGCCGGTCGCCCGGGTCGGGGACGTCGATCCAGACCTGGACGGGCGTCCCGGCGGGGAGCCACGCGAGGTTCCCCGCGATGGCGGGCAGGGCCGTGAGGTCGCCCGCCATCAGCACCGGGCGTCCCGGCGGCGGCTTGAAGTCGTAGCCGCCGTTGTCGGCGTCGGTCGGGCCGAGGACGGTGACGCGGTCGCCCGCGGCGGCCCTCGCCGCCCAGCGCGCGGCCGGGCCGGACGAGCCGTCCGCGTGCAGGGCGAAGTCGACGTCGAGTTCCCCGGGCCGCAGGTCACGGACGGTGTAGGACCGCATGATGCCGCGTTCGGCCGGGTCCAGGGCCCGCCAGTCGGCGAACCACGTCGCACCGTCGGAGTCGTCGGGCATGACCGGCGCGTCCTGGTGGGGGTGCGGCAGGAACAGCTTGAAGCGCTGGTCGCGTCCGGCCGAGACGAACGCCGGTCCGCCGGAGCCGTCCAGGCAGTCCCCGCCGAACGTGACGCGGACCGTGTTCGGGCCGATCCGCTCGGAGCGCCGGACGCTGAGGTCGAAGAACGCGTAGGGGGGAACCGGTCTCGCCATGCCGTGATCCCTCAGACGACCTTCTTCGCCGACCGCAGGGCGGAGGCGAAGGCTTCGAGGATCGGGGCGCAGCCCGCGTAGGAGAAGCGGGGTTCGGGCTGCCAGGGCACGACCTGGTCGGCTTTCACCGCGGGCAGGTCCTTCCACGTCGGCTTGTCGCCGAGGTCCTTCGGCTGGAGCGCCTGGGTGCGGGAGTCGAGGAGGATGAGGTCCGCCTTGTACTTGCCGGCGTTCTCCCAGCTGAGGTTCTCGAAGTAGCCGTTCTGGTCCAGCTTGTCCGGGACGATGAGGTCGACGCCCAGTTCCTTGAGGTAGATGAGGTCGGTGTTCTTGTCCGGGCTGGAGGCGTAGAACAGGTCGGGGCTCGCGGACGCCGCCAGGACCTTCACCCCGGCGTTCTCCCGAGCCGCCGCGCGCACCGACTCGGCGGCCTTCTCGAAACGCTCCTTGGCGGCGATGACCTTGGCGGACTTCACGTCCGCGCCGAGCGCGGAGGCGAGCGCGGACGTCCGCTCGATCGGCTTGGGCAGCGGCACGTCCCCCGCGGCGATCGCGACGCTGGGCGCCAGCTTGTAGATCTTGTCCTTGCTCTCCGGCGGGACGTAGAACAGCTCGCCCTTCAGGAACATGTTGCTGACGAGCAGGTCGGGGCGCAGCGAGGCGTACTTCTCGATGTTGAACTCGCCGAAGGCGTTGCCGATGATCTCCAGCCGGTCGACGGGCAGGTCCCCGGCCTGCGGGTCCGGCCTGCCGTCCTTCAGCTTGGTCGGCCCGAAGACCCCGACGAGCTGCTCGTCGACGCCGAAGTCGTAGAGGGCCGCCGCGGTGGCGGAGTAGGCGACGACGCGTTCGGGCCGCGACTTCAGCTCGATCTTCTCGCCGCGGTCGTCGGTGAAGGTCCAGGAGCCCGAGCCGCCGGAGGCCCCGCCGCCGCTGTCGCCGCACGCGCCGATCAGGGCCCCGAGGACGACGGCGCCGCCCGCGCCGAGGAAGCCGCGCCGGGACAGGCCGGCGCGGGAGAGAGGTGGGGCACCGGTGTTCGACATTTCGGATGTTCTCCAAGAATCACATAACCTGACCCTATTGCGGGCCTTTGATCAGCGCTTAGGTTAACCTAACCTAAGAGCTCGTTCCCAGGTGGGATCGGTCACCCCGGTCCCGGAGCGTCCCCGGAGCCCGCCAGGTGTTGTTGTCGACGAAGCCCCCGCCCGTCACGGCCGCGACCGGACGGTCCTCCGGCGGCAGGCGGGCGACCGGGCTGGCCGGCTCGCTGGCGCTTCTGGCCTTCGTCGTCGTGCTCAGCCTCGCGGTCGGGGCGAAGCCGCTGTCGCCCGGGCAGGTGTGGGACGGTCTCGTCCGCGCCGACTCGGCCGCGTACGCGATCGTCCACGACATGCGTCTTCCCCGGACGGCGCTCGGCCTGCTCGCGGGCCTCGCGCTCGGGCTCGCCGGCGCGGTGATGCAGGCCCTCACCCGCAACCCGCTGGCCGATCCGGGGCTGCTCGGCATCAACGCCGGCGCCTCCGCGGCGGTCGTCTCGGCGATCGCTTTCCTCGGCGTCACGTCGTTCACCGGGTTCGTGTGGTTCGCGTTCGCCGGCGCCGGCGCGGTCGCGGTGCTGCTGTACGCGGTCGGCGGCGGACGCGCCGCCACGCCCGCCCGGCTCGTCCTGGCGGGCGCGGCGCTGAACGCCGCGTTGTTCTCCTACGTGAACGCGGTGCAGCTCCTCGACACCGCGTCCCTCGACCGGATGCGGTTCTGGACGGTGGGGTCGCTCGCGTCCGCGCAGACCACCACGATCGCGCGGGTCCTGCCGTTCATCGCCGCGGGGCTGGCGGTGGCGCTGCTGCTGGCCCGTCCGCTGAACGCGATGGCCATGGGGGAGGACACGGCCCGCGCGCTCGGCACCGACCCGGGGCGGGTCCGCGTCGCCGCGATCGTCACGGTGACGCTGCTGTGCGGGGCGGCGACGGCGGCGTGCGGGCCGATCGTGTTCGTCGGGCTGATGGTGCCGCATCTCGTCCGCGCGCTGACGGGGGCCGACCTGCGCTGGCTGTTCCCCTACTGCGCGGTGCTGGCGCCGGCGCTGATGCTGGCCGCCGACGTCGCCGGACGCGTGGTCGCCCGCCCCGCCGAACTGCAGGTGGGGATCGTGATGGCCGTGGCCGGCGGCCCGGTGTTCCTCTACTTCGTCCGCCGACCCCGCCGCGGGACGCCGGCATGACGGGCGCGCGTCTCCTCCCCGGCCGCCGCCCGCGCACCGCCGTGGTGCGGGCACCCGCCGGGGTGTCGCTGCGTTTCCGGCCGCGCGCCCTCGTGGTCGCGGCCGCGTGCCTGGCCGTGGCGCTCGGCATGGGCGTGCTGCTCATCGGCACCGGCGACTTCCCGATGAGCCCCGTCGAGGTCGTGCGGACCCTCGCCGGCCAGGGCTCGCCCGCCGACACGCTCATCGTCAACGAGATCAGGCTGCCGCGCGTGGCGGCCGGGCTGGCGGCGGGCGCGGCGCTCGGCCTGGCCGGGGCGATCTTCCAGTCGCTGGTGCGCAACCCGCTCGGCAGCCCCGACATCCTCGGCTTCACCCAGGGCGCGTCCACCGGCGTCCTCGTCATGATCGTCCTGGCCGGCGGCGGCAGCCTCGCCGTCGCGGCGGGCGCCTCGGTGGGAGGACTGGCGACGGGGCTGCTGGTGTGGGCGCTGTCGGGGCGGCACGGCGCGCACGGCCAGCGGCTCATCCTCGTCGGCATCGGCGTCGCCGCCGTCCTCACCGGGGTGAACGGATATCTGCTCACCCAGGCGCACATCATCGAGGCGGCCCGCGCGATGCTGTGGCTGACCGGCAGCCTCGACGGCCGCGACTGGGCGGACGCGGCCCCGGTGCTCGCCGGGCTCGGGGTGCTCGGCCCGCTCGTCCTCGTGGGCTGCGGCCGCGCGCTGCGGATGCTGGAGATGGGCGACGACGCCGCGCACGGGCTCGGCGTCCCGATCGAGCGGGTGCGGCTGACCCTGCTGGCGGCGGCGGTGCTGCTCACATCGCTGGCCGCGGCGGCCGCGGGGCCGGTGGCGTTCGTCGCGCTGACCGCGCCGCAGCTCGCGCGGCGGCTGACGCGCACCGCGGGCCCCAACCTGCTTCCGGCGGCGTGCATGGGCGCGGCGCTGCTGGTGGCGGCCGACTGGGCGGCGCAGCGCGCCTTCCCCGGGCACCAGCTTCCGGTGGGCGTGGTGACGGGGTTCCTCGGCGGCGGGTACCTGATCTGGCTCCTTGTGACCGAACGCAAGACGGGACGAATCTGATGACGGACGGCAACGCACGGCTGACCGGCGCCGGGCTGGCCCTCGGCTACGACGGGCGGATCGTCGCCGAGGACCTCGACGTCGCGGTGCCGGACGGTTCGTTCACCGTGATCGTGGGACCGAACGCGTGCGGCAAGTCGACGCTGCTGCGGGCGCTGGCGCGGATTCTGCGGCCGTCCGCGGGGACCGTCGTCCTGGACGGCGAGCCGATCGCGTCCTGGCCCGCGAAGAAGCTGGCGCGGACGCTCGGGCTGCTGCCGCAGTCGCCGATCGCGCCGGAGGGCATCACGGTCGCCGATCTCGTCGCGCGGGGCCGGTACCCGCATCAGAGCCTGCTGCGGCAGTGGTCGAGGGAGGACGAGCGGGTCGTCGCGGAGTCGATGGCGGCGACGGGCGTCGGGGATCTCGCGGACCGGCCGGTGGACGAGCTGTCGGGCGGGCAGCGGCAGCGCGTGTGGATCGCGATGGCCCTGGCCCAGCAGACGCCGCTGCTCCTGCTGGACGAGCCGACGACGTACCTCGACATCGCGCACCAGATCGAGGTGCTCGACCTGTGCGCCCGCCTGCACGAGGAGGGCCGGACGGTCGTGGCGGTCCTGCACGACCTCAACCACGCCGCCCGGTACGCCACCCACGTGATCGCGATGCGGGACGGCCGGATCGTGGCGGAGGGCGAGCCGTCGTCGGTGGTCACGGCCGACCTGGTGGAGAGGGTGTTCGGGCTGCCGTGCCGGGTGATCGACTGCCCGGAGACGGGGGCTCCGCTGGTGATCCCGGCGGCGCGTTCGGGGGCGGCCGTCCCGCGGTGACGGGCTCAGCGCAGGTGGCGTTCCACCGATTCGACCTTGGCGTCGAGGGCGCCGGTCACGCCGGGCCGGATGTCGGCCTTGAGGACGAGGCTGACGCGGGGCGCGCGGGCGGCGACGGCGTCGGTGGCGGCCTTCACCACGGCCATCACCTCGTCCCATTCCCCTTCGATCGTGGTGAACATGGCGTCGGTGCGGTTGGGCAGTCCGCTCTCGCGGACGACCCGGACCGCTTCGGCGACGAGTTCGCCGACGCCTTCGCCCGTGCCGAGCGGGGTCACCGAGAACGCGACGAGCATGGGGCCTCCCGTGGTCAGGGCTGCAGAACCTGCCGTACCACGATCTCATCCAGCCGCCGCTCGACGATCGCCCCCACCGGCCAGTCGCGCACGAGGCACCGCAGGAGCGCCGCCTCGTGTTCGGCGAAGGACGGGTCGCAGCCCTGCTGCTCCAGGCTGGAACTGATCGCGAGGACGTAGTCGTCGGCCGTGAAGCCGGGGACGTCCCTGACCATCGCGGTCGTCGTGGCGCGGTGCGAGTTGAGCCCGGCGAAGGCGCGTCCGCAGCCGCAGCCGCCGTCGGGGTCGTCGCGGTCGCGTGCGCACACGGCCCCGATGTGGACGAGTTCCCCTTCGACGCACCAGTCGAAGTCGTTGGCGCGGTATCCCTGGGTGGTGCCGGTGGCGGTGAGCAGTTTCAAGGCTTGTGCCCCCTCGGCGCGTCCGTGGACCCGACCACCGTACGACGGGGGTCTGACGTAACGTCGGGAGCATGAGCGAAGACGACGTCCTGCTTCAGCGCGATGGGGAGTTCACCACGATCACGATGAACCGTCCGCGCCGCCGCAACGCGTTGTCGCGCGATTTCCTGCTCGCGTTGACGGCCGCGTTCTGCGAGGTGGGCGGCACGGACGCCCGCGGCGTGATCCTGGCGGCGAACGGGCCGGTGTTCTCGGCGGGCCACGATTTCGCCGACATGGCGGGGGCGTCGCACGCCGACGTCCGCGACCTTCTCCAGGTCTGCACGGAGCTGATGCGGACGATCCAGTCGGTTCCGCAGGTGGTGGTGGCGCGCGTGCACGGCCTCGCGACGGCCGCGGGGTGCCAGCTCGTGGCGAGCTGCGACCTGGCGGTGGCGGCGCAGAGCGCGGGGTTCGCGGCGCCGGGCGGGAAGGGCGGCTGGTTCTGTCACACGCCGCTCGTCGCGATCGCCCGCAACATCGGCCGCAAGCGCGCCGCGGAGATGGCCCTGACGGGCGAGGTGGTGGACGCGCGGACCGCCGCCGACTGGGGACTGATCAACTACGCGGTCCCGGACGAGGAGCTGGAGAAGGCGACGCTCGACCTGCTCCGCCGCGCGACGCAGGGCAGCCCGCGCAGCAAGGCCCTGGGCAAGCAGGCGATGTACGCCCAGCTAGACCGTCCCGAACAGGACGCCTATGCCTACGCGATCGAGGTGATGGCCGCTTCCAGCCAGACGCCGGAGGCGCAGGAAGGCATGACCGCCTTTCTGGAGAAGCGCCCTCCGGTCTGGCCGGCCTGACGGTGACCGGCCCACGCGGTCCGTGGGCGTGGACGGCCCGGACCCGTAGGGCGGGCGGGACTCGAACCCGCGACCAAGAGATTATGAGTCTCCTGCTCTGACCAGCTGAGCTACCGCCCCGGGGCGTTCCCCCGGCTGCGGTTGGGGGCCCGTTTTCGGGTGTCATCTTAGCCGCGGGAGTTCGGCGGCTGCCATGCGGTTCCCGGGGCCGCGTCCCCCTCCGGGCGGTTCTTCAGGCGGGTCGATGTCATACCCCGTACCGAGTGACGGGGGCGGGCGGCGTCGGTAGGGTCCGCGTATGTTCAGACGCATCCTCGTCCTCGTCCCCGTGGTGGCGCTGGTGGTGTCGGCGTGCAGCGGGGGGTCCGATGAGCCGAAGGCGGACTTCGACGCCGCGCAGACCTTGCGGCAGGCCGCACAGGCGATGGGGAACCTGAAGAGCGTGGCGTTCACGGTGGAGTCGGAGGGCGACACCCCGGTCGTCGTGAAGGGCGGCGATCTGAAGCTGCTGCGCGACGGCGACGCCGAGGGGACGCTGACGGTCGAGCAGCAGAACCAGAACGTGGAGATGAAGGTCGTCGCGGTCGGGGACAGCGTCTACCTGGACGCGGGGACGGGCGGCTGGCGCAAGCTGCCGAAGGCGCTCGCGGCGGGCATGTACGACCCGTCGGCGGTGCTGGACCCGCAGCGGGGGATCGCGGGTCTGCTCTCGGCGGCGACGAAGCCGGAGCCGCAGGCGGTGGAGAAGGTCGGCGGCAAGGAGGCCTACCGGGTGGGGGTGACGCTGCCGAAGGACCGCCTGTCGGGCCTGATCCCGGGGGTCGACGCGAATCTGAAGGGCCAGGTGTGGGTGAACCGCTCGGATCACCGGCTGGTCAAGGTGAGGGGGGCGTTCCCGGAGGGACGGGGCGCGGTGGTCATCTCGTTCACCGAGTTCGACGCCCCTTACAAGATCAGCGCACCGAAGTGAGGGGGCGTCGCCGGGTCGCGATCGGGGCCGGCGGGGCGGTGGTGCTGCTGGCCGCGCTGGACGCCTATGTCGTGACGACGATCCTGATGCCGGTGGTGAGGGATCTCGGGATCCCGGTGAACCGGCTGGAGCGGGTGACTCCGGTGCTGACGGGGTTCCTGCTGGGATACGTGGCGGCGATGCCGCTGCTCGGGCAGCTCTCGGACCGGTTCGGGCGGCGTCCCCTGCTGCAGGGGTGCCTGGTGTTCTTCGCGGCCGGCTCGGCGGTGACGGCGCTGGCGGGTGACGTGCCGGTGCTGACCGCGGGACGGGTCGTGCAGGGCGTGGCGGGCGGCGCCCTGCTGCCGGTGACGATGGCCCTGGCGGGCGACCTGTGGGAGGAGCGGCAGCGCCCGGTGGTGCTCGGCGCGGTGGGCGCGGCGCAGGAGCTGGGGAGTGTCCTCGGCCCGCTGTACGGGGCGGGCGTCGCGGCGGTCCTGGACTGGCGGGCGATCTTCTGGATCAACCTTCCGCTGGTGGCGGCGGCGCTGGCGGCGGTGCAGCTCGCGGTGCCGGGCGGCCGGTCGCCGGGCCTTCGCGGGACGGGGCCGCGTCCGGGCGTGGACGTGGTGGGCGGGCTTCTGCTCGCGCTGGGGCTCGGCCTCGTCGTGGCGGGCGTCCACAACCCCGAGCCGCAGGAGTCGGCGCTGCCGTCCTGGGGCGTGCCGGTGCTGGCCGCGGGCGCGGCCGTCCTCGTGGTGTTCGTGCTGTGGGAGGTCCGGTCGCGGACGAGGCTGTTCGACCTGTCGGGGACGCGGCGGGGACCGCTGCTGGCGACGCTGGGCGTGAGCCTGCTGTCGGGCGCGGCGCTGATGGTGACGCTCGTGGACGTCGTGCTGGTGGCGCAGACGGTGCTCGGCAAGGACGCCACGGAGGGCGCCCTGCTGCTCACGCGGTTCCTCGTGGCGTTGCCGATCGCCGCGGTGGCCGGGGGGGCGGCCGCGAGGAGGTTCGGTGAGCGGTGGCCGATGGCGGCGGGCATGGCGGTGTCCGCGGCCGGCTATCTGCTGATCGCGGGGTGGCCTGCGGACCTGGCTGAGGCGTCGTACGGGCCGTTGCCGCGCATGGACGTCGATCTCGTGGTCACGGGGCTGGGACTCGGCCTGGTGATCGCGCCGGTGTCGTCGGCGGTGCTGAGGTACGTGCCGGCGGCGCGGCACGGAGTCGCGTCGGCCGCGGTGGTGGTGGCGCGGATGATGGGGATGCTGCTCGGGATCTCCGCGTTGTCGGCGTGGGGGTTCTACCGCTTCCACCGCCTGACGGCGGACCTGAAGCCGCCGCTGCCGTTCCTGATGTCGGAGGACGAGTTCGCCCGGCGGATGGCGGCCTACAACGCGGCCCTGGACGAGGCGCTGCGCACCGAGTACCGGGAGATCTTCTGGATCACGGCGGGCCTGTGCGTTCTCGGAGCGCTGCTGGCGCTGGCGGCGGGCGGCCCGGGCCGGGGCGGGGCCCGGGGGAGCGACGCCGACCAGGACGTGCACAAGGACGGGGACGTGCACAAGGACGGGGACGAGGGCACGGACGGGGGAGGGCACAAGGACGGGGACGGGGAGGACGACAGGATTCGGTCGGCGTCTCCGCATACCGGTCCCGATCCTGGAAAGGATTCGGTCATGGACGACGTGCCGGCCCGCAGGCTCGGGAATATCCTGGGAAAGGACGACTAAGGCCCTTGCCCGGAGGGACGTTCCGGGGAGGTGACGCAGATGCGCAGGTCAGGCGTCGGCGGTGGGGACGCTCCCTTCCTCACCAGGCTCAGGCGGCGGCTCGGCCTGGAGCGCAACGAGCTGCGGCGCCGGGTGGATCGTGTTCAGC
>DATCLF010000224.1:0-5791 GCA_036564055.1 Spirillospora sp.
CATCTGGGCGTCACCGCCGCCTGGACCGTCGCCCTGATCGCCGCCGCCGCGCGCTGGTTCCGCTGGCAATAGGACAAACTGGCAAGATGAAGCCCGCCCAGGCGTCCCGGGAACGCTTCTTCCGCTGGGGCCCGTTCGGCCTGCTGGCCATCGCGACCCTCCTGGCCCTCAGCATCCGCGAACGGGTCATGTCACCCGAGGAGCAGCGCGCCGCCGCCGTCCTCCTCCTCACCGTCCTGCTCCTCCAGACCCTCCACGTCACCGAGAGGATCCCCGGCCCCGCCTACTACTGGATTCGCACCGCCCTGGGCTTCAGCCTGACCTGGCTGAACCCCTTCTACAGCGTCTACGCCGTCGTCGGATACTTCGACGCCCACCGGTACCTGACCGGCCGCTGGGTGACGGCGGGACTGTTCATCACGGCCGTCGCCATGGCCGGCGCCCAGTCCGGCGGCCTTCCACCGGACGACACGAGCCAGGCGACCGTTCTCGCCGGGCTCCTCGTCCTCAACTGCGCCCTGGTCCTCATCTTCAGCCGCCTGGCCGCCCGAGAAGAAGAACAGGCAAGAATCCAGGCCGAGACCATCGCCCAACTGGAGCGCGCCAACGCCCGGCTGGAACAGGCCCTCGCCGAGAACGCGAGCCTGCAGGCCCAGCTCCTCGACCAAGCCCGCGAAGCCGGGATCAACGACGAGCGCCGCCGCCTCGCCGCCGAAATCCACGACACCCTCGCCCAGAGCCTGACCGGAATCATCACCCAGCTCCAGGCCGCCGGGGACGACGAGCACGTCCGACGCGCCACCGAACTCGCCCGCGAGGGACTGCGCGAGGCACGCCGCTCCGTCCGCGCCCTCGCGCCCACCCACCTGGAGCACGACACGCTTCCCGACGCGCTCAAGAAGCTCACCGACGGCAGGGCCCACCTCACCGTCACCGGAGCCGTCGAGCCCCTGCACGACGAACTCGAAGCCGCCCTCCTGCGCATCGCCCAAGAGGCCCTCACCAACGCCACCCGCCACGCCAACGCCGAACGCATCGGCGTGACCCTTTCCTACATGGACGACGAGGTGACCCTCGACATCCGCGACGACGGCCGCGGCTTCACCGGCCCGACCGCGGGCTTCGGCCTGACCGCCATGCGCGAACGCGCCGAACGCGTCGCCGGCACCCTGGAGATCGAGTCCGAGCCCGGCCGGGGCACCGCCGTGTCCGCACGGGTGCCGCTGATCCGGCAGTACCGTTGACCGGACATGGCTGACATCACCCTGCTGATCGTCGATGATCATCCCGTCGTCCGGGACGGCCTGCGCGGCATGTTCGCCGCGACCGACGGCTTCACCGTGCTCGGCGAGGCCGCCGACGGTCGTGAGGCGGTGGCGCTCGCCGAGCGCCTGCGCCCCGACGTCGTCCTGATGGACCTGCGGATGCCGGGCGGAAGCGGCGTGGAGGCCATCGCCGAGCTCAACCGCCGCGGCGTCCCGTGCAAGATCCTCGTCCTCACCACCTACGACACCGACACCGACACGATTCCCGCCATCGAGGCGGGCGCCACCGGATACCTGCTCAAGGACGCCCCCCGCGACGACCTCTTCGCCGCCGTCCGCGCCGCCGCCGAGGGCCGCACCGTGCTGTCCCCGGCCATCGCCTCCCGCCTGGTCTCCCGCGTCCGCGAGCCCCGCACCGAGACCCTCAGCGCCCGGGAACTCGAAGTCCTGCGCCTGGTCGCGCGCGGCACGAGCAACAGGGACATCGCCAGGGAACTGTTCATCAGCGAAGCCACCGTCAAAACCCACCTCACCCACATCTACGCAAAGCTCGACGTCAACGACCGGGCCGCGGCGGTGGCCACCGCTTACGAGAGGAAGATCTTGCCCTGACCGTGCTCTCTCAGCAGGCTGCTCACTCAGCAGGGAACGCACACGGTTCGGCTGTTCGGCTTCTGCTGTCGTTGATCTTTTTGTCGTGGGGTGTGGGGAGGGACGCACCGCCCGGCGCCTTTACATTGTAAGTTGAACGATGAATTAACCTTCGTCGTGCGACGTCGCCGGCGGCTTCCGAGAATCAGGCCAGCAGAGCGCGGACGGCGGCGTGGGCCGCCTTGCGCATCTCGGCGTGCAGCACCGCGTTCGTCTCACGGTCCGTACGGGCCTCCACGATCCGGAGCCCCTCCCCCACCAGCGCCTTCGGGAGGTCTTTTGCGGCCTCCAGACGCCGGTACGGAATGCCGTGCGCGGCGGCGACCGCCTCCAGGTCCACCTCGTGCGGAGTCCCGAAGACCCGCTCGAACGGATCGGTCAGCGCCGCCTGCGGCAGCAGCGAGAAGATCCCGCCGCCACGGTTGTTCACCACCACCATCGTCAGGTCGGGACGGCGATCCTGCGGCCCGAGGATCAGCCCGTTCTGGTCGTGGAGGAACGCCAGGTCGCCCAGAAGCGCGAACGACGGCCCGCCGTGCGCCAGCGCCGCGCCCATCGCCGTCGACACCAGCCCGTCGATCCCGCTCGCACCCCGGTTCGCCATGATCCGGATGCCCCGCCGCGGCCGCATCACCTGGTCCAGGTCGCGGATCGGCATGCTCGCCGCCATGAACAGCAGCGACCCGCCCGGCAGCGACGCCGCCAGGTCGCGGGCCAGCCGCGGCTCGCTCACCTCGGGCACCGCGTCGAGCACCTCGTCGACCGCCGCCGTCGCGGCGAGGTCCGCGGCGCGCCACGACTTCAGCCACGTGTCGTCCCCCGACACGACCGGGATCTCCGCCTCCTGCGCCACCTGCGTCGCCGACCGCACCGGATCCGGCCAGTGCACGAGGTCCGGCGCGATGACGATGTGCTCCTCCGCGCGGCGCAGCAACGACAGCAGCGGACGCGACAGCCCCGGCTTGCCCAGCGTCACCACCACCTCGGGACGGTGCCGCTCCACGAACTCCGGGACGCCCAGCAGGAAGTGATGCGACGTCAACGCGTGATCACCGTAGCGGCCGTTGCCCTGCGGCTCGGCCAGCACCGGCCAGCCGGCCATCGACGCCGCCGCCACGTACCGCTTGACGTTGACCGCGCCGTCCCCCACCACGAGCACCCCGCGCCGCGTCGGCGGGACGTGCAGCACCGACCCCGGCATCGCCGGCCGCACCTTCGTCCACGCGCCCGTCTCGTCGCCGTCGAGCGGCTCGCACCAGGTCTCGTCGCCGTCGGGGATCAGCGGCTCCCGGAACGCCGCGTTCAGGTGCACCGGACCCGGCGACGGCGCCTGCGCCAGCCACCACGCGCGGCTCACCAGCGACCGCCAGTACGCCACCATGCCCGGACGGTTCTCCGGCACGCCGATCTCGGTCGACCAGCGCACCGCCGTCCCGTACAGCTTCACCTGGTCGGTCGTCTGGTTCGCGCCGGTGTCGCGCAGCTCCGGCGGACGGTCCGCCGTGACCACGACCAGCGGCACGCCCGCCTCGTGCGCCTCGATCACCGCCGGGTGGAAGTTCGCCGCCGCCGTCCCCGACGTGCACACCACCGCCACCGGGCGTCCCGACCGCTTGGCGATGCCGAGCGCGAGGAACGCCGCCGACCGCTCGTCGATCCGCACATGCAGCCGGAGCCCGCCCGACTGCGCGGCGTCGTGCAGCGCCAACGCCAGCGGCGCCGACCGCGACCCCGGCGCCAGCACCGCGTCGGTCATCCCGCAGCGCCGCAGCTCGTCCACCAGGACCCGCGCGAGCGCGGTCGCCGGGTTCACGGAGCCGCCCCGATCACCTCGGGCCCGCCCAGCCTGGCCTGTGCCGCCGCGGCGCGGTCCCGCCACCGGCCGGCGGGCACCTCGAAACGGCGCAGCGCCTCCTCGTCCACCACGGGACGCCGCACCGCGATCTCACCCGCCACCGGCACCAGCGGATCGCGCGTCACATCGCCCTCCAGCAGCGACAGCGTCCCCAGCCCGCACGCGTACGGCAGCTCCGGAAGCGCGGCGGCCAGCGCCACGCCCGCCGCCAGCCCCACCGACGTCTCCACCGCGCTGGACACCACGACCGGCAGCCCGCACGCCTCCGCGACCCGCAGCGACGCCGCGACCCCGCCGAGCGGCTGCACCTTCAGCACCGCCACGTCCGCCGCGCCCGCCGCCCGCACCTTCAGCGGGTCCTCGGCGCGGCGGATCGACTCGTCCGCCGCGATCGGCACGTCCACCCGCCGCCGCAGCCGCGCCAGCTCCTCCAGCGTCGCGCAGGGCTGCTCGACGTACTCCAGCTCCCACCGGTCCAGCGACCGGATCATGCGGGCCGCGCGGTCGACGTCCCAGGCGCCGTTGGCGTCGACGCGCACCCGCCCGTCCGGGCCGATCGCGTCGCGGACCGCCTCCACCCTGGCCAGGTCGTCGGCGTCGGTCTGGCCGCGCTCGGCGACCTTGACCTTCGCGGTGCGGCAGCCGGACTCCTTCGTCATCGCGAACGCCCGCTCGGGGCCGACCGCCGGGATCGTCGCGTTCACCGGGACCGCGTCGCGGACCGGCGCCGGCCAGCCGTCCAGGGCGGCCTCCCGGGCGGCGGCGAGCCAGCGGGCGCACTCCTCGGGGCCGTACTCCGGGAACGGCGAGAACTCCCCCCAGCCCGCGGGCCCGTGGATCAGCACGCCCTCCCTCCGCGTGACACCACGGAAACGCGTCCGCATCGGGATGGAGAAGACCCGCACCCGCCAAGACCCCCAGACCTGCGACGACCGGACCACGGCATACCGGCCCACACCGTGCGCTCGGACATCAAGTACTACCGCAGAGAACGTACCGGACGAGGACGCACCATGACGCCTCGGGCCGTTTCAGCACGTTACGGCCTATGTTGCCATGCCGGATCATGCCACCGCTCGGCATCCCGCGCGGCCGGGCCCCGGCATCGGCATCACGGCGTCGACATCACCGGAACATCGCCGGAAACGTCAGTAATACCAGGGGAACGGAGACCAGTCGGGGGCGCGCTTCTCCAGGAACGCGTCGCGCCCCTCGGCGGCCTCGTCGGTGCCGTACGCCAGCCGCGTCGCCTCGCCCGCGAAGATCTGCTGCCCGACGAGACCGTCGTCGACCAGGTTGAACGCGTACTTCAGCATCCGCTGCGCCGTCGGGCTCTCGCCGTTGACCTTGCGCGCCCACTCCAGCGCCGTCTTCTCCAGCTCCGCGTGCGGGACGACCGCGTTCACCATGCCCATCCGGTGCGCGGTCTCGGCGTCGTAGGTCTCACCGAGGAAGAAGATCTCGCGGGCGAACTTCTGCCCCACCTGCCGGGCCAGGTACGCCGATCCGAAGCCGCCGTCGAAGCTCGCCACGTCCGCGTCGGTCTGCTTGAACCGGGCGTGCTCCCGGCTCGCGATCGTGAGATCGCACACGACGTGCAGGCTGTGCCCGCCGCCCGCGGCCCACCCGGGCACCACGCAGATGACGACCTTGCCCATGAAGCGGATCAACCGCTGCACCTCCAGGATGTGCAGCCTGCCCGCCCTGGCCGGGTCGATCGTCTCCGCCGTCTCCCCCTCGGCGTACTTGTAGCCGTCCCTGCCCCGGATCCGCTGGTCGCCGCCCGAGCAGAACGCCCAGCCGCCGTCCTTCGGCGACGGGCCGTTGCCCGTCAGCAGCACGCACCCGACGTCACTCGACATCCGCGCGTGGTCCAGCGCCCGGTACAGCTCGTCGACCGTGTGCGGTCGGAAGGCGTTGCGCACCTCGGGACGGTTGAACGCCACCCGGACCGTGCCCTGGTCCACGGCGCGGTGGTAGGTGATGTCGGTGAAGTCGAAGCCCTCGACCTCTTTCCACG